>CAZSUT010000017.1:0-37123 GCA_964610095.1 uncultured Nitrospirales bacterium | reverse complement strand
CGGCGCCGAAGTGGTGGAATGGCAGACACGCACGTTTGAGGGGCGTGTGGGGAAACCCGTGCGGGTTCAAATCCCGCCTTCGGCACCAACCTTTCTCCCATGTCTGAATGGACTCCCAAACTCAACGCCGTCGCGGCGGGTGTCTTCGTCACGGTCGGGTTTACGATGGTATGGAACCCGATCCCGGTGTCTTGGGCCGCGATGGCCGGGGTCGGGTTCACGGCGCTGCTGGTCTGGCTGGGCTCGACGCCCGGCTATGTCTGGGCCTGGGCGTTCCTGTTTCTCGGGTTGGAGAGTTTGAGCTGGCCCCTGGTGGAGATCATCAAGCTGCGGATGAGCGGCGTGACGGAGCCCTCCGAGGAGCAGATGAAAGAGCTGGTCCCTACCCTGTTCATGGGCGTCATCTGCGCCACCTTCTTCCTCTCCTTCGCCTACGGCGTCTTCCGCTGGATCAAACGCGGCGAGGTTTCCGACGAGCCCCCGCCGAAGGCGTGACGATCACATCAGGCTCTGCGGGTCGACGTCGATGTCGTAGCGGAGGCCGCCGGCGCGGCTCCCGCCTTCCATTTCCGCCAAGGTAGACCGGACCGCCTGCCGCAGCGCGGCCCCATCAGTTCCCTTCACGACGAGTTGCCGACGGAATCGTCCCCGCACGCGGGCCGGCGTCGCCGGGATCGGGCCGAGGACATCTAGAGTGGAAGGGGGCCCCGACAAGGTTGCCCCTCCCACACCCACCTTTCCTTCTGGTGTCCCTGCTCTCCGTAGTACAGCGGCCCAGCGCGCGGCGGCGGCCTCCACGAGGTCTTCCTTCGTCCCGCTCACCCGCAGCCCGATCAGCCGGCCGAACGGCGGATAGCCCAGCGCCTGCCTGGCCGCCAGTTCGCTTGCATAAAAGAGGGCAGGGTTGCGCTCCGCGAGCGCGCGGAGCACGTGGTGTTGGGGAACATAGGTCTGCATGACGATCTCGGCGGTGGAATCGTGCGGGTCGGCCAGGGCCATCACGTCGCGCAGCGTGTGATAGGCCCGTTCGGCCGCTTGGAAGTCCGGGAGGTGGAGGGCCGCGTCGGGATAGACCAGGCCCACGAGGGACGCGATCGGTCGGGGACTACGCGTGACGACCAGTTGCGTGCCGATCAGGATGTCGAGTTCCTTGGCCTGCCAAAGGGACAGGATGGCCGCGTTCGCCTTCTCCCCGCCGGCCCGGTCCCGCTCCAACCGCGCGACCCGCGCGGACGGAAAACGCGCCTTCACCGTCTCTTCGAGAGCTTCGGTGCCCGATCCGGACGGGACCAGACGGGCGCCGGCGCAGGCGGGACAGGTCTCCGGCGCGGCCCCGGTTCGCCCGCAGTAGCCGCATTGGAGCGCCTCCTCGTGTTTGTGGAACGTCCAACCGACCGAGCAGGCGGGACACTTCACGGCCTGTCCGCAGTCGCGGCACTGGAGCACCGAGGCATACCCCTTGCGGTTGAGAAACAGGAGGACGGTTTTCCGCTCGGCGAGACGGGCGGCGATGGCCGCGGCCAGCGGCGCGCTCAGGATTTCCCCGAATGGCGCGTCGCGGAGGTCCGCCATTGTCGTCGGCGGCGCATCGGCATGGCCGGTCCGGAGCGCCAGCGTACTAAGGTCCGAGCCGGTCATGTGCACGGTTTCCAGGGAAGGGTGCGCGGATGCCAGGGCCAGCACGGCTCCCGCCCGTCTGGCACGCTCGGCCGCCACGGCGCGCGCATCGTACCGCGGGACGTTTTCCGCCTTGTACGCCGGATGATCTTCTTGGTCCACGATGATCAGGCCCAGGTTGGCGAGCGGGGCGAAGACGGCCGAACGGGTTCCGATCACGACTGCCGTTTCTCCCGTCCGGATGCGCGCCCACGCCCGTTGCCGGTCCGCTGCTGACAGCCCGCCATGATATACCTGGCAACGTGCGCCCCAGCGAGCCGCGAAGAAAGCCTGGCTTGCTTCGACCCGTCCGGCCTCGGGCATCAGCAGGAGCACGCTGCGCCCGCGATCCAACGCGGCCTGCACGACTTCTCCGTAGAAGTCCAGCAATTCGGCGGTGGGCGCGGGCAGCAAGAGGCTCTCCTGGGTCTGTCGGGCAATGGCCGTCAGCGCCTTCGTGCGGAGCGGAACAAGCGCTTCATTGAACGTTGAACGTGCAACGTTCAACGTGGATAACTCGGAAGCGGAAACAGCGGACGGCGGAGTGATCGCACTGTCCGATTTCGTGCGCGGGGCAGATCGTTTCCTCTCGGGGGATCCAGGAAAGGCCAGGCGCAGACACTGTCCGAAGGGGGCCAGGTAGCGTTCCGCCACCCATCCGGTGAGCGCCAGGAGGTCGGGCGAGACGCTCGGGGTGTCGTCCAGACGGGCAAGGACCTGGCGAATCTGTGTGGACTTGCCGCCGGTTTCCGGCTCGGCCGTGACGGCGACGATAAAGCCCGTGAGCGTGCCGCGTCCGAACGGGACGCGCACCCGCATGCCGGGCGCCCAACCGGAGGGACTGCCGGGCGGGGCGGTGTACGTGAAGACGCGGTAGAGACGGCGGGGGACGGCTACTTGGAGATACGGGGCCAAAAACCTACTGTGTGGATACCCGGAGCGCGGTGTACCGGCCTCCTCCCGTTTGGAACTCGACCGTGACCTGGTCGCCTTTGGCCAGATCGTTGAGTGATTTCCGGTTGCCCGTGAACGCCGTCTTGCCGTCCACCGCGAAGGTGAAGCGATTCCCGTCGGCCTTTTTCACGGTCAGCTTGTTCGCCGCGACGTCGACCTTCAGGACCTCGCCGGCGAATTGTTCCCCCGCGAGTGCGCGCGAGGCCGCGGTCAGAGAGAGGGCAAGGAGGACGGCGAGGACCATTCGCAGAGTCGTCATGCCGCTATCCTATATGGACGCATCCGATGAAAGCAATCAATTCACGACGGACAAATGGACGCGGCGATTCTTGGCGTAGCAGGGCTCGTCCCGCTCCGTGCAGGAAGGCCGGTCCTTTCCGTAGCTGGTCACCGTGAGGGCATTCTTCACGCCCGCGTCGGCGAGGAAGCGGCGGACTTCCGCCGCCCGTTTCTCGCCCAAGCTACGGTTGTACTCCGCGCTTCCCCGTTCGTCCGCGTACCCCTCGATGGTGATCGCGAGCGTGGGGTTTTCCTTGAGATACGCCGCGTGCTCGGCGAGAATCTTTTTGTCTTCATCCGAGAGTTGCCATTGGTTGAAGGCGAAGTGGATCTCCGCGAGTTCTCGGCTGGCCGGCGGCGGCGGGGCCGCAGGTGGGGTGATCTTCGCGACCGCCATCGTGTCGGCGGCGGCTTCCTTGGGCGGGGCGGCGGCCGGTTCAGCCTTGGGAGGGGGAGGAGGCAGACGCTTGACGATGTCGCCGCGCCGGACGACATCGGTGCTGTGCAGCACGTACGCCGTCGCCGTTCGCGCCTGCAAACTGATGATCCTGATCTCGGCGACTGCGTGGTCGGGGTTCCGGCTCGTAGGAGACAGCCGTTTGCCCCGATGGGAAACACTGAAACGGTCGCCGAGGGCGACCCCGTCCAGCTCTCCGCGATCGATGTAAATGATTTCCGACTGTCCGGTGAGCTGTCGCTGCTGGGTCATGAAATCAAGGACAACCCCCGCAATGGGGCCGCTGGTGACTTGCTGGGCGGGCACCGGCGGGGGCGCTTCGTACGGCTTCAGGAGATCGCCCGGCACCATCGCATCGAAGGAGCGCACGATCCGGGCCTCGGTCACGCCGTCGCCTGGCTCTTTGGCGATCTCGATGATGCCCAGGATGGCGACCATCCGTCCCATGTAATCCCTGGTCACTGGATGGTAGATATGCGTGGTGGGCCTGAAGAGCGTGAATCGATCGCCCACCTTCACGTCCGTCGTGGGCGCAAGCCGCAGGTAGAGGGGATCCCCGTGGCCGAACAGCCGCTTGGCTTCACGGGCGCCGATCACCGTGCCGGACGCGGATTCTGGAAAAGCCTGAATATAGCCGCTTTGAAGAGCAATGGCCTGCTCGCCTGTCAGCGTGCCCGCGGACGCACTTGCGGGTTTAGCGGGAGCGCTTTCAGCGATGGCAAGGGTGCCGGATCCAAGCAGTATGCCGGCATACGCCATGGCGAGAAGGACTCCGCCCCATTCCAGCTTACGCGGTATTCTGCCCATGCGTGCCTCCGTGTTCGTACTAGGGGCAGGATAACAGATATCGTTCAGATGTCAAGATAAAACACTTGATTGACGAGGGGTTAGGATGGTGCTACGGTAACGAAATGAGACCCGTGCTGAGAGCCCTCGGACTGACGATCGGAGTCCTTTTTATTGCTGGCCTCCTCGATTCGGACGAGACGGGAATCGCGAGTCCTGCGGCTGAACAGTTAGCCCTGCCCGTCGAACCTGACGAATTCGACCGCCGTGAAGTGGAGGCCTACTATGACTGGCGCAATAACATGTTCTTCCGCGTTTTCAAGATGACGAGTATGGAGAGCAAGCCGGATTACATGACTGCCCGCCGCACTTACAAGGCGTCGGTGAATCAGTACGGGTATGAGGTCGCGATCACGTTTTCCCATCCGTTGTTTTACTGGGTGGATCTGAACGGCAATGGCGAATTCGAGCCGGCCAAGGGCGAAATGTGGATTGACATCGAAGAAGACGGGGTGAACGGGAACGAGCGGCTCTATGACCCGATGGCACCGGGGGAGGCTCCGCGGGGGCCGGTGCCGCTGCCGCCCGAGCCTCAAGGGAAACCGGGCGGGCATTTGTAAGGAGAGCCTGTCTTGCCCAAGCATGATCGCCGGACACTGACCAACCAGCCAGACCCGCCCGACTACGGGAAGACCGTCCCCAAACGGATCCGCACACAGATTCACCGCAGGACCGGCACCGCCGAACCGCTGGCCGAACAATGGGATGTGGGCTCCGGCCGCGCCCCGGGCGACCTGCGGACCCCTTCTGAAAAGATGACCCGCCGCCCGCCGAAAAAGCCGTAAGACCCATTAGTGACTAGGCCTTTTGGTCGCTTGCTTTGTCGGAAATCGCGATGCTAGACTTTCTCTCTTATCGCAAGTCTTTGTTTTTTTAGGAGGCTGTAGGGTGGACGGCGCTTCGCATCTCCTATCTTATCTTGCGAATTATTTCCCGGTGCTGGTGTTCATCGGCGCCGCTTTCGCGTTCGGCGCGGGGACGCTCGTCCTCAGTTATTTCCTCCAGCCGCGGCTGCCCGACCCGGAAAAGCTCAGCGCGTACGAGTGCGGCAGCGAGCCCTTCTCCGACGCGCGCATGCCGTTCCCGGTGCGGTACTACATCATCGCGATGCTGTTTGTGATCTTCGACATCGAGATCCTGTTTCTCTACCCCTGGGCCATCGCCTTCGACCGGATCGGCGTGATCGGCATGGTGGAGATGCTGATCTTCATCGCGCTGTTCGTCGTGGGATACGTGTATGCCTGGAAGAAAGGCGCGCTGGAATGGGACTGACGGAAGAAGACCGGCCCGAGACGAACCTCATTCAAGTCTCGCACGGGCATGACAAGGACGGCGATCTGGGGCTCACCCTCACGACGCTGGAGAAAGCGGTCAACTGGGCGCGCAAGGGCTCACTCTGGCCGATGACCTTCGGCCTCGCGTGCTGCGCCATCGAGATGATCGCCGCGGTCTCCGCGCGCTACGACATCGACCGGTACGGCGCCGGCGTCTTTCGGGCTTCGCCGCGGCAGTCCGATCTCATGATCGTCGCCGGAACGGTCTGCGTCCGGATGGCGCCGGTGATCCGCAAGATCTACGATCAGATGCCGGAGCCGCGCTATGTGATCGCGATGGGCTCGTGTGCCACTTCCGGCAACATCTACGACAGCTACAGCGTGGTGCAGGGCGTCGACCGGTTCATCCCCGTGGACATGTACGTGCCGGGGTGCCCGCCCACGCCCGAAGCCCTGTTCGACGGCATCCTCAAGCTGCAGGAGCAGATCATGCAGCGGCGGGTGCTCTATAAGAAGCCCCCCGAGCAGGTCAAGGCATAGCCCGTGCATCCCGTCGCCGAAAAGATCCAGCAGGCGTTCCCGGAGGCCTTCCGGCAGGCCGTGGAATGGCGGGGCGACCTGACCATCCAGGTGGCGCGGGAGCATCTCCATGCGGTGTGCCAATGCCTGCATGATGATCCCGGGATGGACTACGACTACATCGTCCACGTGAGTTCCGTGGACTGGCCGGACCACCCCGAACGGTTCGAGGTCGTCTACGAGTTCTATTCCATCCGGCGTCGCGCCCGGATCCGCGTGAAGACCCGCGTGCCGGAAGACGATTGCGTGGTCGATTCCATGACGGACATCTGGAAGGGCGCGGATTTCATGGAACGCGAAGTCTACGACATGATGGGGATCCGGTTCCGCAACCACCCGAACCTCGTGCGCATCCTTCTGCCGGATGATTTTCCGGAAGGTTATCCATTGCGCAAGGATTTCCCCTTGCGCGGGAAGGGGTGGCGCGACACCTTCCCCTTCATCGGGGAGAAAACCGTTTAAGGGGCCATGACACAACCGTTGGAAGACCAGCGCACGACCGTCTACAAGGTCGACCCCGAGCACCCGGAAACCCTCGCTCTGCCGACGCTGCGGACCGAGGAGATGATGCTCAACATGGGTCCCCAGCACCCCAGCACGCACGGCGTGCTGAAGGTGGTGTTGGCGCTGGAAGGCGAGCGGATCGTCAAGGCCATTCCAGTCATGGGGTTCCTCCACCGGGGCGTGGAAAAACTGGCGGAGGACGGCACCTACCACCAGTTCATCCCCCACACCGACCGCCTGGACTACATCTGCGCCATGTACAACAACTTCGCCTACTGCCGGGCTGTCGAAAAGCTGCTGGACATGAAAATTCCGCCCCGCGCGGAGTACCTGCGGACGATCGTCGCCGAGGTGCAGCGGATTATCGGCCACCTGTTCTGGCTCGGCACGCAGGCGTTGGACATCGGCGCCATGACCGTCTTCTTCTACACGTTCCGCGACCGGGAGATCCTGCTCGACTTCTTCGACGAGCTGTGCGGGGCGCGGCTCACGACGAGCTGGTACCGGATCGGTGGCGTCGAACGGGACTTCACGCCGGACCTCGTCGAGAAGCTGCGCCGGTTCGTCGAGTACTTTCCTCCGAAGGTCGACGAGTACGTCACGTTCCTCGAGACCAACCGCATCTGGCTCTCCCGCACGAAGGGCGTGGCCGTGATCTCGGCCGAGGACGCCATCAACTTCGGTCTGAGCGGGCCGACGCTGCGGGGCTCCGGCGTGGATTACGACCTGCGCAAGTTCGAACCTTACGCCGCCTACGGCGAGTGCGAATGGAGCGTCCCGGTCGGCAAAAACGGCGACACGTACGACCGGTACTGGGTCCGTATCGAGGAGATGCGGCAGAGCCTTAACATGGTCAAGCAGCTCCTGGAGAAGATTCCCGAGGGGCCGATCATGGCCTACGTCCCCAGCGTGACGCTGCCTCCGAAGGACAAGGTCTTCAACGACTTGGCGAGCATGATTCAGCAGTTCAAGCTGTTCTCCCAGGGTTTTCAGGCGCCGAAGGGCGAGATCTATTGCGGGACCGAGGCCGCCAAGGGCGAGCTGGGGTTTTACATCGTCAGCAACGGCGAGGGGAAGCCCTACCGGTTGAAGATTCGCGCTCCGTCCTTCATCCACATGGGGGCATTTGACTACATGGCCCGCGGCTACATGATTGCCGATATCGTGACGATCTTCGGCACGTACGACATTGTGATGGGCGAGTGCGACCGCTGAAGGGAATGCAGTCATGGCGTTGAAACCAGTCACCTCCCCCGATGTCGAAGCCCCGTCGATCGAGCTGACCATTGACGGGCAGCCGGTGCAGGCCAAAGGGGGCGTGTCGCTCTACGACGTCATCTCCCAGACCGGCAAGATCATTCCGGCCATGTGCTATCACTACACCTTCGATCCGTTCGGCTCCTGTGGGATGTGCCTGGTGATGGTCGAAGGCAAGAAGGCGCCGGTGCGGTCCTGCACCGCCAAGGCCGAGGCGGGCATGGTGGTGCGGTGCGAGGGCGACGATCTATTCCAGGCCCGCAAGAAGGCGGTGGAGAAGCACCTCACGATCCATCCGCTCGATTGTCCGGTCTGCGACGCCGACGGCCATTGTGAACTCCAGGACACGGCGTTCCAACACGGGGTCACGGGTCTCGTCAACGCCAAGCCCAAGGGCCTGCCGGAGGATCGCCGCAGTCTCGTGCTCGATTTCAACATGAACCGCTGCATCCTGTGCGGCGAGTGCATCAACATCTGCAAGGACGTGCAGATGGTGGACGCCCTGCAGTTCTTCAAGAAAGAGGGCACCACGCACGTGGTGGCAAAGGGCGACAAGGGCCTCACCTGCGAATTCTGCGGTGACTGCTTGGCGGTCTGCCCCGTCGGCGCCATCACGAACAAGTACTCCAAGTACGTCTACAAGCCCTGGCAATTGAAGAAAACGACGAGCACCTGCGCCTACTGCGCCGACGGCTGCCAGATGCACATCGAGACCAGCGGAAAGGACGTCCAGCGCGTGACCTCGCCGCTCTCCTGGAAGAACAAGTGGGGCGACCGAGCGGAGACCGCCAAGGGGCACGGCGGCCTCTGCGTTCGTGGGCGGTTCGGCTTCCAGTACATCGACAGCAAAGAGCGACTGGGTGGGCCGTTGGTCCGCACGGATGAAGGGCTCACGCCGAAATCGTGGTTCGAAGCGATGGAGGTCGTGGTCAGCCGGTTGAAGACCATCAAGGCCCGATATGGCCCTGATGCGATCGCGGGGCTCATCACCGCCCGCTGCACCAACGAGGAGCTCTATCTGTTCCAGAAGCTGATGCGCGCGGCGATCGGGACCAATCACGTGGACAGCAGCGCCCGGTACGGTCATCTGAATTTCACGCGGGCCCTGCAGCATGCGGCCGGGATCGGCCGGATGATGAACGGCTACGAGCAGATCACGAAGGCCAACGTGCTCCTGCTCATCGGCACCGACATCACGGAAACCAATCCAGTCGCCGGCCTCCGGGTCAAAGAAGCCCTCCGCGTGTACGGAGCGCAGGTGATCGTCGCCGCATCGCGGATGACGCACATCGCCAAGCTCGCGACGCACCCGTTGCCGATCGCGGTGGGGAGCGAGGGGTGGTTCATCAAGGCGCTGGTCAAGGCCGTGGTCGAGGAGGACTTAGTGGATGAGGCGTCCACGGGCGCCGCGCCCGAGGCCTTTGCCGCGCTGAAAGCGGCGTTGGCCGGCTTGTCATGGGACGTGTTGACGGCGCGAACGGGCCTGTCACGGGAGTCGGCGGTCGAGGCGGCTCGGCTGTATGCCGAAGCCCCGCGGGCCGTGATCCTCTGTGCCGAGGGCGTGACGCGGCAGGCCAACGGCTATGCGAACGTCTTGAATCTGGTGGATCTGGCCTGGGTAACCGGCAAGCTCACGAAGCCCGGCTGCGGCGTGAACGCGCTGCCGGAAGAAGCGAACGAACAGGGCGCCGTGGACATGGGCGTCGCTCCTGAACTGCTGCCCGGGCAGGCGTCCTACGCTGATGAAGCGGCCCGGGCCAAGTTTGCCGGCGCCTGGAATACGGCGCTTCCTACCGGTGCCGGGACGCATCTGATGGAGATTCTCGAGCGCTGTCGGCTCGGCGAGATCAAGGCGCTGTACCTGGTCGGTGAGAATCCGTTGGCCACGCTGCCGGCGTCGACCGGCGTGCGTGAAGCGCTGGAGAAGGTCGAGTTGCTGATCTGCCAGGACCCCTTCCTGACCGAGAGCGGGCGCCTCGCGCACGTCGTGCTGCCGGCCTGCACCTTCGCGGAAAAAGACGGGACCTTCACCAATCTGGAAGGCAAGGTGAACCGCATCCGTCCCGCGCTGGAGCCCTATGAGGAGGCCCATCCGGACTGGGAGATTTTCGCGGCGCTGGGCGGGGCGCTCGGCTATCCGATGGAGTACGACGGCCCGCAGGCCGTGCAGCGGGAGATCATGAAGCTGCTCCCGGGGTACTACAACCTCGGCGAAGCCAAGCCCCTCACGGCGAACCCGGACGCTTACCTGCGCGACGGGTATATCCGAGAAGTCGCGGCACGCTACGTCGCAGGCGCGGAGGCGGACCCGGCGTCGCGGCCGTTCTCTTTAATGATCGGGCAGGTGCTGTACCATTCGGGCAAACTCTCGACGCGCGCGTCGGGACTGGTGCAACTCTCTCCCAGCAAAGGCCGGCTGCAGATGAACCAAGCCGACCTCGCGCGGCTTGAGATCGGCCCCAACGACCTGGTGCGCGTCTCGTCCGCGCGGGGCGAGCTCGAACTGCGGACTGAGCCGGCCCCCGATCTGGCGCCGGGGACCTGCTTCTTCCCCGAGCATTTCAATGAGCCGCCCGTAAAAGATTTGGCGGAATGCGTGACGGATCCGACGACGGGCGTGCCGGCGTTCAAGTTCGCGCGCGTGACTATCGGGAAGGTTTAACGGAGAGGGAGCGCATGAAGGCGAAGACCCAAGAGAAGAGTCTCCTACGGGAGTTCTGGGACGCCCTGTCGTTCTCCGAGATCCGGACGGCGATGCGGGTCGTGCTCAAGCACATGTTTGTGAAGCCCGTGACCTTCCAGTACCCGCGGGAGAAGCGGACGATCCCGGACGCCCACCGCGGCGCTCTAGGGCTGCTGCGCTACGACGACGGCGCGGAGCGGTGCGTGGGCTGTGACCTCTGCGAGGCGGCCTGCCCGTCCCGCTGCATCAAGGTCGTGAGCGCCGAAGACCCGGACAAGCCGCTGTCCCGGTACGCGACCGAGTTCTACATCGACATCACCAAGTGCGTCTTCTGCGGCTATTGCGTGGAAGCCTGCCCGGTCAACGCCCTGGCGATGACCAAAATGTACGAGTACTCCACCGCCGACAAGCGCGAGCTGATCTTTGACAAGAAGAAGCTCTACGAGGTCGGCGAGCAGCACATCGAGGACGCCAAGCGGTATCTCTACGCCCACAATCAGGAGAAGAACGACGCGGGCAGCCGCGACTACCGATATAAGTTTCCGCATCAAGTCGCAGCGCTCACCCCACCGCACGACTCCTGAGCATGGTCACGGTCTTTTTCGCCTACTTCGCTCTGGTCAGCATCACGGCGGGAATCCTGACGGTGTCCCTCAGGAATCCCGTGCACTGCGGCATCGCGCTGCTGGCGCTGCTCGGACACGTGGCCGGGCTCTTCGTCCTGCTGCACGCCGAGTTCGTCGCGGTGGTGCAGATTATCATCTACGCCGGCGCCATCCTGATCCTCTACCTGTTCGTCCTGATGCTGCTCAACCTCAAGACCGAGGAGCGGTACTTCCACCGGCGACACGCCTGGTACATCACGGGCGTCGGCGCGCTGACCGTGGAACTGCTGCTGGTCCTGCTCGCCTCCCGCTTCAGCGGGGCCAAGGGGCCAGCGACGGTCGAAGCCGTCGAGAAGATCGGCAACAGCATGGCGATCGGCATCCTGATGTTCAGCGATTACTTGCTGCCGTTCGAGATCGTGGGCATCTTCCTGCTGGGCGCGATCGTCGGGGCGATCGTCCTGGCCAAGACGCCGTCCTCGGCCGACCTCGAGCAGGACCTGTAGGAGGGGCGATGGTACCGGTGTCGGCCTACGTGCTGGTGAGCGCCATCCTGTTCGTGACGGGACTCGCCGGCGTCCTCATCCGGCGGAACTTCATCATCGTGATGATGTCGGTGGAGATCATGCTGAACGCCGCCAACATCAACTTGGTGGCGTTCGCCAACCACCTGGATTCGCTGGCCGGCCAGGTGATGACGCTCTTCGTGATCGCCATCGCGGCTGGCGAGGCCGCCGTGGGGCTGGCCATCATCATCGTGGTGTTCCGCGGCAAGATCGCCACCAACGTGGATCAGATCAACCTGCTGAAATGGTAAAAGCCGAACTCGTATGTACGATCTGATCGTCATCCTCATTCCGGTGTTTCCGCTGCTGGCGGTGCTGGCCAACGGCCTCAACGTCATGATGGGGCACCGGTATTCGCACGAGATCGCCCACCGGATCGGCTGGGGCTCGGTCCTGCTGTCCTTCCTCTGCGCGATCTGGGTCTTGGGACAGACCCTCGGCCGTCCCGCTCCGCGCACCGTGATCGCCTACCAGTGGTTCTTCGGGGGGGACCTCACGGTCAACCTCGGATTCCTGATCGATCCCCTGACCTGCGTCATGCTGCTGGTGGTGACCGGCGTAGGCTTCCTCATCCACGTCTATTCGATCGGCTATATGCACGGCGAGGACGGGTTCACGCGCTTCTTCGCCTACATGAACCTCTTCATGGTCTCGATGCTCCTGCTGGTGATGGGCAGCAACTACCTGGTCCTCTTCATCGGGTGGGAAGGGGTGGGGCTCTGCTCCTATCTGCTCATTGGCTACTACTACGACCGGGTGTCCGCCGCCAAAGCGGCCACCAAGGCCTTCGTCGTCAACCGCATCGGCGACGCCGGTTTCCTGATGGCGATCTTCCTTATCTTCGCCAATTTCGGGACGCTCGACTATATCGACGTCTTCGCCAAAGCAAGCAAACTCGATTCCACGACCGCTTTTGCGATCGCCGTCTGTCTTCTGATCGGCGCCATCGGCAAATCGGCCCAGCTGCCGCTCTACACCTGGCTGCCGGACGCCATGGAGGGCCCGACGCCCGTCAGCGCGCTGATTCATGCCGCGACGATGGTGACCGCCGGCGTGTACATGGTCGTCCGCAACCACGCGCTCTACGACCTTACGCCGGACGCGCTGCTGCTGGTCGGCGTCGTCGGGGGCATGACCGCGCTCTTCGCGGCCACGATCGGGCTGGTCCAGACCGACATCAAGCGCGTCCTGGCCTACTCCACGGTCTCACAGCTCGGCTTCATGTTCCTGGCCTGCGGCGTGGGCGCCTACGCGGCGGCGATCTTCCATCTGGTGACGCACGCCTTCTTCAAGGCGCTCCTGTTCCTGTCGGCGGGCTCGGTCATCCACGCGCTGTCGGGCGAGCAGGACATCCGCAAGATGGGCGCGCTCTGGAGCAAGATCCCGACGACGCACGGGGTGTTCCTGATCGGCACGGCCGCCATCGCCGGGTTCCCATTCCTGTCCGGCTGGTGGAGCAAGGACGAGATCCTCGGCCACGCGTTTACGCACGGACACTACGTCCTGTGGGCGCTCGGCGCGGCGGCGGCCTTCTGCACGGCCTTCTACATGTCCCGCCTGCTCTACGTGACGTTCTACGGCGAATCCCGTGTGGCGCACGAAGTCGAGCAGCACATTCACGAGTCGCCGCCGGTGATGATTTACCCGCTCGTGGTTCTGGCTCTCCTCTCGGTGATCGGGGGTCTGATCGGCGTGATCCCAGGGGGGCTGGAGAACGGCTGGTTCCATCAGTTCCTGCAGCCGGTCGTCCGTTCGTCCGGCGCGGGCGGCGAGGCCGCGCATGCAGAAGGCCACCTACTGGCCTACATCCTGATGGCTGTCACCACCGTGATCGGCGTGGCGGGTTGGTTCACGGCCCACTACTTCTACCGGCTCAAGCCGGCGCAGCCGGACATCCTGATGAACCGGATGCAGGGCGCCTATGCGCTGATTCTCAACAAGTATTGGGTGGACGAGGCCTACGATAAAGTCTTTGTGGAGCCGAGCAAGGCCGTCGGGCGGGGCTTCGACCGGGCGGATACGGCGGGCATTGATCGCGCGGTAGTGGCGGTGGAGGAGGCCACCGACTTGGGAGCCGCCGGTTCCACGTGGTTCGAGAAGCACGTGATCTACGGCTCCATCAATATTATGGGGTATGCGAACCATCTCGGGGCGCGCGTGCTGCGGCAATTACAAAGCGGCCTGGTGCAACATTACGCGGCGATCCTCGTGGCCGGCCTCGTCGTCCTCGTCAACCTGATCGCGCTGTTCCTCTGGTGGGGAGGCGCGTCATGATCCTGAACGAAGTCGCCGCCGTCCAGCAGATCGGCTTTCCGATTCTGACGATCCTGACCTTCCTGCCGATCGCCGGCGCGGTCGCGCTCTGGCTCTTCCAGGAGGACGAGGACCTCATCCGCAAGTCCGCGCTGGCGGTGGCCGGCCTGGAGCTCTTCATCTCCGTCCTGTTGATGTGGGAATTCATCCCCAACAACGCCCAGATCCAGTTCGCCGAGCGGGCCGCCTGGATCCCGGCGATCGGCGTCGGCTATCACCTGGGGGTGGACGGCATCAGCGTCCTCTTCATTCCCCTGACGGCCTTTCTCACGTTCCTGATCATGGTCTATTCCTGGGACCGCGAGCGGACGCTCTTGAAACCGTACCTCATGACGCTCCTCGGGCTGGAGGGCACCATGGTGGGCGTCTTCGCGTCGCTGGACCTCATCCTGTTCTTCTTCTTCTGGGAGCTGATGCTGGTGCCGAGCTACTTCCTGATCAAGCTCTGGGGCACGGGGCCGCAGCGCCAGTACGCCGCGCTGAAGTACGTCCTGTACACGCTGTCGGGGTCGGTGCTGATGCTGGTCGGCATCGTGCTCCTCAACCTGAACTACCATGCCGCGGCGGTGGCGTCCCGCACGGAGCCCCTCTACTCCTTCGACTTCATCGATCTCCTGAACGTGCCGGTGCCGCCCGAGAAGCAGGCGCTGATCTTCTTCCTGATGTTCTTCGGGTTCGCCTTCAAGGCGCCGGTCTTCCCGTTCCACACTTGGCTGCCGACCGCGCTGGTCGAAGGGCCGATCGTGATGAGCGTGATTCTGGCCGGTGTCAAGCTGGGCACCTTCGGGTTCATCCGATTCACCATCCCGCTGCTGCCGGAGGCGTCCCGGGACTGGCTCTGGCTGATGGCCGGACTGGGCCTCGTCGCGATCATCTACGGCGCGTTGATCGCGCTTGTCCAGACGGACTTCCGCCGGCTGCTCGCGTACTCGAGCATCAGCCACCTGGGGTTCGTCATGCTGGGGCTCTTCGCCCTGAATTTCCAGGGGCTCCAGGGGAGTCTGCTGCAGATGATCAACCTCGGATTCTCAACGGCCGGGCTCTTTTTCATGGCGGGGTTCCTCTACCAGCGGACCGGTTCGGCGGAACTCTCGGCCTACGGCGGGCTTGCCCGACATGTCCCGCTGCTGGCGACGTTCGTGCTGGCGCTGGGCCTGGCGTCCATCGGATTGCCCGGCACGAATGGGTTTGTCGGGGAGTTCCTCATCCTGCTCGGCGCGTTCCGCACCCATTGGGCGCTGGCGGCCGTCGGCGTCCTCGGCGTGATTCTGGGCGCGGCTTATTTTCTCTGGTACTACGAGCGGGCCTTCTTCGGACCGGTCACGCATGAGCCGAAACGGCCCTTGCACGATCTGCGGCCCCGCGAGTGGGGGATCGCCGTCGCGCTGTGCGTGATGGTGCTGTGGATCGGCCTGTACCCCGCGCTGTTCCTGAACATGATCAACGGGTCCGTGCAGATGCTGGCCGAGCGGGTGCAGCAGGGGTCAGCAGTAGCAGTAAAGGCTGTGAAGTCGGATAGGCCATGACCGAAAGCTACCTGCTTAGCATCATCCTGTTCGCGCCCTTCGTGGGGGCCGCGGTGCTGATTTTCGTTTCCAACCGCCAGGCCCTGCTGGTCCGGCAGATTGCCGCGTTCTTCGCCGGCCTGTCGTTCCTGGCTTCGTTCATTCTGCTCTTCGCCTTCGACTGGCAGAAGGGCGGCTATCAGTTCCAGCAGAAGTACGTCTGGTCGGAGCAGCTCGGCATCCAGTTCTACCTCGGCGTGGACGGGATCGGCGTGCCGATGGTGCTGGCGTCATCCATCCTCCTCTTTGCCGGCGTGTTCATCTCCTGGCACATCAAGGACCGGACCAAGGAGTTTTACGCCTTCCTCCTGATCCTCGCCGGCGCGACCATCGGCGTGTACGTCTCGCTGGACCTCTTCTTCCTGTACTTCTTCTACGAGATGTCTGTGATCCCGATGTACCCGCTGCTGGGCATCTGGGGCAGCCACACCAAGGGCTACCTGGAGATGCAGAACGCCGCGGAGTGGGAGCGGCCCGACGCGCCCCGGTTCATCCTGAACTTCGCGCGCAACAGCAAGGAATACGCCGCGATGAAGCTGACGCTCTTCCTGTCGGCCGGCGCGGTCGTGGCGCTCATGGGCATCCTGCTGATCTACAAATTCTCCGGCCTTACGACCTTTGACATCCCGCTGCTCGCCGAGAAGGCGCACTTCGACGGGACGCTGGCAACGATCATCTGGCTCCTGTGCTTCTTTGGGTTCGCCTCGATCGCGCCCCTCTGGCCGCTGCACTCCTGGTCGCCGGTGGGCCACGCCGCGGCGCCGGCGGCGACCAGCATGCTGCACGCCGGCGTGCTGATGAAGCTCGGCCATTTTTCGATCATCCGCACGTGCTTCCAGCTGCTCCCGGACACCACGCGGGACCTGATGCCTATCGCCGCCGTCCTGTGCATCTTCAGCATTCTCTACGGCGGCTACGTGGCCTATTACGCCCGGGACACGAAGTACGTCATCGGCTACAGCAGTTCCAGCCACATGGGCTACGTCTTCCTGGGCATGGCGGCGCTGGACTACATCAGCCTGTCCGGGGCCGTCCTGTATATGTTCGCCCACGCCTTGGCCACGGGAATGCTGTTCGCCATGGCCGGTTGGGTCTATGACCAGACCCACTCGCGCGATATCCCCTCGCTCGGGGGCCTGGTGACCAAGATGCCCTTCGTCGCGGGGTGCTTCATCGTCGCCTGCATGGCCTCCATCGGCATGCCGGGGACCGTGAACTTCGTGGCCGAGATCATGATCGTGCTGGGCAGTTGGGCCAAGTATCCCGTCCAGACGATCATCGCGGTCCTGGGGATCGTGCTCACGATGGCGTATCTGTTCCGGATGATGCGCGGGCTGTTTTACGGCCAGTTGAGCGAGTTGGGCGCCCACGCCCATGACACCCGGGACTGGTATGACCGGCTGCCGCTGCTGGTCATGATCTTTTCCAGCGTCCTCTTCGGCATCTTCCCCGGCCGCATGTTGAGCGTGATCCGCTCTGGCGTGGACCCGATCCTGGCGCGGATCATGGAAGTGGCCCCGGTGGTGACGCAGGCAGGAAGGGTACTCAGTCCATGACGTTCGACCTCCAGTTGTCCCTCCGCGACCTGCTCCTGATGCTCCCGGAGCTCTGGGTAACGCTCTGGATCTGCGTCGTCCTCTGCGTCGATTTCCTCGCGCCGCGTCTCTCGCAGCGCACGATCGCGGGGCTCAGCGTGGGCGGCTTGGGCGTCGCGCTCGTGTTCCTGCTCGGGTACTACGCGGCGGGGATCCAGGGTGCGCTCTTCAAGGGGATGTTCGCGCTGGACGGGCTGGCGCTCTTCTTCAAGATCTTCGTCGTCGGCGCGGCGATGCTGGTCATTCTGGCCTCGATCGACTACGTCGGCCGGTTCCGCTTCTTCAAGGGCGAGTATTACTTTCTGGTGATGATGGCGGCCCTGGGCATGATGTTCATGGCCTCGGCCAACGACCTGCTGTCCGTCTTCGTCACGCTGGAGTTCAGCACCTTCGGCTTCTACGTCATGGTGGCGTACCTGCGGAACGATTTGCGCTCGAGCGAGGCGGGACTCAAGTTTTTTATCCTGGGGATCTTTGCCGCCGCCCTGCTGGTCTATGGAATCAGCCTGGTGTACGGCGAGACCGGAACGTTCCTCTTCACCGTGATCGCGGCGGGCGGCGCCGACCTGACGCCGGGGCTGGCGGTGGGCTGGCTGCTGATCTTTGCGGCGCTGGGCTTCAAGATCGGGGCCGTGCCGCTGCACTCCTGGATCCCCGACACCTACCAGGGCGCGCCGACCCCGGTCACGGCGTACCTGTCCATCGCCCCGAAGGGCGCCGCCTTCGCCATCCTGCTGCGGGTGTTCTTTTCCACACTGGTCGCGCTGAAGCCGCAATGGGTCTGGCTGATGATCGGCACGGCCATTCTCTCGATGCTGTACGGGAACATCGTGGCGATCGCGCAGAAGAACATCAAGCGGCTGCTGGCCTACTCCGGCATCGCCCAGATCGGGAACATTCTGATCGGGATGGCGGCGGGCACGAAGATGGGGGCGGAAGCCGTGCTCTTCTATCTGTTGACGTATTTCTTTGCCAACCTCGGGGCCTTCGCGGTGGTCATCGCCTTCAGCCAGACGAGCCGCAGCGACGAGATCGAGGACTACAGCGGGCTCAACCGGCGCTCGCCGTTCCTGGCCTTCGCGATGCTGGTCTTCCTGTTCTCGCTGGCGGGCGTGCCGCCGCTGGCGGGGTTCATCGGCAAGATTTACGTATTCGCGGCGGCCATCAAGGAGGAGCTCTACGCGCTCATCACGGTGGGGCTGATCAGCATCGTCATTTCCCTGTACTACTACATCATTGTCGTCAAGAAGATGTATATCAGCGAGCCGGCCGACCCCTCGCCCGTCCCAGTCTCCGGTGTGCTCAAGACGGTGATCTATATCGGTCTGGCGGGGACGCTCATTCTTGGAATTTGGCCCAAGCCCTTCATGGAGTTCACCGTCGCCGCCACCACGATCTTCTCGAATATGGGGGTTGCGCCGGTGGTGATAAACCTGCCTGTGGGCGGGTAAAAGGCCTGTTCCCCCTTGTGCAACCTGTTCTTGACTCTCGCCTTTCAGTGGAATAGGATGGGCCCCTACTTACGTTCTTTGTATTGAAAACCTTATGATTTGGAGGAGGCCATGACGATGATTTCAGTGATGCGTGTGGTGGGTGTGCTTGCGGCGCTCGTGTTCGCCGGCCAGGTCGGCCTGGACGCGGCTGCAGAACAGCCGGGCGGTGGAATTCAAAGCAACAAGGCCAAGGCTTCCGAGTCTCCGCGATTGACAAAAGGCCTGAGTTGCGCCGGCGATGTGCCCAAAATCATGAAGATCAAGCCGGACGAAGGCAAGACCGGCGACAAGGTGACGATCACCGGCGAAAACTTCGGCGCTCCCGGCTGCATCAGCATGGTGTCCTTCGGGCCCGGCAGCCCGGCGAAGTTCACCCAGGCGGACGCTCAGACGATCACCGCCACGGTCCCGGACGGCAAGAAGGGAATGGAGCTCCTGACCGTGACCGGCTTCACCGGCGAGGACACCAAGCCCTTCCTGCGCAAGTAGACAGTCCTCATCCCAGTGCGTTCGTCAACGCGCCGTTCCCGAAATCCCGGGCGGCGCGTTGCCGTTTCCTGCCTGTTGCATCGTATATAATGTCATCGTGACGAAGAAGCACGCGGAAGCCGCGTACATCAAAGACAAGGCCGGCTTGAAGGCCCTCTGCGAGCAGCTCCGGGATCAGGAGCGCTTGGCGGTGGACACGGAATTCATGGGCGAGGATTCGTTCCATCCTCACCTTGAGATCATCCAGGTCGCGGCGGGGGATGCGGCCGCCATCATCGACCATCAAGCGGTGGCCGAACTCGACCATTTCTTCGACCTGCTCGGCGACCGTCGCATCCGGAAGGTGATCCATGCCGGGCGGCAGGACCTGGAGATCTTCTCGGTCCTGTCCGGGTCCGTCCCGGCGCCCATCTTCGACACGCAGGTCGCGGCGGCGATGGTCGGGTACGGGACACAGGTCGGGTATGCCCAGCTCGTGCAGCAGATCGTCGGCGTCGCCTTGGACAAGTCCGAGACCTTCACGAACTGGGCGCAGCGCCCACTGACCTCGCAGCAGATCGCCTACGCGCTGGAGGATGTGCGGCACCTCTTTTCCCTGCACGACCATCTCCACGACAAGCTGAAATCCCTCGGACGACTGGAGTGGGTGGAGGAAGAGTTCCGCCGGCTGCAGGGGCTGGCCGATGAGGAGACGCGCAACCCTCGGCTCCGGTACCAGCGTATCAGGGGCTGGGAGGGGCTGCATCCGCGGGCACGGGGTGTGCTGAGAGAGATCGCGGCCTGGCGCGAGCATGAGGCCAAGCGGCGGGACCGGCCGCGCGGGCGGATCCTGCGCGACGAGATCCTGGTCGAAATCGCCCGGCGCGCGCCGGCGACGGTCGAGGCGTTGGGAGCGCTCCGCGGCATCCAGCCGTCGCATGTGGAGAAGTACGGCGCGGCGCTGGTGGCGGCCGTGCAGCATGGGCTTGCGGCCAAAGAACATGATCTACCGAAGGTCGAGAAGCGCAAGCGGATCGATCCGGAGACGGCAGGGCTGGCCGATTTGCTTGGGACGGCGCTCAAGGTGCGGGCCGTCGAGGCCTCCATCGCGCCGCAATTGCTGGCCACGTCGGCCGATCTGGAGGTGTTCGCCCTGCATCGCGGGAAAGGGCCGGCCGAGCAGCTGCCGCTCATGCAGGGCTGGCGGCGCGCGCTTGCCGGCGAGCATCTCTTGAAAGTCCTCGACGGTCGGCTCACCGTCGGCTATGATCCCGAGACCAAGCAGGTACGGCTCTTCGCGCGATGAATCCTGTTCTCCCCAATGCTTACCCGTTTCTCACTCAAAAGTTTTGGTCTTATTACCAGTTTCTTCGTGACTCGAATCCATCACACAGGCTCATCCGGGTTGTCCAAGAGCGAGGCGAAAGGCAAGCTTTTCAACCGATTAATGAGTTATTCCGTATAACCAGCCAAAATACTAAGCTTGAGCCCGATAAGCTCCTCAACCATCTCGGCTTAGACTTAAGAAATCACGCAGAAGATCATCTCCAAGCGATCTTCGGGGTGATGCGTGCTGTAAACACTCTCGCTGCTATAGGTTTCACGAATATGACTCCGCTTCTGCCGCAAGAATCTCGCCGTGAGTGCGATCTGCTGGCTGAGTATTCTGGAATACGATTTGCTGTGGAAGTATTTAGGTCGAGCGAAACTGCGTACCGCTTTCCAGAGCACAGCCTGCCAAGACATAACCTCGAGAACTACATAAGCCAGCGATACATTAACAAGCGTTCACAATTCCAGGCCACCATGGACGCATACAATTGCAAGAAAGGATTATTGGCTGTTGTCATGGATAGCCAACCAGCAAAAGCCTTATCGGGACTATATGCCGTTGCGAAAGAAGCGTTCGAACAAATGGGGAATCCGAATGACCTTCATTTGCTTATCTTCAATGGAGTGTCTGACATTCACGGGAAAGATGAACGAGCAATTTACCCGAAGCTCCCCCACTAGCTTTTTGTGTTCTGACGCATGATGACGAAGACGCTGTGGCGGTATGGTTAGGAGCAGTTTGGTAGAGTTTCAAGATCTCTCCGGTTGTTTGCCTCGCGTTGCTTGCGCTTTGGTCTGTCCTGGGCGTACTGTCTTACTAGCTCACTTTTAGCAAGGAGGATGCCATGAAGAGCTTATCCATTCATAAGCTTCTGCTGGTTTCCCTACCGGCCATCGCGCTGCTGGCTCTGCCGTTGAGCCCGAACTGGGCCAAGGCGGCGGAGGGGAAAGACAAGGTCAAGGTCCTCTACCACGTGGACGGCAAGGACCCTGAGGTGGCCAAGTACGCCCTGGCGCTCATCAACAAGCACATTGAGGCGGAAGGCGGGCCGGACAAGATTGACGTGGAACTGGTCGTCCACGGGCCGGCAATCGAGCTCTTCGATAGGGACAAGATGGACCCGGAGATGAAGAAACGGTTCGACGCGATCATCGAGAAGGGGGTCCACGCGGAGATGTGCCAAGTCTCGATGAAGCTATACAACAAGACGCTGGACAATCTCGTGAAGGGGTTCGTCGCGACGCTGCATCCGGTTGCGGTGAAGCGGATCGCGGACCTGCAGAAGGAAGGCTACATCTACATCAAGCCGTAGAGGCGAGGGCGGTTAATTTTTCGGCTTGATCACGAAAACGCCGTCGCGGAGGGTGAGGAGGGCAGCAGTGACACTGGGGTCGGACGCGGCGACGCGGTTCAATTCCTGGATAGCGGCGGTGGAGGGGTCAGGGTTGTCCGCGTTGAGGACGCGCCCGGACCAGAGGACGTTGTCGATCAGGATCACGCCGGTCGGCGCGATCAGGTCCTTCGATCGCCGGTAATAGTTCACATAGTTGGCCTTGTCGGCGTCAATGAAGATCAGGTCGAACGGTCCCTTCAAGGCCGCGAGCGTCTCCAGCGCCGGGCCCACGCGAACATGGATCTTCCTGCCGTGCGGGCTCTTGTCCCAATGCCGGCGCGCAAAGGCCGCCGTGTCGGCGTCGATCTCGCACGTGAGCACCGTCCCATCGTCCGGCAGCGCTTCCGCCATCGCCAGCGCGCTGTAGCCCGTAAACGTCCCGATCTCCAGCACCCGCTTGGCGCCGACGGCGAGCGCCATCACTTTTAGGAACGCGCCTTCCAGCGGGCCCACCACCATCTGTGGGCAGTCCTGCGTCCGGTACGTTTCTTCGCGGATCAATTTACAGGCATCCGACTCGGTCGCGGAGTAAGCCGCCGCGTACTCCTCGATCTCAGTCGGCACGATGTCCGACAGCGGCGACGCGCCGCGGCCAGCGAGCTTTTTGAGCCAGGAGCGCATCTAGGCTTTCGGTGTGATGACCATGACGCCGTCCCGCGCGGCGACGAACTCGGCCGTGACGCGGGAATCGGACGCCAGGACACGGCCAAGTTCCTGCACGGCGGCGATGGACGGGTCGCCCTGGGGGGCTACGTCGCCCAGCGTGACGCCGCGCATGTTGTCCATCAGGAGCACGCCGGCCGGCGCCAGCAGACTCATCGCCAGGTGGTAGTAGCGCAAGTAGTTGGCGGTGTCCGCGTCGATGAAGATCAGGTCGAAGGGGCCTGTCAGGCCGGGCAACGTTTCCAGGGCCGGGCCGACCACGATCTCGACCTTGCGTCCATACGGGCTCCGGCCGAGTCGTTTGCGGGCGAGGACCGCCAGGCCTGCATTGATCTCGCAGGTGAGGACCGTGCCGTCGTCCGGCAGCGCTTCTGCCATCGCGAGCGCGCTCGTGCCGTCGAACGTGCCGACCTCCAGCACGCGCCGGGCCTGTCCCTTCTGCGCCATCATTTTGAGGAATCCGGGCTCTTTCATCGGCGTCTCCCAGTATACCGCCGGGCGCCGGTTGGCGTCATTCGCCGATGCGGATGAAACAGATGGGGTCTTCGACGATCGCCGCCGGATAGTCCTCGTCTTCGACCGCACACGTGATGCCCTGACGCTCGCACCAGTCCGTGATCCAGGGGATTTCCTCCACCGACGTGGTCACGAGGCCGGGGCGCGTCGCTTTGTCGAGGCACCCTGCGGCGAGCGCGAAGACCGCCCGGCGCTCGATCGCGAACGCGTCCGGGTCGAACGTGACGGGATTGGCGCGGCCGGAGGACAGCGCGCCCAGTTCGGGGAAGCACTCGGGATCGTTAAGGACGCTGACGATCCACAGATGGTCAAACGCACCGGCCGCGTCCCGCGCGTCCTGGGCCCGGAACTCGAAGGGCATGCCTGCGCAGGCGGCGTTGAGCAGAGGGACCTCGTCGGCGCGAAGATTGTAGACGGCTACCGTGCGATGCAGTTCCAGCGTTTCCATCGCTAACATGGGAATCTCGGCGATGCCGGCGCCGACATACAGGCTCCGTCCCTTCGGACGAAGCCGGTCACGCAGGACTTCCGCCAACTGGCCGCCGAGTTCCTGACAGGGCCGCCGCTTCTCCTCCCAGAAGGCGTCGCCGCCTTCATGGCAGTAAATGGGGCCCAGGGCCGCGTAGTCCAGCGAAGCGAAGATCCGCGCGATGGCTTGGAGCGTGGCTGGCTGGAGAGGCGTCATCGGGGCAAGTTTGTGTGGTGCCGAAGACAGGATTTGAACCTGCACGACCTTTCGGTCGCTAGACCCTGAATCTAGTGCGTCTGCCAGTTCCGCCACTTCGGCACAGAGCGGAGAGAAGAGATTATATGGTACAGTTTCGACCGTGTCCAGCCTGAAGAATCCGTATCGGATCGGGCAGGCGGTCGTCCCTGCCGCCTGGGCTTGGATGGGGCTGGTGATCGCCTTGTCCTTCTGGGGGGCCTGGGACATCCCGGTGCGCCTGCCCGACATCAACGACATCGCCACCACCCACCTGTTTCTCTTCCCGGTCTCCATGCTCTTGTTTCTGGTTCTGAGCTGGCTCCGGAAGTATTACGACGACGAAGAGGCGCATCCCGGACCACGGCCCTTTCCCCGTTGGCGCACGACGATCGGGATTTGGATGCTGGGCTTCCTGCACCCGGTCTCCTGCGGCCTCTATCCCGCAGCCTTCAATCTTGATACCCGGACGGTTGAAGACATCAGCCAAGTGGTGGAGACGATGCCGGCGGGGATGCCTCGCGACGAAGTGGAGAGGCGGATTGTTGAGTTGAACGCCACGTTGCCGATCTCCATGCGGATGGATCGCGACCGCCATCGGGAGGATCAGCAGGCCGTGGTGCGGTATCTCGCCGAGAAAGATCCGACCGCGCGGCAGCAGCTCTGGCCGGCGCTGTCGCGGGTGACGCTTGTGTTTATTCCATGGAGCGGGAAGCTCTCGGAGGAGCCGGATCGGAACGGGCGCGAGCAGGTCTTTCTCCGGAGGACGCGTGCGACCAGCGACATCGGCGTGGACAAGATCCGGGTCCGGTACGGGCCGGCTTTTACGGCGGAAGAGATCGTCTATTCCTCCAACCGCCAACTGACCATGGAACGCGAGCCCTGCACCGTCCATCTGGCGGTGCCGGCGCCGCCGGAGGCCTCATTCCCCTATCCCTGTCCGAAGTAGGACGGTTCGCGAACGTCTTACGCCGGCGTGGGCCGCGCGGGCGTTGTGGAAGAACCGGCCAGCGCCGTCGGCCAGCCTAATGCAATGCCGTCCGGTATTGGTGTCGGGGACGGGATGTCTTGCGGGTCGCCGGCCAGCACGATCCGCTCGCGCGCGAGGCAAGCACAGGTAAGCAACAGCGGAAGGGAGATGCGGGGCCCCTCGTCCACGACAAGCGCGTCGTACCGGATGGGGCGGAAAATGGAATCGCAGATCACGCGGGTCGCCGTCGCGGCCAGCACGCGCTTGGCTTGGAGGAAAGGCAGGCGCTGCGTGTCCTCTTCCATGGCCAGGACTTCCCGCACTTTGACTGCACCGCCCAAGCGTTCGATTTCGTCCCTGAGTTCCTCGTACTCGGGACGCATCTCCGGGTCGACGTAGGCTTCCGGCTTCAGTTCGTTGATGCGCGCCTGCACGATCTCCAACTCGTTCATATACTCCCGCTTTTGCGCCTCGTACAGCACGCAGTTCTCGTGCATCGTGGCCACGTTGCTACCCATTACCTGCATGCTGAGGCGCTGCCAGACGGGCAGGGTCTCGTACGACGTCAACAGGCCCTGGAGCTTTTTTATCCGGGCCTGGGCGTCGCCGAGGGCCGTGAGCAGGCGCCATTCGAGGTGGCGCACCTCGTCGAGGTCTTTCTGTTTCTCGGCTTTGTAGCGCAGGATGGGAGCGAGTTCCAGGTAGCGGTCAAGCTTGCGCCGGAGACCCGCTTTGTCGGACTGTGACTTCCCCAGGAAGGCCGAAACCTGCACATCGAAGATCAGGTCGTGCAGGTTGATGCCCCCCTCGTTCGCGACGGTCGGCGGGTCGTAGCAACAGAGAAAGCTGCGATACTGGAGGCCGGCGCCGCGCAGGCCTTTGGCGGCGGCCAGGAGCGCTTCCGTGAGGGTCCGGTTGTCGGGGGCGATGAGCAGGACCCGCTTGTTGGCCTTGACCAGGTCGGTGATCGCCGCCGCCAGTTTCGTCCGGCGCGTCGCCCGGTCGGCGTCCCAGATGGTGGTCAGCACGGAGGTCACGACGGTCGAGCGGAGCATTGGGTCGGCGACGGGCGTCTCCGGAGCCACCCACGGCACCAGGCGATCGGCTGGGCCGAAGTGATAGGCCGACGAACGGTGGAGAATGTCTTCCAGCCGCTGACGGACTTTCGCAGGGAGCCCGTCCGGGTCCTGGGCGCCCTTCGCGTCGTCGGCCACGAGCTCGATCAGGATGGGAAGGAGTTCGAAAGATTTCACTCGCGCAGGTGCTCCAGGAGGCAGAGGGCGAGGCAGCCGAGCTCGCCGGCCGGATCGCTCCGGTTGTTCTGGCACTGGCGGGCACGACCACACGTAATCGTCCGCGGCAGTTGTTTGGCGACATCCACCGGCAAGTCTCCGACGCGATAGACGGAGACTGTGCCGTTGTCGTCGGCCGACAGAATCAGCAGCCGCTGGCGGGCGTCGTCTTCGATGATCGCGGCCCGGGGGGCCTGCGAGCCGAGCCGTCCCAGGCGGTACCCGTCCAGCGTCCATTGCTGCTTGATCATGCCGGCGGGCGGATGGAGTGCGCTGGGGCTCATGCGGATGTTCAGCAGCAGCGGATCGAAGCTCGTTTGAGTGGCGCCTTGGAGGGGGCACAAGGTGAGCGCGGCAACCACGCCCAATATGCGGAAAATCATGCCCGTATTCTAGCGAAGCAGGGCCCTGATCACAAGCTGGCTTCATTGACTTTACCCCCTCGCTCTTGTAGTATCCACTCCTTCCATTCACAAGGAGTTCTGCGATGAAAGTGATCCTGCGAGAAGACGTGCAAGGGGTGGGAAACATAGGGGATGTTCTGGAGGTCGCTCCCGGATATGCCAGGAATTATCTGCTTCCCCGGAGCAAGGCCGTCGAGGCGACCGGCCGCAATCTGAAGTCAGTGGACCACGCCAAGCGAGTGATCGCCGAGAAGGCCAAGAAGGAAAAAGCTGCGGTCGAAGAGTATGCGAAGAAAGTCAGCGCCACCGCCGTGACGATTACGGTTCAGGTGGGCAAGGACGACAAGCTCTTCGGGTCCGTGACGACGAAGGACATCGCCGAAGCTTTGGCTGCCCAAGGGATTGCAGTGGATAAACGCACCATTCACCTTGACCATCCGATCAAGGGATTGGGAACAGTGGCGGTTCCTGTCAAGTTGCATTCGCAAGTGACGGCGACGGTGAGCGTCACGGTCACGAAGGCCGAGGCGCCGGCCGAAGCCGCGGTTCCCGCCCAGGAAGGCTGATGCATCGATGGCCAGCCCGTTACGGACGACCGATCCGGAAGTGTACGAGGCCATCCGACAGGAGGGCCGTCGGCAGCGCGAAAAAATCTTATTGATTGCCTCTGAGAACTTCGCCAGTGCGGCCGTGCAAGCCGCCCAGGGCTCCGTCATGACGAACAAGTACGCCGAAGGGTACGCCGGCCGGCGCTACTACGGCGGCTGCCAGTACATGGACGTCGTGGAGAACCTGGCGATCGAGCGGGCCAAGCGGATCTTTGGCGCGGACCATGTCAATGTCCAGCCGCATTCCGGATCGCAGGCCAACATGGCCGTCTATTTCTCGGTGCTCAAGCCGGGAGACGTCATTCTGGGCATGGATCTGGCGCACGGCGGCCACCTGACGCACGGGAGCCGCGTGAGTTTTTCCGGGATCCTCTACCGCGCCCATTCCTACGGCGTGGACCGTGCGACCGAGCGTATTGATTACGATGCGCTGCGGAAACTAGCGGAGGAGTGCCACCCCCGTCTGATCGTGGCGGGCGCCAGCGCCTATCCGCGCATCCTCGACTTTCCCAAGTTCCAGGAAATAGCCAAAGCGGTCGGCGCCTACCTGATGGTAGACATGGCCCATATTGCGGGCATGGTCGCCGCCGGCCTCCATCCGAGTCCAGTTCCCTATGCCGACTTCGTCACCACCACCACCCACAAGACGCTGCGGGGACCGCGCGGCGGCATGATCCTGTGCAAGGCCGAGTATGCCAAGGCCGTGGACAAGACGATCTTCCCCGGTCTTCAGGGCGGACCGCTGATGCATGTCATTGCCGCCAAGGCCGTGGCCCTCAAAGAGGCGCAGGCGCCGAGTTTCAAGAAATACCAGAAGCAGGTCCTGGCGAACGCGAAAGCCCTGGCGAACGGCTTGCAGAAACGGGGATTCCGCATCGTCTCGGGCGGAACCGATACGCATTTGATGCTGGTGGACGTCACAGCGAAGGGGATCACGGGAAAAGAAGCCGAGTCGGCCCTGGACGAAGCCGGCATCACGGTCAACAAGAATGCAATCCCCTATGACGAAAAGCCGCCGGCCGTCGCCAGCGGCATCCGGCTCGGTACCCCGATCGTCTCCACCCGTGGGATGCGTGAGAAGGAGATGGACGAGATCGCCGACGCGATCGACAAGGTCCTATCCCATCCGACCGACACGACCGTCCGCAAACAGGTCCGATCCCGCATGCGGACTTTGTGCGGGAAGTTTCCGATCTTCGCAGACTTCCGGTAACCGGAGGCGGAGCCGCCTGTGCGATGCCCCTTCTGCAGCCATACTGAAGACAAGGTCGTGGACTCGCGCATGGCCAAGGAAGGCGAGGCCATCCGCCGACGCCGGGAATGCCTGGGGTGCAAGCGACGGTTCACCACCTACGAGCGGGTGGATGAAATCCTCCCCATGATCATCAAGAAGGACGGCCGCAGGGAACCCTTCGATCGGGCCAAGGTCTTGGCGGGCCTGAAGAGGGCCTGTGAAAAGCGGTCCATCAGCATAACCACGCTCGAGGCCCTCGCAGACAAGATCGAAAAACGCATTCAGGAACGGGGCGAAGCGGAAGTGCCATGCCGGGTAGTCGGCGAAGAAGTCATGGCAGAACTCCATCAGCTCGATCAGGTGGCGTACGTCCGATTCGCGTCGGTGTATCGTGAATTCAAAGACGTCGAGCAGTTCATGGATGAGGTCAAGGGACTGCTCCGAGAAAAGGGCGAAGGGCCGGGTTAACGCGCGCCCATGCCCGTCAAGGCCAAGTCTTCAGCTCGCCGCCGCTCCGCCTCCGGGCGGCGCGCTTCCCGTCAGACTACAGCAGTTCCCGCTGTAACGAACGTGGCGATCATCGGGGCGGGCGAAGGAGGATCGGCGCTGCTGTCGATTCTGGCGCCCGACCCGCTGGTCCGGATCGTAGGAATCGCCGAAGTCAACACCAAGGCACCGGGCCTTCGCCTGGCCAAGCGTTACGGGATTCCCGTGTCGCGGAATTTCCGCGACTTGATGTCGTCCGAGGAGGTGGACCTGGTCATCGATGTGACCGGAAACCCGGAGGTGGAGGAGGCCCTCTTCGAGCTCGACCGGGTCGGGGTGGCCGTCATCCGGGGCACCAGCGCGAAGTTCATGTGGCAGCTGATCGAGGCGCGCGTGCGCGGAAACGCCGAGATCAAGCGGCAGGTGAAAAAATTCCAGGAGCTCTCCCGGCTCTACGAACAGGAAGCCGGATCCGCGGTCACGGGAGAGCGCAGCCGCATCGCCTGCGAGATCCACGACGGCCTGGTGCAGACCCTGGCCGGCATCAACCTGAAGCTGGACCTCTGCCGCGAGCTCATCTTTTCGGACCCGACGCGGTGCTTCGAGCTGCTGAGCGACGCCAAGGCCCAGCTCAAGGCGGCCATAGAGGAATCGCGCCAGGTGATCTTCAACCTGCGGCCGCTGTACTTCGAATCGATGGACCTGGTGCCGGCGCTGAAGTCGTTTCTTAAATCGTACGAGACCCAATCACACGTCCGGACGGAGTTTGTGTACGCGGGCGCCGAGTCGGCGCTGCTGCCGAAAGCCAAGATTTTCCTGTTCCGGATCGTCCAGGAGGCGCTCAGCAACGTACAGAAGCATGCCCGCGCGGACCGGGTTGTGATCACGCTGACGGTGGCGGACGGCCACATCAAGGGGGTGATCGAGGACAACGGGGTGGGTTTCGACGTGGATGCCGTCTCGCAGGATCCGACCAAATGGCAGTCGTTCGGCTTGAAGGGCATCCTGGAGCGGGCGCGCTTTGTCGGCGGAACGGCCAGGGTGGAATCACGGAAAGGCGAGGGGACCCGGGTGCTCGTCGACATCCCCATTGCGTCTAGGCAGGAGACTTAGCGCGGTGGACAAGATCAAAGTCCTGATCGCGGATGATCACCGGGTGGTCCGTGAAGGCCTCGCGGCAATCCTGCGCGCGCGCGATGATCTTGAAGTCGTCGGCGAAGCCCGCGATGGCCAGGAGGCCGTGGAGAAGGCCCGGGAGTTGTCGCCCGACGTCATCCTGATGGACGTCAGCATGCCCCGGATGTCCGGCGTGGAGGCCACGCGCGCCATCAAGCGGGAATCCCCCCATATCGGCATCGTGGCTCTGACGATGTATGATGAGGAAAAATACATCTTCGATCTCGTTCGTGCGGGAGCGACAGGCTACCTGCTGAAGGATTCCGACTCGTCCCAGATCATTTCAGCCATTCGTTCGATCTCTAAAGGGGAGTCGCTCATCCACCCTTCGGTGGCCAGCAAGATTCTGGCGGAGTTTTCTTTGCTCTCCGAGGGGAAGGGGAAGAAACAGGCCCGGACCGAGCATGACCTGACCGAACGCGAAATCACGGTGCTGCGTCTGGTGGCCGACGGGAAGACGAACAAGGAGATCGCCAACGATCTCGATCTCAGCGAGAAGACCGTGAAGAATCACGTGCGGAACATCTTCCACAAACTTCAGGTCTACGACCGCACGCAGGCCGCCATCTTGGCGATCCGCAAGGGGCTGATCGAACTGGATCCGAAACGTTAGATCTGCGGGAGCTAGTAGCCGTAGCGGTCTTCTTCCCACGGGAGGGCCGTGTTCGAGTACCCGCGGACTTCCCAAAAGCCCGGCTTGTCGCGCTCGGCGAAGGCGATCTCCTTTACCCACTTGACGCCTTTCCAGGCATAGCGTTTGGGCACGATGACCCGGACCGGTCCCCCGTGCTCTTTCGGCAAGGGCTCGGCATTCCACTTGCAGGTCAGGAGTACGTCCTCGTCGTCGCACGCCTCCAAAGGGAGGTTGGTGGTGTAACCGTCATACGAAGCAAAGAGCACAAAGCGGGCCGTGGGGAGAGGCCGGACGACGGACATAATGCGGCGGAAGCTCACGCCCTCCCAGCGGTTGCCGAAGGTGCTCCACGTCGTCACGCAATGGAAATCGGACATGGAGGTGATCTGCGGTTGTTGGAGGAAGTCTTCCCACGTCCAGCTCACCGGGTGGGCCACTGCGCCGCCGATAGTGAGCGTCCAGTCTGTCAGGGCAATCGCCGGATGGATGCCGAGGTCAAGAACAGGCCAGCCTTTCGTGAGATGCTGGCCGGGCGGAAGGCGGTTTTCCCTGCTCCGGGTGTCCGGCGGAACGCCTTCTTCCGTCAGTCCCCGTTTCGCCTGCGCCCAGGCTTCCTTCCGATTCACCAGGCGCTCGTTGATCTCCTCCATGAACGGCCTCCGTCCCAGCGCACAGTATCACAGGGTTGTTCGGTGTTACAACGCACGGAGAGGGAAAGCGGAAATGCTACAAATGCAGTGTTTTTACAACATTGTCAATGCGTTATGAAACTGCGAGGCACATCAAAAAAGACCGATAATCTATTTATTATTAATGAGTTGGAAAGATCCGATCATATGGTACTGGACTTGCTTACCTCATGAAAGCCTTTACCTTGAGAGAGCGTATGCGGTTTCAACAGACGATCCTAAAGCCTGTGGCCTGTTCCGGGGTTGGTATTCACTCCGGATGCCGGGCGTCGCTCCTCCTGCTGCCTGCTCCTCCGGATACCGGCATAGTTTTCATCCGCAAGGATGTAAGCAACAGCCCCCGGATCCCGGTTACGATCAAGAATATTCGGCCTGCCTTGCTGTCGACCACGGTTGGTGTAGATGGGGTGCAGGTTCAGACCATCGAACATCTCCTGGCCGCCGCGGCCGGACTCGGCATCGACAATCTGTTCGTGGAAGTGGACGCGCCGGAGCTTCCGGCTTTGGACGGGAGCGCGAAGCCGTTCGTGAGCCTCATGCTGGAGGCAGGGATTGCCTCGCAGGATAGGCGCCAGAACTACCTGAAGATCGTGCGGCCCATTGAAGTGATCGACGGGGACAAGCGCATCGCCATCCGTCCGGCCTCCGAGGCGAGCGTCACTTACACCATCGATTATGCGCACCCGTTGATCGGCCGTCAAGTTTACGACTATGCTTGGTCCCGTGACGCGTTTGTCGAAGGAATCGCTCCGGCCCGGACATTCGGTTTTCTTCGGGAGGTCGAGGCCCTCTGGGAAGCGGGGCTGGGGCTCGGTGGGTCTCTCCAGAACACGCTGATTCTGTCCGAGGAAGGACTCCTCAACGAAGGCGGCCTCCGGTTCGCCGACGAGTTCGTCCGCCACAAGGTTCTTGACCTGATCGGCGATATGATGCTGCTGGGCATCCCCGTGATCGGAGCAATTGAGGCGGTCCGCTCGGGCCATGCGTTGCATGCCAGCCTTGTCGCCCGCATCCTTGAATCTCGGGACAGTTGGATTCTCGTATCGTCGCAAGCTCCTATGCCGGCCGGCCGCCTCCGCGAGCTTTCGCCTTCGCTTGTTGCCTCCCCGCAACGCGATTAAAGCGTTCGCTGTTCTCGAACCCCGCGCTACGGCCTTTCTACAAACCAGTGCTTTAAATTTTATTTTGTGTGGGTAGGAGAGAGGTTAAGAGTGCTGGGGGCAAGGGGCCTTGCCCCCAGCACGCGATGCTAGAGGGGAACTTACTTCTTTTTCTTCGACTTTTTCTTCGCTGCCATCAATCTCACCTCCTTCCGTTGTAGTCGGTCACCAGCATTCACGACGGTCACGCCGCCGCGCTTCCACTCATACCGCCTGCAGTTTTTCTTCCACCGCCTCGAATGTGTTTGGCGCCACCTTCCGGAATCGCCGGTCCCGTTTGAGCGACGTGGCGATCGAAGTGATCGGGGTCTTGGTTTTGATGCGGAGCCCGCCTTCGATCAAGCGGTGGCAGATGTCTTTGGCATGCATGGCCTTGCCGGCATCACGAAGAACGAGATACGCGGCTTCAGACACGCTCATACCGACGTATTTTGAACGACCGAGAAGGATCTCTCGGGATTGATCGGTTGTATCGGCGGTAATCTGGCTGGGGAGGCTGGGAAGCTTGGCCCGCCCCGCTTCAAGCCGGAAGAGGGTTTCCGCGAGCTCAAGATACTTTTTAATGGTGGCGATTTCGTCGTCGATTTTATCGCGCTTTTTTTGCAGTTCTTGGAGCCTGGACTTGTAAGCCGTGATCCGCTGATCCAAGCCGACGGTGATGTCTTTTAGTTCATCCAAAGCAGATCATCTTCAAGAATGTAAGAAGGTTTATAGCAGGTGCTTTAAAGCATGTCAATAGAATTTTTTTGTTTCGATTCTTTTTTGAACGTAGCAGAGAACGAAGACTTCTAAAATCAAATGGTTTTGACGGAAGAGCTGATTTTTAATGAAGCGTGCTTTATATTTTCGCTTCACAACAGCTAGTGGTGAGCCCTCAAGCAGGCACAAGCCTGCTTTAAATCGGCTCAGACTACTCAGATGATTTTACGTAGATAAACTCTATGGAATTGGTCAGGGCGTGGAGGGTTTCTGTGCGGGGATGAGCGGGACATGCTCCCAGGCCTTGGCGCCGTCCTTACTGCGGAATAGTCCGCTTCCGTTGGTTCCCGCGTATACGATCTGCGGATCCATCGGGCTGAGGGCCATGGCTCGGATATTCAGGGTCGTCAGCCCGACATTCGCCTCGCTCCAGGTCTGTCCGCCATCGGTGGTCTTGTGGACTCCTTTGCGCGTGCCGGCATACAGGATGTTGGGATTTGACGGATCGACAAGTATCGCGCTGACGTATGTGTCTGCCAATCCTTTCTCGATCCGATTCCATGACGCTCCGGCATCGGATGTTTTGAACAGCCCGTTGGTGGTGCCCGCGTAGACCGTGCCGGGCATTTGGGGGTCCGTCACCAGACTGTTGACGCCCAGCGCCATCGCCGCGTCGAGTTTCTCCTTCGGGATCAGTCCGTTGTTGACCAGCCCCCAATGGGCCGTCCCGTCCGTGGTCTTGTAGACGCCTCCGGTCGTGCCCGCGTACATCACGTCGGAGTTCTTCGGATCCATCGCCAGCGTGACGACGTAGTGGACCTCTTTCATGCCGGTCATGCGCTCTTCCCAATACCGGCCTCCGTCCTTGGTCCGGAAGGCGCCGACGGTCGTCGCGGCGTAGATCATGTCCGGGTCGCTCGGGTGAAACACGAACTGATTGACCACCGACACGTGCTCCTTCAGACCTGCATTATGCGGGGACCAACTCTGGCCGCCGTCGGGGCTTTTGTACACAGCGTCGCCCATGGTGCCGGCCAGCACATTCGCGGGACTATGGGGGTCCACCCCCAATGTCAGCACGCGGAAACTGCTCAGATCCGTCGTCATTTTGCTCCACGTGGTTCCGCCGTCTCGGGTCTTGTACAGGGATTCGTTGGTAGCCACGTACACGATGGCGGGGTTCCGCGGGTGCGGCGCAATCGTCACAATGGTATCGCTCTTGCCGCCGCAGGCTAAAATCGACAGCACAAGGCAGGAGAGCATGAAAGCGCGCGCGACAACGATCATTGTTCGTTTCCTGCTACCGAATGGCGGCTACCCTAATTCAACGATGGGGGGGTGTCAAGGCAAGGGAGAGGCTCACAGACGCCGCCGGAGAGGCGCGGCATATCCCGTCAACTCCGCGTAGCCGAGACCCGAAACAGGCCGTCCCTCCCGCTCTCCTGTGATGGTCACGCTGCCCTCCCAGTACGTGACATGCGTGCTGCGACGCGTGATCAGTTCCTGATTGGGGATCGTCGGAGCGATCTCGACCGTCAGGCGGACCGACGGCACTCTGATACGCCAGCGACCCGGATAGCGGCTTCCGCTCTCCCGGGACTGCCAGTGATCGAGCACGTCAATGGCGATGGCGTCGCGGGGGAGGGGAACGGCGGCGCCGTCGGCCCTGATCCACGTGCCCCCCGAGGCCGGCTCCACGGAGCCGTCCCGTCGGCGGATCTGGTAGACCATCAATTCGGTTGAATCGGCGAGTTGCAGCGAAAACCAGTCCCAGCCGACCTGCTCGCTGCCGAGCTGGTTGCTGCCGAACTCGTGGTCCATCCAACTCAGGCCGACGACGGGAAAGGATGTTCCTTCCACGGTGAGCGTGCCTTCCGTCCGCATCCGGGTGAAGGAATAGTAATGCGAGCTTTCGCCCGGACCTTCGCCCTTGCGGCTGAGGCCGTCGGCGCCGTGGATCGCCGGCGGTTTTTCCGGCGTCAACCGCAGGCGGAGCGCGATCCCCTCGGCTTGCGCTTGGAGCACGTGTGTCTCGCCGTCCGCTTCGACACGCCAATCGTCGATCCGGACGCCCAGGCGCCCGGCTTCGGCGCCGGCCTTGCCGATACCCGCGCGGGAGATCTTCTCGGCAAAGTGGAACCGGTGCCCCCCTTCGTCGGTGACTGCGAAATGGGCGAAATAGAGTTGGCGGAGCGACCAGCGCGAAGGGTTGCGGGCCGCGGCCTCGGAGGCGGCGGCACGCCGGAAGAACGTGAGTTGAAAACCGAACGTCTTGCCGTTGTCGGCCCGCAAATGCCCGACGTAGTACCACCATTCCGTCTGGAAATCGTTATGCGTGCCATGGTCGTGCGGGAATCGGAACTGGTAGCCGGGCAGGGCCGGGCGGAATTCCGTCGCCGAGGATTGAATCGCAGACACCGTGCTCAGAAACCAGACTGCGCCCGCGAGCCCTGCCAGCACCCACGAGGCGTTCCTTCCCCCTGGTTGACCACTTAGGGTTCGTATGCTAGGCTCGGCCCGCGTATGGAAAACGGGCCCCGCGAGAATCTCTGGATCCGATGGATGGAAACCCTCGACGGGTTGGGCTACATCACGGCCGGCTTCAGCTTTCTGCTGCTCGGCATGGTGGTTTTCGCCCACGCCTGGTTTGCCTTTCTGACGACATTGGCCTCGGGAGTCCTTCCCGCGGCGCTCACCCTTATTCATGACCTGTTGCTGGTCGTCATCCTGTTGGAACTGTTCCGGACCATCATCAATTTCCTGAAGACCCACGTCATCACGCTGGAGCCCTTCCTGTACATCTGCATCATTGCGTCCACCCGGCGCATTCTGACTACCGGGGCCGAGACCGCTTATTCGGAGAAGTTGACCGCCGAAGTTTTTCACCGCTACCTGCTCGATGTGAGCGTCAATGTGTTGGTCATCGTTGCGCTGGTTTTTGCCGTGTTCATGGCGCGCAAGGTGACTCGGGCGGGCCCGACCCAAGTTTAGGGGAGACTCAGCGTTCCGGCTTGAGCCGGCGGTTGCGCGTGCCCGTGTGTCGCGTGAGGGGCACGAGGCGGTCCAGGGCGGTCGGGTCTTCGATCGCGTCGATGCCGGCCGGCGTGATCATGATCGCGTAGAATTGCATCTCCCCCCCGTTGCTGGACCGGTCGTTGGTGATCAGGCCCTTGCCGTCCAGGTAGAGCGCGTTGAAGGCGAACTCATAGGGGGTCATGTCGAGCTGCAGGACGATCTCGCGGGCCTCGACGCCGACGATCAGCGACTGCGGCGCTTCCGCGGCGCGCTCGTAGAGCAACTGCAAGATTGCCCGTCTCAGTATCTGGTTCCGCATCGGTTGCACCTACAGTTACCCTAGCCCGAATCCCCGCCGGTGTTCAAGTGGGGCACGACGCGCCGCGTCCTTACAGCAGTTCGGGTACGACCTCTGCGGCGCGGCCTCCGACTGCGACATCGACGATCTGCGAATTCGGGGTTGGATCCAGGTTGACCTCCGCCACAAACGCACCGGCCTGCTTGGCGAGCGAGGCAAAGGACGCCGCCGGGTACACGATGCCCGATGTGCCGATGATCAGCAGCACCTCACACGAGCCGACGGCGGCCGCGCTCCGGTCGAGGTCGTCCGGATCGAGCGATTCCCCGAACCAGACGATATGCGGGCGCAGCAGCCCGCCGCACGCGGGACAGAGCGGGAGAATCGGAATCGGCACTTCCCGGTTCCGGTGCACCTGCCGGCATTGCGTACAGCGGACCTTCCAGATGTTGCCGTGAATCTCGGACAGCTTCCGGGAGCCGGCGTCGGGATGCAGGCCGTCCACGTTTTGGGTGATCAGCCAGAAGCGCTCGACTCGCCGTTCCAGCTCAACCAGTGCATGATGAGCGGCGTTGGGAGACTTTGTGGCGATGAGTTCGCGCCGCCAGTTATACCATTCCCAGACCAGACTGGGGTCGCGCGCGAAGGCTTCCGGGGTGGCGAGCTCTTCGGCGCGGAAGTTTTTCCAGAGCCCGTCCGTTCCGCGGAACGTGGGCACGCCGCTGTCCGCCGAGATGCCGGCGCCGGTCAGCACGG
>CAZSUT010000016.1:0-37241 GCA_964610095.1 uncultured Nitrospirales bacterium | reverse complement strand
GTTTGAGGGGCGTGTGGGGAAACCCGTGCGGGTTCAAATCCCGCCTTCGGCACCAACCTTTCTCCCATGTCTGAATGGACTCCCAAACTCAACGCCGTCGCGGCGGGTGTCTTCGTCACGGTCGGGTTTACGATGGTATGGAACCCGATCCCGGTGTCTTGGGCCGCGATGGCCGGGGTCGGGTTCACGGCGCTGCTGGTCTGGCTGGGCTCGACGCCCGGCTATGTCTGGGCCTGGGCGTTCCTGTTTCTCGGGTTGGAGAGTTTGAGCTGGCCCCTGGTGGAGATCATCAAGCTGCGGATGAGCGGCGTGACGGAGCCCTCCGAGGAGCAGATGAAAGAGCTGGTCCCTACCCTGTTCATGGGCGTCATCTGCGCCACCTTCTTCCTCTCCTTCGCCTACGGCGTCTTCCGCTGGATCAAACGCGGCGAGGTTTCCGACGAGCCCCCGCCGAAGGCGTGACGATCACATCAGGCTCTGCGGGTCGACGTCGATGTCGTAGCGGAGGCCGCCGGCGCGGCTCCCGCCTTCCATTTCCGCCAAGGTAGACCGGACCGCCTGCCGCAGCGCGGCCCCATCAGTTCCCTTCACGACGAGTTGCCGACGGAATCGTCCCCGCACGCGGGCCGGCGTCGCCGGGATCGGGCCGAGGACATCTAGAGTGGAAGGGGGCCCCGACAAGGTTGCCCCTCCCACACCCACCTTTCCTTCTGGTGTCCCTGCTCTCCGTAGTACAGCGGCCCAGCGCGCGGCGGCGGCCTCCACGAGGTCTTCCTTCGTCCCGCTCACCCGCAGCCCGATCAGCCGGCCGAACGGCGGATAGCCCAGCGCCTGCCTGGCCGCCAGTTCGCTTGCATAAAAGAGGGCAGGGTTGCGCTCCGCGAGCGCGCGGAGCACGTGGTGTTGGGGAACATAGGTCTGCATGACGATCTCGGCGGTGGAATCGTGCGGGTCGGCCAGGGCCATCACGTCGCGCAGCGTGTGATAGGCCCGTTCGGCCGCTTGGAAGTCCGGGAGGTGGAGGGCCGCGTCGGGATAGACCAGGCCCACGAGGGACGCGATCGGTCGGGGACTACGCGTGACGACCAGTTGCGTGCCGATCAGGATGTCGAGTTCCTTGGCCTGCCAAAGGGACAGGATGGCCGCGTTCGCCTTCTCCCCGCCGGCCCGGTCCCGCTCCAACCGCGCGACCCGCGCGGACGGAAAACGCGCCTTCACCGTCTCTTCGAGAGCTTCGGTGCCCGATCCGGACGGGACCAGACGGGCGCCGGCGCAGGCGGGACAGGTCTCCGGCGCGGCCCCGGTTCGCCCGCAGTAGCCGCATTGGAGCGCCTCCTCGTGTTTGTGGAACGTCCAACCGACCGAGCAGGCGGGACACTTCACGGCCTGTCCGCAGTCGCGGCACTGGAGCACCGAGGCATACCCCTTGCGGTTGAGAAACAGGAGGACGGTTTTCCGCTCGGCGAGACGGGCGGCGATGGCCGCGGCCAGCGGCGCGCTCAGGATTTCCCCGAATGGCGCGTCGCGGAGGTCCGCCATTGTCGTCGGCGGCGCATCGGCATGGCCGGTCCGGAGCGCCAGCGTACTAAGGTCCGAGCCGGTCATGTGCACGGTTTCCAGGGAAGGGTGCGCGGATGCCAGGGCCAGCACGGCTCCCGCCCGTCTGGCACGCTCGGCCGCCACGGCGCGCGCATCGTACCGCGGGACGTTTTCCGCCTTGTACGCCGGATGATCTTCTTGGTCCACGATGATCAGGCCCAGGTTGGCGAGCGGGGCGAAGACGGCCGAACGGGTTCCGATCACGACTGCCGTTTCTCCCGTCCGGATGCGCGCCCACGCCCGTTGCCGGTCCGCTGCTGACAGCCCGCCATGATATACCTGGCAACGTGCGCCCCAGCGAGCCGCGAAGAAAGCCTGGCTTGCTTCGACCCGTCCGGCCTCGGGCATCAGCAGGAGCACGCTGCGCCCGCGATCCAACGCGGCCTGCACGACTTCTCCGTAGAAGTCCAGCAATTCGGCGGTGGGCGCGGGCAGCAAGAGGCTCTCCTGGGTCTGTCGGGCAATGGCCGTCAGCGCCTTCGTGCGGAGCGGAACAAGCGCTTCATTGAACGTTGAACGTGCAACGTTCAACGTGGATAACTCGGAAGCGGAAACAGCGGACGGCGGAGTGATCGCACTGTCCGATTTCGTGCGCGGGGCAGATCGTTTCCTCTCGGGGGATCCAGGAAAGGCCAGGCGCAGACACTGTCCGAAGGGGGCCAGGTAGCGTTCCGCCACCCATCCGGTGAGCGCCAGGAGGTCGGGCGAGACGCTCGGGGTGTCGTCCAGACGGGCAAGGACCTGGCGAATCTGTGTGGACTTGCCGCCGGTTTCCGGCTCGGCCGTGACGGCGACGATAAAGCCCGTGAGCGTGCCGCGTCCGAACGGGACGCGCACCCGCATGCCGGGCGCCCAACCGGAGGGACTGCCGGGCGGGGCGGTGTACGTGAAGACGCGGTAGAGACGGCGGGGGACGGCTACTTGGAGATACGGGGCCAAAAACCTACTGTGTGGATACCCGGAGCGCGGTGTACCGGCCTCCTCCCGTTTGGAACTCGACCGTGACCTGGTCGCCTTTGGCCAGATCGTTGAGTGATTTCCGGTTGCCCGTGAACGCCGTCTTGCCGTCCACCGCGAAGGTGAAGCGATTCCCGTCGGCCTTTTTCACGGTCAGCTTGTTCGCCGCGACGTCGACCTTCAGGACCTCGCCGGCGAATTGTTCCCCCGCGAGTGCGCGCGAGGCCGCGGTCAGAGAGAGGGCAAGGAGGACGGCGAGGACCATTCGCAGAGTCGTCATGCCGCTATCCTATATGGACGCATCCGATGAAAGCAATCAATTCACGACGGACAAATGGACGCGGCGATTCTTGGCGTAGCAGGGCTCGTCCCGCTCCGTGCAGGAAGGCCGGTCCTTTCCGTAGCTGGTCACCGTGAGGGCATTCTTCACGCCCGCGTCGGCGAGGAAGCGGCGGACTTCCGCCGCCCGTTTCTCGCCCAAGCTACGGTTGTACTCCGCGCTTCCCCGTTCGTCCGCGTACCCCTCGATGGTGATCGCGAGCGTGGGGTTTTCCTTGAGATACGCCGCGTGCTCGGCGAGAATCTTTTTGTCTTCATCCGAGAGTTGCCATTGGTTGAAGGCGAAGTGGATCTCCGCGAGTTCTCGGCTGGCCGGCGGCGGCGGGGCCGCAGGTGGGGTGATCTTCGCGACCGCCATCGTGTCGGCGGCGGCTTCCTTGGGCGGGGCGGCGGCCGGTTCAGCCTTGGGAGGGGGAGGAGGCAGACGCTTGACGATGTCGCCGCGCCGGACGACATCGGTGCTGTGCAGCACGTACGCCGTCGCCGTTCGCGCCTGCAAACTGATGATCCTGATCTCGGCGACTGCGTGGTCGGGGTTCCGGCTCGTAGGAGACAGCCGTTTGCCCCGATGGGAAACACTGAAACGGTCGCCGAGGGCGACCCCGTCCAGCTCTCCGCGATCGATGTAAATGATTTCCGACTGTCCGGTGAGCTGTCGCTGCTGGGTCATGAAATCAAGGACAACCCCCGCAATGGGGCCGCTGGTGACTTGCTGGGCGGGCACCGGCGGGGGCGCTTCGTACGGCTTCAGGAGATCGCCCGGCACCATCGCATCGAAGGAGCGCACGATCCGGGCCTCGGTCACGCCGTCGCCTGGCTCTTTGGCGATCTCGATGATGCCCAGGATGGCGACCATCCGTCCCATGTAATCCCTGGTCACTGGATGGTAGATATGCGTGGTGGGCCTGAAGAGCGTGAATCGATCGCCCACCTTCACGTCCGTCGTGGGCGCAAGCCGCAGGTAGAGGGGATCCCCGTGGCCGAACAGCCGCTTGGCTTCACGGGCGCCGATCACCGTGCCGGACGCGGATTCTGGAAAAGCCTGAATATAGCCGCTTTGAAGAGCAATGGCCTGCTCGCCTGTCAGCGTGCCCGCGGACGCACTTGCGGGTTTAGCGGGAGCGCTTTCAGCGATGGCAAGGGTGCCGGATCCAAGCAGTATGCCGGCATACGCCATGGCGAGAAGGACTCCGCCCCATTCCAGCTTACGCGGTATTCTGCCCATGCGTGCCTCCGTGTTCGTACTAGGGGCAGGATAACAGATATCGTTCAGATGTCAAGATAAAACACTTGATTGACGAGGGGTTAGGATGGTGCTACGGTAACGAAATGAGACCCGTGCTGAGAGCCCTCGGACTGACGATCGGAGTCCTTTTTATTGCTGGCCTCCTCGATTCGGACGAGACGGGAATCGCGAGTCCTGCGGCTGAACAGTTAGCCCTGCCCGTCGAACCTGACGAATTCGACCGCCGTGAAGTGGAGGCCTACTATGACTGGCGCAATAACATGTTCTTCCGCGTTTTCAAGATGACGAGTATGGAGAGCAAGCCGGATTACATGACTGCCCGCCGCACTTACAAGGCGTCGGTGAATCAGTACGGGTATGAGGTCGCGATCACGTTTTCCCATCCGTTGTTTTACTGGGTGGATCTGAACGGCAATGGCGAATTCGAGCCGGCCAAGGGCGAAATGTGGATTGACATCGAAGAAGACGGGGTGAACGGGAACGAGCGGCTCTATGACCCGATGGCACCGGGGGAGGCTCCGCGGGGGCCGGTGCCGCTGCCGCCCGAGCCTCAAGGGAAACCGGGCGGGCATTTGTAAGGAGAGCCTGTCTTGCCCAAGCATGATCGCCGGACACTGACCAACCAGCCAGACCCGCCCGACTACGGGAAGACCGTCCCCAAACGGATCCGCACACAGATTCACCGCAGGACCGGCACCGCCGAACCGCTGGCCGAACAATGGGATGTGGGCTCCGGCCGCGCCCCGGGCGACCTGCGGACCCCTTCTGAAAAGATGACCCGCCGCCCGCCGAAAAAGCCGTAAGACCCATTAGTGACTAGGCCTTTTGGTCGCTTGCTTTGTCGGAAATCGCGATGCTAGACTTTCTCTCTTATCGCAAGTCTTTGTTTTTTTAGGAGGCTGTAGGGTGGACGGCGCTTCGCATCTCCTATCTTATCTTGCGAATTATTTCCCGGTGCTGGTGTTCATCGGCGCCGCTTTCGCGTTCGGCGCGGGGACGCTCGTCCTCAGTTATTTCCTCCAGCCGCGGCTGCCCGACCCGGAAAAGCTCAGCGCGTACGAGTGCGGCAGCGAGCCCTTCTCCGACGCGCGCATGCCGTTCCCGGTGCGGTACTACATCATCGCGATGCTGTTTGTGATCTTCGACATCGAGATCCTGTTTCTCTACCCCTGGGCCATCGCCTTCGACCGGATCGGCGTGATCGGCATGGTGGAGATGCTGATCTTCATCGCGCTGTTCGTCGTGGGATACGTGTATGCCTGGAAGAAAGGCGCGCTGGAATGGGACTGACGGAAGAAGACCGGCCCGAGACGAACCTCATTCAAGTCTCGCACGGGCATGACAAGGACGGCGATCTGGGGCTCACCCTCACGACGCTGGAGAAAGCGGTCAACTGGGCGCGCAAGGGCTCACTCTGGCCGATGACCTTCGGCCTCGCGTGCTGCGCCATCGAGATGATCGCCGCGGTCTCCGCGCGCTACGACATCGACCGGTACGGCGCCGGCGTCTTTCGGGCTTCGCCGCGGCAGTCCGATCTCATGATCGTCGCCGGAACGGTCTGCGTCCGGATGGCGCCGGTGATCCGCAAGATCTACGATCAGATGCCGGAGCCGCGCTATGTGATCGCGATGGGCTCGTGTGCCACTTCCGGCAACATCTACGACAGCTACAGCGTGGTGCAGGGCGTCGACCGGTTCATCCCCGTGGACATGTACGTGCCGGGGTGCCCGCCCACGCCCGAAGCCCTGTTCGACGGCATCCTCAAGCTGCAGGAGCAGATCATGCAGCGGCGGGTGCTCTATAAGAAGCCCCCCGAGCAGGTCAAGGCATAGCCCGTGCATCCCGTCGCCGAAAAGATCCAGCAGGCGTTCCCGGAGGCCTTCCGGCAGGCCGTGGAATGGCGGGGCGACCTGACCATCCAGGTGGCGCGGGAGCATCTCCATGCGGTGTGCCAATGCCTGCATGATGATCCCGGGATGGACTACGACTACATCGTCCACGTGAGTTCCGTGGACTGGCCGGACCACCCCGAACGGTTCGAGGTCGTCTACGAGTTCTATTCCATCCGGCGTCGCGCCCGGATCCGCGTGAAGACCCGCGTGCCGGAAGACGATTGCGTGGTCGATTCCATGACGGACATCTGGAAGGGCGCGGATTTCATGGAACGCGAAGTCTACGACATGATGGGGATCCGGTTCCGCAACCACCCGAACCTCGTGCGCATCCTTCTGCCGGATGATTTTCCGGAAGGTTATCCATTGCGCAAGGATTTCCCCTTGCGCGGGAAGGGGTGGCGCGACACCTTCCCCTTCATCGGGGAGAAAACCGTTTAAGGGGCCATGACACAACCGTTGGAAGACCAGCGCACGACCGTCTACAAGGTCGACCCCGAGCACCCGGAAACCCTCGCTCTGCCGACGCTGCGGACCGAGGAGATGATGCTCAACATGGGTCCCCAGCACCCCAGCACGCACGGCGTGCTGAAGGTGGTGTTGGCGCTGGAAGGCGAGCGGATCGTCAAGGCCATTCCAGTCATGGGGTTCCTCCACCGGGGCGTGGAAAAACTGGCGGAGGACGGCACCTACCACCAGTTCATCCCCCACACCGACCGCCTGGACTACATCTGCGCCATGTACAACAACTTCGCCTACTGCCGGGCTGTCGAAAAGCTGCTGGACATGAAAATTCCGCCCCGCGCGGAGTACCTGCGGACGATCGTCGCCGAGGTGCAGCGGATTATCGGCCACCTGTTCTGGCTCGGCACGCAGGCGTTGGACATCGGCGCCATGACCGTCTTCTTCTACACGTTCCGCGACCGGGAGATCCTGCTCGACTTCTTCGACGAGCTGTGCGGGGCGCGGCTCACGACGAGCTGGTACCGGATCGGTGGCGTCGAACGGGACTTCACGCCGGACCTCGTCGAGAAGCTGCGCCGGTTCGTCGAGTACTTTCCTCCGAAGGTCGACGAGTACGTCACGTTCCTCGAGACCAACCGCATCTGGCTCTCCCGCACGAAGGGCGTGGCCGTGATCTCGGCCGAGGACGCCATCAACTTCGGTCTGAGCGGGCCGACGCTGCGGGGCTCCGGCGTGGATTACGACCTGCGCAAGTTCGAACCTTACGCCGCCTACGGCGAGTGCGAATGGAGCGTCCCGGTCGGCAAAAACGGCGACACGTACGACCGGTACTGGGTCCGTATCGAGGAGATGCGGCAGAGCCTTAACATGGTCAAGCAGCTCCTGGAGAAGATTCCCGAGGGGCCGATCATGGCCTACGTCCCCAGCGTGACGCTGCCTCCGAAGGACAAGGTCTTCAACGACTTGGCGAGCATGATTCAGCAGTTCAAGCTGTTCTCCCAGGGTTTTCAGGCGCCGAAGGGCGAGATCTATTGCGGGACCGAGGCCGCCAAGGGCGAGCTGGGGTTTTACATCGTCAGCAACGGCGAGGGGAAGCCCTACCGGTTGAAGATTCGCGCTCCGTCCTTCATCCACATGGGGGCATTTGACTACATGGCCCGCGGCTACATGATTGCCGATATCGTGACGATCTTCGGCACGTACGACATTGTGATGGGCGAGTGCGACCGCTGAAGGGAATGCAGTCATGGCGTTGAAACCAGTCACCTCCCCCGATGTCGAAGCCCCGTCGATCGAGCTGACCATTGACGGGCAGCCGGTGCAGGCCAAAGGGGGCGTGTCGCTCTACGACGTCATCTCCCAGACCGGCAAGATCATTCCGGCCATGTGCTATCACTACACCTTCGATCCGTTCGGCTCCTGTGGGATGTGCCTGGTGATGGTCGAAGGCAAGAAGGCGCCGGTGCGGTCCTGCACCGCCAAGGCCGAGGCGGGCATGGTGGTGCGGTGCGAGGGCGACGATCTATTCCAGGCCCGCAAGAAGGCGGTGGAGAAGCACCTCACGATCCATCCGCTCGATTGTCCGGTCTGCGACGCCGACGGCCATTGTGAACTCCAGGACACGGCGTTCCAACACGGGGTCACGGGTCTCGTCAACGCCAAGCCCAAGGGCCTGCCGGAGGATCGCCGCAGTCTCGTGCTCGATTTCAACATGAACCGCTGCATCCTGTGCGGCGAGTGCATCAACATCTGCAAGGACGTGCAGATGGTGGACGCCCTGCAGTTCTTCAAGAAAGAGGGCACCACGCACGTGGTGGCAAAGGGCGACAAGGGCCTCACCTGCGAATTCTGCGGTGACTGCTTGGCGGTCTGCCCCGTCGGCGCCATCACGAACAAGTACTCCAAGTACGTCTACAAGCCCTGGCAATTGAAGAAAACGACGAGCACCTGCGCCTACTGCGCCGACGGCTGCCAGATGCACATCGAGACCAGCGGAAAGGACGTCCAGCGCGTGACCTCGCCGCTCTCCTGGAAGAACAAGTGGGGCGACCGAGCGGAGACCGCCAAGGGGCACGGCGGCCTCTGCGTTCGTGGGCGGTTCGGCTTCCAGTACATCGACAGCAAAGAGCGACTGGGTGGGCCGTTGGTCCGCACGGATGAAGGGCTCACGCCGAAATCGTGGTTCGAAGCGATGGAGGTCGTGGTCAGCCGGTTGAAGACCATCAAGGCCCGATATGGCCCTGATGCGATCGCGGGGCTCATCACCGCCCGCTGCACCAACGAGGAGCTCTATCTGTTCCAGAAGCTGATGCGCGCGGCGATCGGGACCAATCACGTGGACAGCAGCGCCCGGTACGGTCATCTGAATTTCACGCGGGCCCTGCAGCATGCGGCCGGGATCGGCCGGATGATGAACGGCTACGAGCAGATCACGAAGGCCAACGTGCTCCTGCTCATCGGCACCGACATCACGGAAACCAATCCAGTCGCCGGCCTCCGGGTCAAAGAAGCCCTCCGCGTGTACGGAGCGCAGGTGATCGTCGCCGCATCGCGGATGACGCACATCGCCAAGCTCGCGACGCACCCGTTGCCGATCGCGGTGGGGAGCGAGGGGTGGTTCATCAAGGCGCTGGTCAAGGCCGTGGTCGAGGAGGACTTAGTGGATGAGGCGTCCACGGGCGCCGCGCCCGAGGCCTTTGCCGCGCTGAAAGCGGCGTTGGCCGGCTTGTCATGGGACGTGTTGACGGCGCGAACGGGCCTGTCACGGGAGTCGGCGGTCGAGGCGGCTCGGCTGTATGCCGAAGCCCCGCGGGCCGTGATCCTCTGTGCCGAGGGCGTGACGCGGCAGGCCAACGGCTATGCGAACGTCTTGAATCTGGTGGATCTGGCCTGGGTAACCGGCAAGCTCACGAAGCCCGGCTGCGGCGTGAACGCGCTGCCGGAAGAAGCGAACGAACAGGGCGCCGTGGACATGGGCGTCGCTCCTGAACTGCTGCCCGGGCAGGCGTCCTACGCTGATGAAGCGGCCCGGGCCAAGTTTGCCGGCGCCTGGAATACGGCGCTTCCTACCGGTGCCGGGACGCATCTGATGGAGATTCTCGAGCGCTGTCGGCTCGGCGAGATCAAGGCGCTGTACCTGGTCGGTGAGAATCCGTTGGCCACGCTGCCGGCGTCGACCGGCGTGCGTGAAGCGCTGGAGAAGGTCGAGTTGCTGATCTGCCAGGACCCCTTCCTGACCGAGAGCGGGCGCCTCGCGCACGTCGTGCTGCCGGCCTGCACCTTCGCGGAAAAAGACGGGACCTTCACCAATCTGGAAGGCAAGGTGAACCGCATCCGTCCCGCGCTGGAGCCCTATGAGGAGGCCCATCCGGACTGGGAGATTTTCGCGGCGCTGGGCGGGGCGCTCGGCTATCCGATGGAGTACGACGGCCCGCAGGCCGTGCAGCGGGAGATCATGAAGCTGCTCCCGGGGTACTACAACCTCGGCGAAGCCAAGCCCCTCACGGCGAACCCGGACGCTTACCTGCGCGACGGGTATATCCGAGAAGTCGCGGCACGCTACGTCGCAGGCGCGGAGGCGGACCCGGCGTCGCGGCCGTTCTCTTTAATGATCGGGCAGGTGCTGTACCATTCGGGCAAACTCTCGACGCGCGCGTCGGGACTGGTGCAACTCTCTCCCAGCAAAGGCCGGCTGCAGATGAACCAAGCCGACCTCGCGCGGCTTGAGATCGGCCCCAACGACCTGGTGCGCGTCTCGTCCGCGCGGGGCGAGCTCGAACTGCGGACTGAGCCGGCCCCCGATCTGGCGCCGGGGACCTGCTTCTTCCCCGAGCATTTCAATGAGCCGCCCGTAAAAGATTTGGCGGAATGCGTGACGGATCCGACGACGGGCGTGCCGGCGTTCAAGTTCGCGCGCGTGACTATCGGGAAGGTTTAACGGAGAGGGAGCGCATGAAGGCGAAGACCCAAGAGAAGAGTCTCCTACGGGAGTTCTGGGACGCCCTGTCGTTCTCCGAGATCCGGACGGCGATGCGGGTCGTGCTCAAGCACATGTTTGTGAAGCCCGTGACCTTCCAGTACCCGCGGGAGAAGCGGACGATCCCGGACGCCCACCGCGGCGCTCTAGGGCTGCTGCGCTACGACGACGGCGCGGAGCGGTGCGTGGGCTGTGACCTCTGCGAGGCGGCCTGCCCGTCCCGCTGCATCAAGGTCGTGAGCGCCGAAGACCCGGACAAGCCGCTGTCCCGGTACGCGACCGAGTTCTACATCGACATCACCAAGTGCGTCTTCTGCGGCTATTGCGTGGAAGCCTGCCCGGTCAACGCCCTGGCGATGACCAAAATGTACGAGTACTCCACCGCCGACAAGCGCGAGCTGATCTTTGACAAGAAGAAGCTCTACGAGGTCGGCGAGCAGCACATCGAGGACGCCAAGCGGTATCTCTACGCCCACAATCAGGAGAAGAACGACGCGGGCAGCCGCGACTACCGATATAAGTTTCCGCATCAAGTCGCAGCGCTCACCCCACCGCACGACTCCTGAGCATGGTCACGGTCTTTTTCGCCTACTTCGCTCTGGTCAGCATCACGGCGGGAATCCTGACGGTGTCCCTCAGGAATCCCGTGCACTGCGGCATCGCGCTGCTGGCGCTGCTCGGACACGTGGCCGGGCTCTTCGTCCTGCTGCACGCCGAGTTCGTCGCGGTGGTGCAGATTATCATCTACGCCGGCGCCATCCTGATCCTCTACCTGTTCGTCCTGATGCTGCTCAACCTCAAGACCGAGGAGCGGTACTTCCACCGGCGACACGCCTGGTACATCACGGGCGTCGGCGCGCTGACCGTGGAACTGCTGCTGGTCCTGCTCGCCTCCCGCTTCAGCGGGGCCAAGGGGCCAGCGACGGTCGAAGCCGTCGAGAAGATCGGCAACAGCATGGCGATCGGCATCCTGATGTTCAGCGATTACTTGCTGCCGTTCGAGATCGTGGGCATCTTCCTGCTGGGCGCGATCGTCGGGGCGATCGTCCTGGCCAAGACGCCGTCCTCGGCCGACCTCGAGCAGGACCTGTAGGAGGGGCGATGGTACCGGTGTCGGCCTACGTGCTGGTGAGCGCCATCCTGTTCGTGACGGGACTCGCCGGCGTCCTCATCCGGCGGAACTTCATCATCGTGATGATGTCGGTGGAGATCATGCTGAACGCCGCCAACATCAACTTGGTGGCGTTCGCCAACCACCTGGATTCGCTGGCCGGCCAGGTGATGACGCTCTTCGTGATCGCCATCGCGGCTGGCGAGGCCGCCGTGGGGCTGGCCATCATCATCGTGGTGTTCCGCGGCAAGATCGCCACCAACGTGGATCAGATCAACCTGCTGAAATGGTAAAAGCCGAACTCGTATGTACGATCTGATCGTCATCCTCATTCCGGTGTTTCCGCTGCTGGCGGTGCTGGCCAACGGCCTCAACGTCATGATGGGGCACCGGTATTCGCACGAGATCGCCCACCGGATCGGCTGGGGCTCGGTCCTGCTGTCCTTCCTCTGCGCGATCTGGGTCTTGGGACAGACCCTCGGCCGTCCCGCTCCGCGCACCGTGATCGCCTACCAGTGGTTCTTCGGGGGGGACCTCACGGTCAACCTCGGATTCCTGATCGATCCCCTGACCTGCGTCATGCTGCTGGTGGTGACCGGCGTAGGCTTCCTCATCCACGTCTATTCGATCGGCTATATGCACGGCGAGGACGGGTTCACGCGCTTCTTCGCCTACATGAACCTCTTCATGGTCTCGATGCTCCTGCTGGTGATGGGCAGCAACTACCTGGTCCTCTTCATCGGGTGGGAAGGGGTGGGGCTCTGCTCCTATCTGCTCATTGGCTACTACTACGACCGGGTGTCCGCCGCCAAAGCGGCCACCAAGGCCTTCGTCGTCAACCGCATCGGCGACGCCGGTTTCCTGATGGCGATCTTCCTTATCTTCGCCAATTTCGGGACGCTCGACTATATCGACGTCTTCGCCAAAGCAAGCAAACTCGATTCCACGACCGCTTTTGCGATCGCCGTCTGTCTTCTGATCGGCGCCATCGGCAAATCGGCCCAGCTGCCGCTCTACACCTGGCTGCCGGACGCCATGGAGGGCCCGACGCCCGTCAGCGCGCTGATTCATGCCGCGACGATGGTGACCGCCGGCGTGTACATGGTCGTCCGCAACCACGCGCTCTACGACCTTACGCCGGACGCGCTGCTGCTGGTCGGCGTCGTCGGGGGCATGACCGCGCTCTTCGCGGCCACGATCGGGCTGGTCCAGACCGACATCAAGCGCGTCCTGGCCTACTCCACGGTCTCACAGCTCGGCTTCATGTTCCTGGCCTGCGGCGTGGGCGCCTACGCGGCGGCGATCTTCCATCTGGTGACGCACGCCTTCTTCAAGGCGCTCCTGTTCCTGTCGGCGGGCTCGGTCATCCACGCGCTGTCGGGCGAGCAGGACATCCGCAAGATGGGCGCGCTCTGGAGCAAGATCCCGACGACGCACGGGGTGTTCCTGATCGGCACGGCCGCCATCGCCGGGTTCCCATTCCTGTCCGGCTGGTGGAGCAAGGACGAGATCCTCGGCCACGCGTTTACGCACGGACACTACGTCCTGTGGGCGCTCGGCGCGGCGGCGGCCTTCTGCACGGCCTTCTACATGTCCCGCCTGCTCTACGTGACGTTCTACGGCGAATCCCGTGTGGCGCACGAAGTCGAGCAGCACATTCACGAGTCGCCGCCGGTGATGATTTACCCGCTCGTGGTTCTGGCTCTCCTCTCGGTGATCGGGGGTCTGATCGGCGTGATCCCAGGGGGGCTGGAGAACGGCTGGTTCCATCAGTTCCTGCAGCCGGTCGTCCGTTCGTCCGGCGCGGGCGGCGAGGCCGCGCATGCAGAAGGCCACCTACTGGCCTACATCCTGATGGCTGTCACCACCGTGATCGGCGTGGCGGGTTGGTTCACGGCCCACTACTTCTACCGGCTCAAGCCGGCGCAGCCGGACATCCTGATGAACCGGATGCAGGGCGCCTATGCGCTGATTCTCAACAAGTATTGGGTGGACGAGGCCTACGATAAAGTCTTTGTGGAGCCGAGCAAGGCCGTCGGGCGGGGCTTCGACCGGGCGGATACGGCGGGCATTGATCGCGCGGTAGTGGCGGTGGAGGAGGCCACCGACTTGGGAGCCGCCGGTTCCACGTGGTTCGAGAAGCACGTGATCTACGGCTCCATCAATATTATGGGGTATGCGAACCATCTCGGGGCGCGCGTGCTGCGGCAATTACAAAGCGGCCTGGTGCAACATTACGCGGCGATCCTCGTGGCCGGCCTCGTCGTCCTCGTCAACCTGATCGCGCTGTTCCTCTGGTGGGGAGGCGCGTCATGATCCTGAACGAAGTCGCCGCCGTCCAGCAGATCGGCTTTCCGATTCTGACGATCCTGACCTTCCTGCCGATCGCCGGCGCGGTCGCGCTCTGGCTCTTCCAGGAGGACGAGGACCTCATCCGCAAGTCCGCGCTGGCGGTGGCCGGCCTGGAGCTCTTCATCTCCGTCCTGTTGATGTGGGAATTCATCCCCAACAACGCCCAGATCCAGTTCGCCGAGCGGGCCGCCTGGATCCCGGCGATCGGCGTCGGCTATCACCTGGGGGTGGACGGCATCAGCGTCCTCTTCATTCCCCTGACGGCCTTTCTCACGTTCCTGATCATGGTCTATTCCTGGGACCGCGAGCGGACGCTCTTGAAACCGTACCTCATGACGCTCCTCGGGCTGGAGGGCACCATGGTGGGCGTCTTCGCGTCGCTGGACCTCATCCTGTTCTTCTTCTTCTGGGAGCTGATGCTGGTGCCGAGCTACTTCCTGATCAAGCTCTGGGGCACGGGGCCGCAGCGCCAGTACGCCGCGCTGAAGTACGTCCTGTACACGCTGTCGGGGTCGGTGCTGATGCTGGTCGGCATCGTGCTCCTCAACCTGAACTACCATGCCGCGGCGGTGGCGTCCCGCACGGAGCCCCTCTACTCCTTCGACTTCATCGATCTCCTGAACGTGCCGGTGCCGCCCGAGAAGCAGGCGCTGATCTTCTTCCTGATGTTCTTCGGGTTCGCCTTCAAGGCGCCGGTCTTCCCGTTCCACACTTGGCTGCCGACCGCGCTGGTCGAAGGGCCGATCGTGATGAGCGTGATTCTGGCCGGTGTCAAGCTGGGCACCTTCGGGTTCATCCGATTCACCATCCCGCTGCTGCCGGAGGCGTCCCGGGACTGGCTCTGGCTGATGGCCGGACTGGGCCTCGTCGCGATCATCTACGGCGCGTTGATCGCGCTTGTCCAGACGGACTTCCGCCGGCTGCTCGCGTACTCGAGCATCAGCCACCTGGGGTTCGTCATGCTGGGGCTCTTCGCCCTGAATTTCCAGGGGCTCCAGGGGAGTCTGCTGCAGATGATCAACCTCGGATTCTCAACGGCCGGGCTCTTTTTCATGGCGGGGTTCCTCTACCAGCGGACCGGTTCGGCGGAACTCTCGGCCTACGGCGGGCTTGCCCGACATGTCCCGCTGCTGGCGACGTTCGTGCTGGCGCTGGGCCTGGCGTCCATCGGATTGCCCGGCACGAATGGGTTTGTCGGGGAGTTCCTCATCCTGCTCGGCGCGTTCCGCACCCATTGGGCGCTGGCGGCCGTCGGCGTCCTCGGCGTGATTCTGGGCGCGGCTTATTTTCTCTGGTACTACGAGCGGGCCTTCTTCGGACCGGTCACGCATGAGCCGAAACGGCCCTTGCACGATCTGCGGCCCCGCGAGTGGGGGATCGCCGTCGCGCTGTGCGTGATGGTGCTGTGGATCGGCCTGTACCCCGCGCTGTTCCTGAACATGATCAACGGGTCCGTGCAGATGCTGGCCGAGCGGGTGCAGCAGGGGTCAGCAGTAGCAGTAAAGGCTGTGAAGTCGGATAGGCCATGACCGAAAGCTACCTGCTTAGCATCATCCTGTTCGCGCCCTTCGTGGGGGCCGCGGTGCTGATTTTCGTTTCCAACCGCCAGGCCCTGCTGGTCCGGCAGATTGCCGCGTTCTTCGCCGGCCTGTCGTTCCTGGCTTCGTTCATTCTGCTCTTCGCCTTCGACTGGCAGAAGGGCGGCTATCAGTTCCAGCAGAAGTACGTCTGGTCGGAGCAGCTCGGCATCCAGTTCTACCTCGGCGTGGACGGGATCGGCGTGCCGATGGTGCTGGCGTCATCCATCCTCCTCTTTGCCGGCGTGTTCATCTCCTGGCACATCAAGGACCGGACCAAGGAGTTTTACGCCTTCCTCCTGATCCTCGCCGGCGCGACCATCGGCGTGTACGTCTCGCTGGACCTCTTCTTCCTGTACTTCTTCTACGAGATGTCTGTGATCCCGATGTACCCGCTGCTGGGCATCTGGGGCAGCCACACCAAGGGCTACCTGGAGATGCAGAACGCCGCGGAGTGGGAGCGGCCCGACGCGCCCCGGTTCATCCTGAACTTCGCGCGCAACAGCAAGGAATACGCCGCGATGAAGCTGACGCTCTTCCTGTCGGCCGGCGCGGTCGTGGCGCTCATGGGCATCCTGCTGATCTACAAATTCTCCGGCCTTACGACCTTTGACATCCCGCTGCTCGCCGAGAAGGCGCACTTCGACGGGACGCTGGCAACGATCATCTGGCTCCTGTGCTTCTTTGGGTTCGCCTCGATCGCGCCCCTCTGGCCGCTGCACTCCTGGTCGCCGGTGGGCCACGCCGCGGCGCCGGCGGCGACCAGCATGCTGCACGCCGGCGTGCTGATGAAGCTCGGCCATTTTTCGATCATCCGCACGTGCTTCCAGCTGCTCCCGGACACCACGCGGGACCTGATGCCTATCGCCGCCGTCCTGTGCATCTTCAGCATTCTCTACGGCGGCTACGTGGCCTATTACGCCCGGGACACGAAGTACGTCATCGGCTACAGCAGTTCCAGCCACATGGGCTACGTCTTCCTGGGCATGGCGGCGCTGGACTACATCAGCCTGTCCGGGGCCGTCCTGTATATGTTCGCCCACGCCTTGGCCACGGGAATGCTGTTCGCCATGGCCGGTTGGGTCTATGACCAGACCCACTCGCGCGATATCCCCTCGCTCGGGGGCCTGGTGACCAAGATGCCCTTCGTCGCGGGGTGCTTCATCGTCGCCTGCATGGCCTCCATCGGCATGCCGGGGACCGTGAACTTCGTGGCCGAGATCATGATCGTGCTGGGCAGTTGGGCCAAGTATCCCGTCCAGACGATCATCGCGGTCCTGGGGATCGTGCTCACGATGGCGTATCTGTTCCGGATGATGCGCGGGCTGTTTTACGGCCAGTTGAGCGAGTTGGGCGCCCACGCCCATGACACCCGGGACTGGTATGACCGGCTGCCGCTGCTGGTCATGATCTTTTCCAGCGTCCTCTTCGGCATCTTCCCCGGCCGCATGTTGAGCGTGATCCGCTCTGGCGTGGACCCGATCCTGGCGCGGATCATGGAAGTGGCCCCGGTGGTGACGCAGGCAGGAAGGGTACTCAGTCCATGACGTTCGACCTCCAGTTGTCCCTCCGCGACCTGCTCCTGATGCTCCCGGAGCTCTGGGTAACGCTCTGGATCTGCGTCGTCCTCTGCGTCGATTTCCTCGCGCCGCGTCTCTCGCAGCGCACGATCGCGGGGCTCAGCGTGGGCGGCTTGGGCGTCGCGCTCGTGTTCCTGCTCGGGTACTACGCGGCGGGGATCCAGGGTGCGCTCTTCAAGGGGATGTTCGCGCTGGACGGGCTGGCGCTCTTCTTCAAGATCTTCGTCGTCGGCGCGGCGATGCTGGTCATTCTGGCCTCGATCGACTACGTCGGCCGGTTCCGCTTCTTCAAGGGCGAGTATTACTTTCTGGTGATGATGGCGGCCCTGGGCATGATGTTCATGGCCTCGGCCAACGACCTGCTGTCCGTCTTCGTCACGCTGGAGTTCAGCACCTTCGGCTTCTACGTCATGGTGGCGTACCTGCGGAACGATTTGCGCTCGAGCGAGGCGGGACTCAAGTTTTTTATCCTGGGGATCTTTGCCGCCGCCCTGCTGGTCTATGGAATCAGCCTGGTGTACGGCGAGACCGGAACGTTCCTCTTCACCGTGATCGCGGCGGGCGGCGCCGACCTGACGCCGGGGCTGGCGGTGGGCTGGCTGCTGATCTTTGCGGCGCTGGGCTTCAAGATCGGGGCCGTGCCGCTGCACTCCTGGATCCCCGACACCTACCAGGGCGCGCCGACCCCGGTCACGGCGTACCTGTCCATCGCCCCGAAGGGCGCCGCCTTCGCCATCCTGCTGCGGGTGTTCTTTTCCACACTGGTCGCGCTGAAGCCGCAATGGGTCTGGCTGATGATCGGCACGGCCATTCTCTCGATGCTGTACGGGAACATCGTGGCGATCGCGCAGAAGAACATCAAGCGGCTGCTGGCCTACTCCGGCATCGCCCAGATCGGGAACATTCTGATCGGGATGGCGGCGGGCACGAAGATGGGGGCGGAAGCCGTGCTCTTCTATCTGTTGACGTATTTCTTTGCCAACCTCGGGGCCTTCGCGGTGGTCATCGCCTTCAGCCAGACGAGCCGCAGCGACGAGATCGAGGACTACAGCGGGCTCAACCGGCGCTCGCCGTTCCTGGCCTTCGCGATGCTGGTCTTCCTGTTCTCGCTGGCGGGCGTGCCGCCGCTGGCGGGGTTCATCGGCAAGATTTACGTATTCGCGGCGGCCATCAAGGAGGAGCTCTACGCGCTCATCACGGTGGGGCTGATCAGCATCGTCATTTCCCTGTACTACTACATCATTGTCGTCAAGAAGATGTATATCAGCGAGCCGGCCGACCCCTCGCCCGTCCCAGTCTCCGGTGTGCTCAAGACGGTGATCTATATCGGTCTGGCGGGGACGCTCATTCTTGGAATTTGGCCCAAGCCCTTCATGGAGTTCACCGTCGCCGCCACCACGATCTTCTCGAATATGGGGGTTGCGCCGGTGGTGATAAACCTGCCTGTGGGCGGGTAAAAGGCCTGTTCCCCCTTGTGCAACCTGTTCTTGACTCTCGCCTTTCAGTGGAATAGGATGGGCCCCTACTTACGTTCTTTGTATTGAAAACCTTATGATTTGGAGGAGGCCATGACGATGATTTCAGTGATGCGTGTGGTGGGTGTGCTTGCGGCGCTCGTGTTCGCCGGCCAGGTCGGCCTGGACGCGGCTGCAGAACAGCCGGGCGGTGGAATTCAAAGCAACAAGGCCAAGGCTTCCGAGTCTCCGCGATTGACAAAAGGCCTGAGTTGCGCCGGCGATGTGCCCAAAATCATGAAGATCAAGCCGGACGAAGGCAAGACCGGCGACAAGGTGACGATCACCGGCGAAAACTTCGGCGCTCCCGGCTGCATCAGCATGGTGTCCTTCGGGCCCGGCAGCCCGGCGAAGTTCACCCAGGCGGACGCTCAGACGATCACCGCCACGGTCCCGGACGGCAAGAAGGGAATGGAGCTCCTGACCGTGACCGGCTTCACCGGCGAGGACACCAAGCCCTTCCTGCGCAAGTAGACAGTCCTCATCCCAGTGCGTTCGTCAACGCGCCGTTCCCGAAATCCCGGGCGGCGCGTTGCCGTTTCCTGCCTGTTGCATCGTATATAATGTCATCGTGACGAAGAAGCACGCGGAAGCCGCGTACATCAAAGACAAGGCCGGCTTGAAGGCCCTCTGCGAGCAGCTCCGGGATCAGGAGCGCTTGGCGGTGGACACGGAATTCATGGGCGAGGATTCGTTCCATCCTCACCTTGAGATCATCCAGGTCGCGGCGGGGGATGCGGCCGCCATCATCGACCATCAAGCGGTGGCCGAACTCGACCATTTCTTCGACCTGCTCGGCGACCGTCGCATCCGGAAGGTGATCCATGCCGGGCGGCAGGACCTGGAGATCTTCTCGGTCCTGTCCGGGTCCGTCCCGGCGCCCATCTTCGACACGCAGGTCGCGGCGGCGATGGTCGGGTACGGGACACAGGTCGGGTATGCCCAGCTCGTGCAGCAGATCGTCGGCGTCGCCTTGGACAAGTCCGAGACCTTCACGAACTGGGCGCAGCGCCCACTGACCTCGCAGCAGATCGCCTACGCGCTGGAGGATGTGCGGCACCTCTTTTCCCTGCACGACCATCTCCACGACAAGCTGAAATCCCTCGGACGACTGGAGTGGGTGGAGGAAGAGTTCCGCCGGCTGCAGGGGCTGGCCGATGAGGAGACGCGCAACCCTCGGCTCCGGTACCAGCGTATCAGGGGCTGGGAGGGGCTGCATCCGCGGGCACGGGGTGTGCTGAGAGAGATCGCGGCCTGGCGCGAGCATGAGGCCAAGCGGCGGGACCGGCCGCGCGGGCGGATCCTGCGCGACGAGATCCTGGTCGAAATCGCCCGGCGCGCGCCGGCGACGGTCGAGGCGTTGGGAGCGCTCCGCGGCATCCAGCCGTCGCATGTGGAGAAGTACGGCGCGGCGCTGGTGGCGGCCGTGCAGCATGGGCTTGCGGCCAAAGAACATGATCTACCGAAGGTCGAGAAGCGCAAGCGGATCGATCCGGAGACGGCAGGGCTGGCCGATTTGCTTGGGACGGCGCTCAAGGTGCGGGCCGTCGAGGCCTCCATCGCGCCGCAATTGCTGGCCACGTCGGCCGATCTGGAGGTGTTCGCCCTGCATCGCGGGAAAGGGCCGGCCGAGCAGCTGCCGCTCATGCAGGGCTGGCGGCGCGCGCTTGCCGGCGAGCATCTCTTGAAAGTCCTCGACGGTCGGCTCACCGTCGGCTATGATCCCGAGACCAAGCAGGTACGGCTCTTCGCGCGATGAATCCTGTTCTCCCCAATGCTTACCCGTTTCTCACTCAAAAGTTTTGGTCTTATTACCAGTTTCTTCGTGACTCGAATCCATCACACAGGCTCATCCGGGTTGTCCAAGAGCGAGGCGAAAGGCAAGCTTTTCAACCGATTAATGAGTTATTCCGTATAACCAGCCAAAATACTAAGCTTGAGCCCGATAAGCTCCTCAACCATCTCGGCTTAGACTTAAGAAATCACGCAGAAGATCATCTCCAAGCGATCTTCGGGGTGATGCGTGCTGTAAACACTCTCGCTGCTATAGGTTTCACGAATATGACTCCGCTTCTGCCGCAAGAATCTCGCCGTGAGTGCGATCTGCTGGCTGAGTATTCTGGAATACGATTTGCTGTGGAAGTATTTAGGTCGAGCGAAACTGCGTACCGCTTTCCAGAGCACAGCCTGCCAAGACATAACCTCGAGAACTACATAAGCCAGCGATACATTAACAAGCGTTCACAATTCCAGGCCACCATGGACGCATACAATTGCAAGAAAGGATTATTGGCTGTTGTCATGGATAGCCAACCAGCAAAAGCCTTATCGGGACTATATGCCGTTGCGAAAGAAGCGTTCGAACAAATGGGGAATCCGAATGACCTTCATTTGCTTATCTTCAATGGAGTGTCTGACATTCACGGGAAAGATGAACGAGCAATTTACCCGAAGCTCCCCCACTAGCTTTTTGTGTTCTGACGCATGATGACGAAGACGCTGTGGCGGTATGGTTAGGAGCAGTTTGGTAGAGTTTCAAGATCTCTCCGGTTGTTTGCCTCGCGTTGCTTGCGCTTTGGTCTGTCCTGGGCGTACTGTCTTACTAGCTCACTTTTAGCAAGGAGGATGCCATGAAGAGCTTATCCATTCATAAGCTTCTGCTGGTTTCCCTACCGGCCATCGCGCTGCTGGCTCTGCCGTTGAGCCCGAACTGGGCCAAGGCGGCGGAGGGGAAAGACAAGGTCAAGGTCCTCTACCACGTGGACGGCAAGGACCCTGAGGTGGCCAAGTACGCCCTGGCGCTCATCAACAAGCACATTGAGGCGGAAGGCGGGCCGGACAAGATTGACGTGGAACTGGTCGTCCACGGGCCGGCAATCGAGCTCTTCGATAGGGACAAGATGGACCCGGAGATGAAGAAACGGTTCGACGCGATCATCGAGAAGGGGGTCCACGCGGAGATGTGCCAAGTCTCGATGAAGCTATACAACAAGACGCTGGACAATCTCGTGAAGGGGTTCGTCGCGACGCTGCATCCGGTTGCGGTGAAGCGGATCGCGGACCTGCAGAAGGAAGGCTACATCTACATCAAGCCGTAGAGGCGAGGGCGGTTAATTTTTCGGCTTGATCACGAAAACGCCGTCGCGGAGGGTGAGGAGGGCAGCAGTGACACTGGGGTCGGACGCGGCGACGCGGTTCAATTCCTGGATAGCGGCGGTGGAGGGGTCAGGGTTGTCCGCGTTGAGGACGCGCCCGGACCAGAGGACGTTGTCGATCAGGATCACGCCGGTCGGCGCGATCAGGTCCTTCGATCGCCGGTAATAGTTCACATAGTTGGCCTTGTCGGCGTCAATGAAGATCAGGTCGAACGGTCCCTTCAAGGCCGCGAGCGTCTCCAGCGCCGGGCCCACGCGAACATGGATCTTCCTGCCGTGCGGGCTCTTGTCCCAATGCCGGCGCGCAAAGGCCGCCGTGTCGGCGTCGATCTCGCACGTGAGCACCGTCCCATCGTCCGGCAGCGCTTCCGCCATCGCCAGCGCGCTGTAGCCCGTAAACGTCCCGATCTCCAGCACCCGCTTGGCGCCGACGGCGAGCGCCATCACTTTTAGGAACGCGCCTTCCAGCGGGCCCACCACCATCTGTGGGCAGTCCTGCGTCCGGTACGTTTCTTCGCGGATCAATTTACAGGCATCCGACTCGGTCGCGGAGTAAGCCGCCGCGTACTCCTCGATCTCAGTCGGCACGATGTCCGACAGCGGCGACGCGCCGCGGCCAGCGAGCTTTTTGAGCCAGGAGCGCATCTAGGCTTTCGGTGTGATGACCATGACGCCGTCCCGCGCGGCGACGAACTCGGCCGTGACGCGGGAATCGGACGCCAGGACACGGCCAAGTTCCTGCACGGCGGCGATGGACGGGTCGCCCTGGGGGGCTACGTCGCCCAGCGTGACGCCGCGCATGTTGTCCATCAGGAGCACGCCGGCCGGCGCCAGCAGACTCATCGCCAGGTGGTAGTAGCGCAAGTAGTTGGCGGTGTCCGCGTCGATGAAGATCAGGTCGAAGGGGCCTGTCAGGCCGGGCAACGTTTCCAGGGCCGGGCCGACCACGATCTCGACCTTGCGTCCATACGGGCTCCGGCCGAGTCGTTTGCGGGCGAGGACCGCCAGGCCTGCATTGATCTCGCAGGTGAGGACCGTGCCGTCGTCCGGCAGCGCTTCTGCCATCGCGAGCGCGCTCGTGCCGTCGAACGTGCCGACCTCCAGCACGCGCCGGGCCTGTCCCTTCTGCGCCATCATTTTGAGGAATCCGGGCTCTTTCATCGGCGTCTCCCAGTATACCGCCGGGCGCCGGTTGGCGTCATTCGCCGATGCGGATGAAACAGATGGGGTCTTCGACGATCGCCGCCGGATAGTCCTCGTCTTCGACCGCACACGTGATGCCCTGACGCTCGCACCAGTCCGTGATCCAGGGGATTTCCTCCACCGACGTGGTCACGAGGCCGGGGCGCGTCGCTTTGTCGAGGCACCCTGCGGCGAGCGCGAAGACCGCCCGGCGCTCGATCGCGAACGCGTCCGGGTCGAACGTGACGGGATTGGCGCGGCCGGAGGACAGCGCGCCCAGTTCGGGGAAGCACTCGGGATCGTTAAGGACGCTGACGATCCACAGATGGTCAAACGCACCGGCCGCGTCCCGCGCGTCCTGGGCCCGGAACTCGAAGGGCATGCCTGCGCAGGCGGCGTTGAGCAGAGGGACCTCGTCGGCGCGAAGATTGTAGACGGCTACCGTGCGATGCAGTTCCAGCGTTTCCATCGCTAACATGGGAATCTCGGCGATGCCGGCGCCGACATACAGGCTCCGTCCCTTCGGACGAAGCCGGTCACGCAGGACTTCCGCCAACTGGCCGCCGAGTTCCTGACAGGGCCGCCGCTTCTCCTCCCAGAAGGCGTCGCCGCCTTCATGGCAGTAAATGGGGCCCAGGGCCGCGTAGTCCAGCGAAGCGAAGATCCGCGCGATGGCTTGGAGCGTGGCTGGCTGGAGAGGCGTCATCGGGGCAAGTTTGTGTGGTGCCGAAGACAGGATTTGAACCTGCACGACCTTTCGGTCGCTAGACCCTGAATCTAGTGCGTCTGCCAGTTCCGCCACTTCGGCACAGAGCGGAGAGAAGAGATTATATGGTACAGTTTCGACCGTGTCCAGCCTGAAGAATCCGTATCGGATCGGGCAGGCGGTCGTCCCTGCCGCCTGGGCTTGGATGGGGCTGGTGATCGCCTTGTCCTTCTGGGGGGCCTGGGACATCCCGGTGCGCCTGCCCGACATCAACGACATCGCCACCACCCACCTGTTTCTCTTCCCGGTCTCCATGCTCTTGTTTCTGGTTCTGAGCTGGCTCCGGAAGTATTACGACGACGAAGAGGCGCATCCCGGACCACGGCCCTTTCCCCGTTGGCGCACGACGATCGGGATTTGGATGCTGGGCTTCCTGCACCCGGTCTCCTGCGGCCTCTATCCCGCAGCCTTCAATCTTGATACCCGGACGGTTGAAGACATCAGCCAAGTGGTGGAGACGATGCCGGCGGGGATGCCTCGCGACGAAGTGGAGAGGCGGATTGTTGAGTTGAACGCCACGTTGCCGATCTCCATGCGGATGGATCGCGACCGCCATCGGGAGGATCAGCAGGCCGTGGTGCGGTATCTCGCCGAGAAAGATCCGACCGCGCGGCAGCAGCTCTGGCCGGCGCTGTCGCGGGTGACGCTTGTGTTTATTCCATGGAGCGGGAAGCTCTCGGAGGAGCCGGATCGGAACGGGCGCGAGCAGGTCTTTCTCCGGAGGACGCGTGCGACCAGCGACATCGGCGTGGACAAGATCCGGGTCCGGTACGGGCCGGCTTTTACGGCGGAAGAGATCGTCTATTCCTCCAACCGCCAACTGACCATGGAACGCGAGCCCTGCACCGTCCATCTGGCGGTGCCGGCGCCGCCGGAGGCCTCATTCCCCTATCCCTGTCCGAAGTAGGACGGTTCGCGAACGTCTTACGCCGGCGTGGGCCGCGCGGGCGTTGTGGAAGAACCGGCCAGCGCCGTCGGCCAGCCTAATGCAATGCCGTCCGGTATTGGTGTCGGGGACGGGATGTCTTGCGGGTCGCCGGCCAGCACGATCCGCTCGCGCGCGAGGCAAGCACAGGTAAGCAACAGCGGAAGGGAGATGCGGGGCCCCTCGTCCACGACAAGCGCGTCGTACCGGATGGGGCGGAAAATGGAATCGCAGATCACGCGGGTCGCCGTCGCGGCCAGCACGCGCTTGGCTTGGAGGAAAGGCAGGCGCTGCGTGTCCTCTTCCATGGCCAGGACTTCCCGCACTTTGACTGCACCGCCCAAGCGTTCGATTTCGTCCCTGAGTTCCTCGTACTCGGGACGCATCTCCGGGTCGACGTAGGCTTCCGGCTTCAGTTCGTTGATGCGCGCCTGCACGATCTCCAACTCGTTCATATACTCCCGCTTTTGCGCCTCGTACAGCACGCAGTTCTCGTGCATCGTGGCCACGTTGCTACCCATTACCTGCATGCTGAGGCGCTGCCAGACGGGCAGGGTCTCGTACGACGTCAACAGGCCCTGGAGCTTTTTTATCCGGGCCTGGGCGTCGCCGAGGGCCGTGAGCAGGCGCCATTCGAGGTGGCGCACCTCGTCGAGGTCTTTCTGTTTCTCGGCTTTGTAGCGCAGGATGGGAGCGAGTTCCAGGTAGCGGTCAAGCTTGCGCCGGAGACCCGCTTTGTCGGACTGTGACTTCCCCAGGAAGGCCGAAACCTGCACATCGAAGATCAGGTCGTGCAGGTTGATGCCCCCCTCGTTCGCGACGGTCGGCGGGTCGTAGCAACAGAGAAAGCTGCGATACTGGAGGCCGGCGCCGCGCAGGCCTTTGGCGGCGGCCAGGAGCGCTTCCGTGAGGGTCCGGTTGTCGGGGGCGATGAGCAGGACCCGCTTGTTGGCCTTGACCAGGTCGGTGATCGCCGCCGCCAGTTTCGTCCGGCGCGTCGCCCGGTCGGCGTCCCAGATGGTGGTCAGCACGGAGGTCACGACGGTCGAGCGGAGCATTGGGTCGGCGACGGGCGTCTCCGGAGCCACCCACGGCACCAGGCGATCGGCTGGGCCGAAGTGATAGGCCGACGAACGGTGGAGAATGTCTTCCAGCCGCTGACGGACTTTCGCAGGGAGCCCGTCCGGGTCCTGGGCGCCCTTCGCGTCGTCGGCCACGAGCTCGATCAGGATGGGAAGGAGTTCGAAAGATTTCACTCGCGCAGGTGCTCCAGGAGGCAGAGGGCGAGGCAGCCGAGCTCGCCGGCCGGATCGCTCCGGTTGTTCTGGCACTGGCGGGCACGACCACACGTAATCGTCCGCGGCAGTTGTTTGGCGACATCCACCGGCAAGTCTCCGACGCGATAGACGGAGACTGTGCCGTTGTCGTCGGCCGACAGAATCAGCAGCCGCTGGCGGGCGTCGTCTTCGATGATCGCGGCCCGGGGGGCCTGCGAGCCGAGCCGTCCCAGGCGGTACCCGTCCAGCGTCCATTGCTGCTTGATCATGCCGGCGGGCGGATGGAGTGCGCTGGGGCTCATGCGGATGTTCAGCAGCAGCGGATCGAAGCTCGTTTGAGTGGCGCCTTGGAGGGGGCACAAGGTGAGCGCGGCAACCACGCCCAATATGCGGAAAATCATGCCCGTATTCTAGCGAAGCAGGGCCCTGATCACAAGCTGGCTTCATTGACTTTACCCCCTCGCTCTTGTAGTATCCACTCCTTCCATTCACAAGGAGTTCTGCGATGAAAGTGATCCTGCGAGAAGACGTGCAAGGGGTGGGAAACATAGGGGATGTTCTGGAGGTCGCTCCCGGATATGCCAGGAATTATCTGCTTCCCCGGAGCAAGGCCGTCGAGGCGACCGGCCGCAATCTGAAGTCAGTGGACCACGCCAAGCGAGTGATCGCCGAGAAGGCCAAGAAGGAAAAAGCTGCGGTCGAAGAGTATGCGAAGAAAGTCAGCGCCACCGCCGTGACGATTACGGTTCAGGTGGGCAAGGACGACAAGCTCTTCGGGTCCGTGACGACGAAGGACATCGCCGAAGCTTTGGCTGCCCAAGGGATTGCAGTGGATAAACGCACCATTCACCTTGACCATCCGATCAAGGGATTGGGAACAGTGGCGGTTCCTGTCAAGTTGCATTCGCAAGTGACGGCGACGGTGAGCGTCACGGTCACGAAGGCCGAGGCGCCGGCCGAAGCCGCGGTTCCCGCCCAGGAAGGCTGATGCATCGATGGCCAGCCCGTTACGGACGACCGATCCGGAAGTGTACGAGGCCATCCGACAGGAGGGCCGTCGGCAGCGCGAAAAAATCTTATTGATTGCCTCTGAGAACTTCGCCAGTGCGGCCGTGCAAGCCGCCCAGGGCTCCGTCATGACGAACAAGTACGCCGAAGGGTACGCCGGCCGGCGCTACTACGGCGGCTGCCAGTACATGGACGTCGTGGAGAACCTGGCGATCGAGCGGGCCAAGCGGATCTTTGGCGCGGACCATGTCAATGTCCAGCCGCATTCCGGATCGCAGGCCAACATGGCCGTCTATTTCTCGGTGCTCAAGCCGGGAGACGTCATTCTGGGCATGGATCTGGCGCACGGCGGCCACCTGACGCACGGGAGCCGCGTGAGTTTTTCCGGGATCCTCTACCGCGCCCATTCCTACGGCGTGGACCGTGCGACCGAGCGTATTGATTACGATGCGCTGCGGAAACTAGCGGAGGAGTGCCACCCCCGTCTGATCGTGGCGGGCGCCAGCGCCTATCCGCGCATCCTCGACTTTCCCAAGTTCCAGGAAATAGCCAAAGCGGTCGGCGCCTACCTGATGGTAGACATGGCCCATATTGCGGGCATGGTCGCCGCCGGCCTCCATCCGAGTCCAGTTCCCTATGCCGACTTCGTCACCACCACCACCCACAAGACGCTGCGGGGACCGCGCGGCGGCATGATCCTGTGCAAGGCCGAGTATGCCAAGGCCGTGGACAAGACGATCTTCCCCGGTCTTCAGGGCGGACCGCTGATGCATGTCATTGCCGCCAAGGCCGTGGCCCTCAAAGAGGCGCAGGCGCCGAGTTTCAAGAAATACCAGAAGCAGGTCCTGGCGAACGCGAAAGCCCTGGCGAACGGCTTGCAGAAACGGGGATTCCGCATCGTCTCGGGCGGAACCGATACGCATTTGATGCTGGTGGACGTCACAGCGAAGGGGATCACGGGAAAAGAAGCCGAGTCGGCCCTGGACGAAGCCGGCATCACGGTCAACAAGAATGCAATCCCCTATGACGAAAAGCCGCCGGCCGTCGCCAGCGGCATCCGGCTCGGTACCCCGATCGTCTCCACCCGTGGGATGCGTGAGAAGGAGATGGACGAGATCGCCGACGCGATCGACAAGGTCCTATCCCATCCGACCGACACGACCGTCCGCAAACAGGTCCGATCCCGCATGCGGACTTTGTGCGGGAAGTTTCCGATCTTCGCAGACTTCCGGTAACCGGAGGCGGAGCCGCCTGTGCGATGCCCCTTCTGCAGCCATACTGAAGACAAGGTCGTGGACTCGCGCATGGCCAAGGAAGGCGAGGCCATCCGCCGACGCCGGGAATGCCTGGGGTGCAAGCGACGGTTCACCACCTACGAGCGGGTGGATGAAATCCTCCCCATGATCATCAAGAAGGACGGCCGCAGGGAACCCTTCGATCGGGCCAAGGTCTTGGCGGGCCTGAAGAGGGCCTGTGAAAAGCGGTCCATCAGCATAACCACGCTCGAGGCCCTCGCAGACAAGATCGAAAAACGCATTCAGGAACGGGGCGAAGCGGAAGTGCCATGCCGGGTAGTCGGCGAAGAAGTCATGGCAGAACTCCATCAGCTCGATCAGGTGGCGTACGTCCGATTCGCGTCGGTGTATCGTGAATTCAAAGACGTCGAGCAGTTCATGGATGAGGTCAAGGGACTGCTCCGAGAAAAGGGCGAAGGGCCGGGTTAACGCGCGCCCATGCCCGTCAAGGCCAAGTCTTCAGCTCGCCGCCGCTCCGCCTCCGGGCGGCGCGCTTCCCGTCAGACTACAGCAGTTCCCGCTGTAACGAACGTGGCGATCATCGGGGCGGGCGAAGGAGGATCGGCGCTGCTGTCGATTCTGGCGCCCGACCCGCTGGTCCGGATCGTAGGAATCGCCGAAGTCAACACCAAGGCACCGGGCCTTCGCCTGGCCAAGCGTTACGGGATTCCCGTGTCGCGGAATTTCCGCGACTTGATGTCGTCCGAGGAGGTGGACCTGGTCATCGATGTGACCGGAAACCCGGAGGTGGAGGAGGCCCTCTTCGAGCTCGACCGGGTCGGGGTGGCCGTCATCCGGGGCACCAGCGCGAAGTTCATGTGGCAGCTGATCGAGGCGCGCGTGCGCGGAAACGCCGAGATCAAGCGGCAGGTGAAAAAATTCCAGGAGCTCTCCCGGCTCTACGAACAGGAAGCCGGATCCGCGGTCACGGGAGAGCGCAGCCGCATCGCCTGCGAGATCCACGACGGCCTGGTGCAGACCCTGGCCGGCATCAACCTGAAGCTGGACCTCTGCCGCGAGCTCATCTTTTCGGACCCGACGCGGTGCTTCGAGCTGCTGAGCGACGCCAAGGCCCAGCTCAAGGCGGCCATAGAGGAATCGCGCCAGGTGATCTTCAACCTGCGGCCGCTGTACTTCGAATCGATGGACCTGGTGCCGGCGCTGAAGTCGTTTCTTAAATCGTACGAGACCCAATCACACGTCCGGACGGAGTTTGTGTACGCGGGCGCCGAGTCGGCGCTGCTGCCGAAAGCCAAGATTTTCCTGTTCCGGATCGTCCAGGAGGCGCTCAGCAACGTACAGAAGCATGCCCGCGCGGACCGGGTTGTGATCACGCTGACGGTGGCGGACGGCCACATCAAGGGGGTGATCGAGGACAACGGGGTGGGTTTCGACGTGGATGCCGTCTCGCAGGATCCGACCAAATGGCAGTCGTTCGGCTTGAAGGGCATCCTGGAGCGGGCGCGCTTTGTCGGCGGAACGGCCAGGGTGGAATCACGGAAAGGCGAGGGGACCCGGGTGCTCGTCGACATCCCCATTGCGTCTAGGCAGGAGACTTAGCGCGGTGGACAAGATCAAAGTCCTGATCGCGGATGATCACCGGGTGGTCCGTGAAGGCCTCGCGGCAATCCTGCGCGCGCGCGATGATCTTGAAGTCGTCGGCGAAGCCCGCGATGGCCAGGAGGCCGTGGAGAAGGCCCGGGAGTTGTCGCCCGACGTCATCCTGATGGACGTCAGCATGCCCCGGATGTCCGGCGTGGAGGCCACGCGCGCCATCAAGCGGGAATCCCCCCATATCGGCATCGTGGCTCTGACGATGTATGATGAGGAAAAATACATCTTCGATCTCGTTCGTGCGGGAGCGACAGGCTACCTGCTGAAGGATTCCGACTCGTCCCAGATCATTTCAGCCATTCGTTCGATCTCTAAAGGGGAGTCGCTCATCCACCCTTCGGTGGCCAGCAAGATTCTGGCGGAGTTTTCTTTGCTCTCCGAGGGGAAGGGGAAGAAACAGGCCCGGACCGAGCATGACCTGACCGAACGCGAAATCACGGTGCTGCGTCTGGTGGCCGACGGGAAGACGAACAAGGAGATCGCCAACGATCTCGATCTCAGCGAGAAGACCGTGAAGAATCACGTGCGGAACATCTTCCACAAACTTCAGGTCTACGACCGCACGCAGGCCGCCATCTTGGCGATCCGCAAGGGGCTGATCGAACTGGATCCGAAACGTTAGATCTGCGGGAGCTAGTAGCCGTAGCGGTCTTCTTCCCACGGGAGGGCCGTGTTCGAGTACCCGCGGACTTCCCAAAAGCCCGGCTTGTCGCGCTCGGCGAAGGCGATCTCCTTTACCCACTTGACGCCTTTCCAGGCATAGCGTTTGGGCACGATGACCCGGACCGGTCCCCCGTGCTCTTTCGGCAAGGGCTCGGCATTCCACTTGCAGGTCAGGAGTACGTCCTCGTCGTCGCACGCCTCCAAAGGGAGGTTGGTGGTGTAACCGTCATACGAAGCAAAGAGCACAAAGCGGGCCGTGGGGAGAGGCCGGACGACGGACATAATGCGGCGGAAGCTCACGCCCTCCCAGCGGTTGCCGAAGGTGCTCCACGTCGTCACGCAATGGAAATCGGACATGGAGGTGATCTGCGGTTGTTGGAGGAAGTCTTCCCACGTCCAGCTCACCGGGTGGGCCACTGCGCCGCCGATAGTGAGCGTCCAGTCTGTCAGGGCAATCGCCGGATGGATGCCGAGGTCAAGAACAGGCCAGCCTTTCGTGAGATGCTGGCCGGGCGGAAGGCGGTTTTCCCTGCTCCGGGTGTCCGGCGGAACGCCTTCTTCCGTCAGTCCCCGTTTCGCCTGCGCCCAGGCTTCCTTCCGATTCACCAGGCGCTCGTTGATCTCCTCCATGAACGGCCTCCGTCCCAGCGCACAGTATCACAGGGTTGTTCGGTGTTACAACGCACGGAGAGGGAAAGCGGAAATGCTACAAATGCAGTGTTTTTACAACATTGTCAATGCGTTATGAAACTGCGAGGCACATCAAAAAAGACCGATAATCTATTTATTATTAATGAGTTGGAAAGATCCGATCATATGGTACTGGACTTGCTTACCTCATGAAAGCCTTTACCTTGAGAGAGCGTATGCGGTTTCAACAGACGATCCTAAAGCCTGTGGCCTGTTCCGGGGTTGGTATTCACTCCGGATGCCGGGCGTCGCTCCTCCTGCTGCCTGCTCCTCCGGATACCGGCATAGTTTTCATCCGCAAGGATGTAAGCAACAGCCCCCGGATCCCGGTTACGATCAAGAATATTCGGCCTGCCTTGCTGTCGACCACGGTTGGTGTAGATGGGGTGCAGGTTCAGACCATCGAACATCTCCTGGCCGCCGCGGCCGGACTCGGCATCGACAATCTGTTCGTGGAAGTGGACGCGCCGGAGCTTCCGGCTTTGGACGGGAGCGCGAAGCCGTTCGTGAGCCTCATGCTGGAGGCAGGGATTGCCTCGCAGGATAGGCGCCAGAACTACCTGAAGATCGTGCGGCCCATTGAAGTGATCGACGGGGACAAGCGCATCGCCATCCGTCCGGCCTCCGAGGCGAGCGTCACTTACACCATCGATTATGCGCACCCGTTGATCGGCCGTCAAGTTTACGACTATGCTTGGTCCCGTGACGCGTTTGTCGAAGGAATCGCTCCGGCCCGGACATTCGGTTTTCTTCGGGAGGTCGAGGCCCTCTGGGAAGCGGGGCTGGGGCTCGGTGGGTCTCTCCAGAACACGCTGATTCTGTCCGAGGAAGGACTCCTCAACGAAGGCGGCCTCCGGTTCGCCGACGAGTTCGTCCGCCACAAGGTTCTTGACCTGATCGGCGATATGATGCTGCTGGGCATCCCCGTGATCGGAGCAATTGAGGCGGTCCGCTCGGGCCATGCGTTGCATGCCAGCCTTGTCGCCCGCATCCTTGAATCTCGGGACAGTTGGATTCTCGTATCGTCGCAAGCTCCTATGCCGGCCGGCCGCCTCCGCGAGCTTTCGCCTTCGCTTGTTGCCTCCCCGCAACGCGATTAAAGCGTTCGCTGTTCTCGAACCCCGCGCTACGGCCTTTCTACAAACCAGTGCTTTAAATTTTATTTTGTGTGGGTAGGAGAGAGGTTAAGAGTGCTGGGGGCAAGGGGCCTTGCCCCCAGCACGCGATGCTAGAGGGGAACTTACTTCTTTTTCTTCGACTTTTTCTTCGCTGCCATCAATCTCACCTCCTTCCGTTGTAGTCGGTCACCAGCATTCACGACGGTCACGCCGCCGCGCTTCCACTCATACCGCCTGCAGTTTTTCTTCCACCGCCTCGAATGTGTTTGGCGCCACCTTCCGGAATCGCCGGTCCCGTTTGAGCGACGTGGCGATCGAAGTGATCGGGGTCTTGGTTTTGATGCGGAGCCCGCCTTCGATCAAGCGGTGGCAGATGTCTTTGGCATGCATGGCCTTGCCGGCATCACGAAGAACGAGATACGCGGCTTCAGACACGCTCATACCGACGTATTTTGAACGACCGAGAAGGATCTCTCGGGATTGATCGGTTGTATCGGCGGTAATCTGGCTGGGGAGGCTGGGAAGCTTGGCCCGCCCCGCTTCAAGCCGGAAGAGGGTTTCCGCGAGCTCAAGATACTTTTTAATGGTGGCGATTTCGTCGTCGATTTTATCGCGCTTTTTTTGCAGTTCTTGGAGCCTGGACTTGTAAGCCGTGATCCGCTGATCCAAGCCGACGGTGATGTCTTTTAGTTCATCCAAAGCAGATCATCTTCAAGAATGTAAGAAGGTTTATAGCAGGTGCTTTAAAGCATGTCAATAGAATTTTTTTGTTTCGATTCTTTTTTGAACGTAGCAGAGAACGAAGACTTCTAAAATCAAATGGTTTTGACGGAAGAGCTGATTTTTAATGAAGCGTGCTTTATATTTTCGCTTCACAACAGCTAGTGGTGAGCCCTCAAGCAGGCACAAGCCTGCTTTAAATCGGCTCAGACTACTCAGATGATTTTACGTAGATAAACTCTATGGAATTGGTCAGGGCGTGGAGGGTTTCTGTGCGGGGATGAGCGGGACATGCTCCCAGGCCTTGGCGCCGTCCTTACTGCGGAATAGTCCGCTTCCGTTGGTTCCCGCGTATACGATCTGCGGATCCATCGGGCTGAGGGCCATGGCTCGGATATTCAGGGTCGTCAGCCCGACATTCGCCTCGCTCCAGGTCTGTCCGCCATCGGTGGTCTTGTGGACTCCTTTGCGCGTGCCGGCATACAGGATGTTGGGATTTGACGGATCGACAAGTATCGCGCTGACGTATGTGTCTGCCAATCCTTTCTCGATCCGATTCCATGACGCTCCGGCATCGGATGTTTTGAACAGCCCGTTGGTGGTGCCCGCGTAGACCGTGCCGGGCATTTGGGGGTCCGTCACCAGACTGTTGACGCCCAGCGCCATCGCCGCGTCGAGTTTCTCCTTCGGGATCAGTCCGTTGTTGACCAGCCCCCAATGGGCCGTCCCGTCCGTGGTCTTGTAGACGCCTCCGGTCGTGCCCGCGTACATCACGTCGGAGTTCTTCGGATCCATCGCCAGCGTGACGACGTAGTGGACCTCTTTCATGCCGGTCATGCGCTCTTCCCAATACCGGCCTCCGTCCTTGGTCCGGAAGGCGCCGACGGTCGTCGCGGCGTAGATCATGTCCGGGTCGCTCGGGTGAAACACGAACTGATTGACCACCGACACGTGCTCCTTCAGACCTGCATTATGCGGGGACCAACTCTGGCCGCCGTCGGGGCTTTTGTACACAGCGTCGCCCATGGTGCCGGCCAGCACATTCGCGGGACTATGGGGGTCCACCCCCAATGTCAGCACGCGGAAACTGCTCAGATCCGTCGTCATTTTGCTCCACGTGGTTCCGCCGTCTCGGGTCTTGTACAGGGATTCGTTGGTAGCCACGTACACGATGGCGGGGTTCCGCGGGTGCGGCGCAATCGTCACAATGGTATCGCTCTTGCCGCCGCAGGCTAAAATCGACAGCACAAGGCAGGAGAGCATGAAAGCGCGCGCGACAACGATCATTGTTCGTTTCCTGCTACCGAATGGCGGCTACCCTAATTCAACGATGGGGGGGTGTCAAGGCAAGGGAGAGGCTCACAGACGCCGCCGGAGAGGCGCGGCATATCCCGTCAACTCCGCGTAGCCGAGACCCGAAACAGGCCGTCCCTCCCGCTCTCCTGTGATGGTCACGCTGCCCTCCCAGTACGTGACATGCGTGCTGCGACGCGTGATCAGTTCCTGATTGGGGATCGTCGGAGCGATCTCGACCGTCAGGCGGACCGACGGCACTCTGATACGCCAGCGACCCGGATAGCGGCTTCCGCTCTCCCGGGACTGCCAGTGATCGAGCACGTCAATGGCGATGGCGTCGCGGGGGAGGGGAACGGCGGCGCCGTCGGCCCTGATCCACGTGCCCCCCGAGGCCGGCTCCACGGAGCCGTCCCGTCGGCGGATCTGGTAGACCATCAATTCGGTTGAATCGGCGAGTTGCAGCGAAAACCAGTCCCAGCCGACCTGCTCGCTGCCGAGCTGGTTGCTGCCGAACTCGTGGTCCATCCAACTCAGGCCGACGACGGGAAAGGATGTTCCTTCCACGGTGAGCGTGCCTTCCGTCCGCATCCGGGTGAAGGAATAGTAATGCGAGCTTTCGCCCGGACCTTCGCCCTTGCGGCTGAGGCCGTCGGCGCCGTGGATCGCCGGCGGTTTTTCCGGCGTCAACCGCAGGCGGAGCGCGATCCCCTCGGCTTGCGCTTGGAGCACGTGTGTCTCGCCGTCCGCTTCGACACGCCAATCGTCGATCCGGACGCCCAGGCGCCCGGCTTCGGCGCCGGCCTTGCCGATACCCGCGCGGGAGATCTTCTCGGCAAAGTGGAACCGGTGCCCCCCTTCGTCGGTGACTGCGAAATGGGCGAAATAGAGTTGGCGGAGCGACCAGCGCGAAGGGTTGCGGGCCGCGGCCTCGGAGGCGGCGGCACGCCGGAAGAACGTGAGTTGAAAACCGAACGTCTTGCCGTTGTCGGCCCGCAAATGCCCGACGTAGTACCACCATTCCGTCTGGAAATCGTTATGCGTGCCATGGTCGTGCGGGAATCGGAACTGGTAGCCGGGCAGGGCCGGGCGGAATTCCGTCGCCGAGGATTGAATCGCAGACACCGTGCTCAGAAACCAGACTGCGCCCGCGAGCCCTGCCAGCACCCACGAGGCGTTCCTTCCCCCTGGTTGACCACTTAGGGTTCGTATGCTAGGCTCGGCCCGCGTATGGAAAACGGGCCCCGCGAGAATCTCTGGATCCGATGGATGGAAACCCTCGACGGGTTGGGCTACATCACGGCCGGCTTCAGCTTTCTGCTGCTCGGCATGGTGGTTTTCGCCCACGCCTGGTTTGCCTTTCTGACGACATTGGCCTCGGGAGTCCTTCCCGCGGCGCTCACCCTTATTCATGACCTGTTGCTGGTCGTCATCCTGTTGGAACTGTTCCGGACCATCATCAATTTCCTGAAGACCCACGTCATCACGCTGGAGCCCTTCCTGTACATCTGCATCATTGCGTCCACCCGGCGCATTCTGACTACCGGGGCCGAGACCGCTTATTCGGAGAAGTTGACCGCCGAAGTTTTTCACCGCTACCTGCTCGATGTGAGCGTCAATGTGTTGGTCATCGTTGCGCTGGTTTTTGCCGTGTTCATGGCGCGCAAGGTGACTCGGGCGGGCCCGACCCAAGTTTAGGGGAGACTCAGCGTTCCGGCTTGAGCCGGCGGTTGCGCGTGCCCGTGTGTCGCGTGAGGGGCACGAGGCGGTCCAGGGCGGTCGGGTCTTCGATCGCGTCGATGCCGGCCGGCGTGATCATGATCGCGTAGAATTGCATCTCCCCCCCGTTGCTGGACCGGTCGTTGGTGATCAGGCCCTTGCCGTCCAGGTAGAGCGCGTTGAAGGCGAACTCATAGGGGGTCATGTCGAGCTGCAGGACGATCTCGCGGGCCTCGACGCCGACGATCAGCGACTGCGGCGCTTCCGCGGCGCGCTCGTAGAGCAACTGCAAGATTGCCCGTCTCAGTATCTGGTTCCGCATCGGTTGCACCTACAGTTACCCTAGCCCGAATCCCCGCCGGTGTTCAAGTGGGGCACGACGCGCCGCGTCCTTACAGCAGTTCGGGTACGACCTCTGCGGCGCGGCCTCCGACTGCGACATCGACGATCTGCGAATTCGGGGTTGGATCCAGGTTGACCTCCGCCACAAACGCACCGGCCTGCTTGGCGAGCGAGGCAAAGGACGCCGCCGGGTACACGATGCCCGATGTGCCGATGATCAGCAGCACCTCACACGAGCCGACGGCGGCCGCGCTCCGGTCGAGGTCGTCCGGATCGAGCGATTCCCCGAACCAGACGATATGCGGGCGCAGCAGCCCGCCGCACGCGGGACAGAGCGGGAGAATCGGAATCGGCACTTCCCGGTTCCGGTGCACCTGCCGGCATTGCGTACAGCGGACCTTCCAGATGTTGCCGTGAATCTCGGACAGCTTCCGGGAGCCGGCGTCGGGATGCAGGCCGTCCACGTTTTGGGTGATCAGCCAGAAGCGCTCGACTCGCCGTTCCAGCTCAACCAGTGCATGATGAGCGGCGTTGGGAGACTTTGTGGCGATGAGTTCGCGCCGCCAGTTATACCATTCCCAGACCAGACTGGGGTCGCGCGCGAAGGCTTCCGGGGTGGCGAGCTCTTCGGCGCGGAAGTTTTTCCAGAGCCCGTCCGTTCCGCGGAACGTGGGCACGCCGCTGTCCGCCGAGATGCCGGCGCCGGTCAGCACGGCGACGCGCCGCGCCCCGGCGAGACGGGCGCGGACTTCCCCGACGGCGGCTTGATCCTGCATGATTAAAAGTGGCGCGCCCGGAGGGAGTCGAACCCCCAACCCTCAGATCCGTAGTCTGATGCTCTATCCATTGAGCTACGGGCGCGTGGC
>CAZSUT010000015.1:13100-37930 GCA_964610095.1 uncultured Nitrospirales bacterium | reverse complement strand
AACCCCATCGACACCAGCACCAGGATCGCCGACAGCGCGTTGACTTCCGGCGTCACCGCCGACTTCAGCATGCCGTACACCTTGATCGGAAGCGTCGTCGAGCCGACCCCGGCCGTGAAGAAGCTGATGATGAAGTCGTCTAGCGAGAGCGTGAAGGCCATCAGCAGCGCGCCGACGATGCCCGGCATCAGGAGCGGCAACGTCACACGCTTGAAGGCCACCCAGGGCGTCGCGCCGAGGTCACGGGCCGCCTCCTCCAGCCGCGGGTCCAGCTTGCGCAGGCGCGCGCGCACGATCAAGGCCACCACTGGGAAATTGAAGATGGTGTGCGCGATGATCATCGTGAGGAGCGAAAGCGGCATCTTGATCATCACGAAGAAAAGCAACATCGCCACCCCCATCATGATCTCGGGAATGACGATCGGCATGAGCAAGAACCCTTCGAAGGCGCCCTGCCAGCGGAACGGCTGCCGCTCCAGCGCCACGGCGGTCAGCACCCCCAACACACCGGCCAGCACGGTCGAGACCGTCGCAACGATGAGACTGTTCACCATGGCGGCCAGCAGCGCCTGGTCCGTGAACAGCTTGACATACCACTCCAGCGAGAAGCCCTGCCAGCGCGCGGAGAGCTTCGAGGCGTTGAATGAGAACACGACCAGGATCGCGATCGGCAGGTAGAGGAACAGGAGATCGGCGACGCTCGCCGCGACTAACCAGGAACGCGTCTTCATCACAGGCTCCTCGCTCCGCCAGCACGGAGGTAGTAGAGGACCGCCGCGAGCACTCCCGCCATCAGCACGAACGACAGCGCCGAGCCGAACGGCCAGTCGCGGACCACGAGGTACTGGTGCTGGATCAGGTTGCCGATCATCATGCTCCGCGCCCCGCCTAATAGGTCCGGCGTCACGTAGGCCCCGAGCGAGGGGATGAAGACCAGGACACAGCCGGCGATGACTCCCGGTTTAGAGAGCGGCAGCACAACGCGGGTGAACACTTGAAGAGGCCTCGCATAGAGGTCCCACGCGGCTTCGATCAGCGAGGGGTCCAGCCGCTCCAGGGCCGCGTAGAGCGGCAGCACCATGAACGGCAGGTACCCGTACACCAACCCAATCAGCACGGCCGTGTCGGTGAACAAAAGGGTCAGCGGCTCATGGGTCAGACCCAGCGCCGAGAGCGCCGTGCTCAGCAACCCCTCGGAGCGTAGGATGAACATCCAGGCGTAGGTGCGGACCAGGAAGTTGGTCCAGAACGGGATGACCACCAGGAACAATAAGATTCCCTGCCAGCGCTTGGGCGCTCGCGCGATGACGTAGGCCAGGGGAAAGCCCATGACCAGGCAGATGACCGTCGTGAGGACGGCCAGCCACAGGGAGCGCCAGAAGATGCGCAGGTAGAGCGGGTCTGCGATGCTGGTGTAGTTCCCGAGCGTGAAGGCCCACTCGATCCCCCCGTAGGTCCCCCGTGAGGCGAAGCTGACGGCGAAGACGAGGGCCAACGGAAGCCCAAAGAGCAGAATCAGCGTCACAGCTGGCGGGAGGATCAGCCAGGGAAACTGCCCCCTCCCCGTTTGAATGTTGCTTTTCATTCAGGGAGCAGCACGGCTTCGGCCGTCCGCCACTTCAGGTAGGCAGACTCGCCGGCATGGAATCGCTTGGCCGTGCCGTCGGCGTTGGGCACCCGCGCCTTCCAGGTAAGGTTGTTGGGAAGCGTCACGATGTAGTGCATCTCGTTGCCGGAGTAGATGGCCTTGGCGACCCGCACCGCGATCTGGTTCTGATATCCGTCCGTGGATGGATCGCGGGAGAGATGAAGTCGTTCGGGCCGGATCGTCACCAGGACCGATGTCCCAGTACGCAACCCGGTGCACGCTGGGGCGTGGACCAGGCCGATCCCCTCGACTGCCACCGTGGCCCGCTGCCCGTCGATCGTCTGCACCCGCCCAGGCAGGCTGTTGGACACGCCGACGAAGCTGGCCACAAAGGCCGACGCGGGGGCGGTGTAGATTTCTTCCGGTGTGCCGACCTGCAAGAGGCGGCCGTGATGCATAACGGCAAGGCGGTCGGACATCGTGAGCGCCTCTTCCTGGTCGTGGGTCACGCAGACGAAGGTGATGCCCACACGCTCCTGCAGTGCCTTCAGCTCGAATTCCATCTCCAGCCGGAGTTGCTTGTCCAGGGCGCCGAGTGGCTCGTCCAGCAGGAGGACCGCGGGACGGTTGACCAGGGCGCGGGCCAGGGCCACCCGCTGCTGCTCTCCGCCCGAGAGCTGGGAAGGCAGGCGGTCCTGTTTCCCGGCCAGCCGCACCATCTCGAGCGCCTCGGCCACGCGCGGACCGATCCCGGCACTCGGCAGGCCCTTCATCTCCAGTCCGAAGGCGACGTTCTGGGCCACGGTCATGTGGGGGAACAGGGCGTAGTTCTGGAAGACCAGGTTGACCGGGCGGCGATTGGGTGGGACGCCCTCCATGGGCTGTCCTTCGATGATAACCTCGCCGGCGTCCGGCTGTTCGAATCCGGCCAGGAGGCGCAGCGTCGTAGTCTTGCCGGAGCCACTGGGGCCGAGGATCGCGAAGAACTCGCCTTTGCGGATGGTGAGAGAGAGGCGATCCACCGCCACAGTGTCCCCGTGGCGCTTGGTCACCTCTCGCATGACTATGCTTGCGTCGGTGCTGGTTTCGTCCACTCCTGGAGTCTGCCCTCCGCTCCTGCGAATTCTAGGGTCGCGCTTGAAAGGATGTCAATGAGCAGCTACAATCGGTCCCCCTATGAAAAACCTCCTTACCATGATCCTGTCCGGCGGGCGGGGCGAGCGCCTCCACCCGCTGACAGCGGACCGCGCCAAGCCCGCCGTCCCCTTCGGCGGCAAATACCGGATCATCGACTTCACCCTCAGCAATTGCATCAACTCCGGGCTGCGCAACATCATCGTCCTGATCCAGTACAAATCCCACTCCCTGGACCGCCACATCCGGCGCGGATGGAACGTCTTCAACCCCGAAGTCGGCGAGTACATCTTCTCCCTGCCCCCCCAGCAGCGCATCAGCCAGGACTGGTACAAGGGCACGGCCGACGCGGTCTACCAGAACTGGTTCATTGTCGAGGACAAGCAGCCCGAGTTTGTCCTGATCCTGGCCGGCGACCACATCTACAAGATGAACTACAAGGAAATGCACAGTTTCCTCCAGCAGACGCAGGCTGACGTGGTGGTAGGCGCCATCGAGTATTCACTCGCGGAAGCCTCGAACTTCGGCGTCATGACCGTGGACAGCAACTCGCGGATCACCCGCTGGGACGAGAAGCCCGCCAACCCCACGCCCATGCCGAGCGACCCGACGCGCGCGCTCTGCTCGATGGGCATTTACCTGTTCCGGACATCGGTCTTGCACGGACATCTGCTGGCGGACGCCGAGCGCGACTCCGCGCACGATTTCGGTAAAGACATCATCCCGAGTATGATCGGCGACCGCCGCGTGTTCGCGTATAACTTCCGCGACGAGAACCGCAAGGCCGTCAAGTACTGGCGCGACGTCGGGACGCTGGACGCGTACTGGGAAGCCAACATGGACCTGGTCTCCGTGGACCCGCTGTTCAACCTCTACGACCAGAACTGGCCGATCCGCACCTACCAGGGACAATTCCCGCCGGCAAAGTTCGTCTTTGCCGAGGAGTTCCCGGGTGGCCGCCTTGGGATCGCGCTCGACTCGATTGTGAGCAGCGGATGCATCATCAGCGGCAGCCGCGTGCAAAACTCTGTTCTCTCCGCGGCCGTCCGCGTCAACGACCGCGCCGTGGTACTCCAGTCGATCCTGATGGAGAACGTCGTGATTGGCGAGCACTCACGGATCCGCCGCGCCATCATCGACAAAGGCGTGATGATCCCGCCAAAGACCGAGATCGGCTACGACCTGGAGGCCGACCGCAAGCGCTTCACGGTGACCGAGTCGGGCATCGTGGTGATCTCCAAAGGCATGAAGCTCAATGGGTAATAACCTTTCACCATGACACCTGAGCTGCCTGATCGCTACGGCCGGACCGAGCTGGTTTTGATGGTAGTCGACCCGCTCCTCCTATTCGGGTACTGGGAGGTGACGCCAGAGAGCCTGCGTGAGGCCCAGGACGCGCTGGGTGCGGAGATGGAGGGCGCGCGGGCTGTCCTCCGGTTCTACGACATCTCGCTGATCCACTTCGACGGGACCAACGCCCACGACACCTTTGACATCGACATCGGGCTCGAAGCCCGCGGCTGGTACGTCCATCTCTGGACTGCAGAGAAATCCTATTGCGCGGACCTGGGGTTCGTGGCCCGCACCGGACGGTTCCACGCGATCACCCGCTCGAACATCGTGCACACGCCTCGGGCAGGCGTGTCAGCCCGAGAGGAGGAGCGCTGGATGCGTGTACGGTTCGCCCGCCGGCGGAAGCCCGACCCTGCGCGGCCGTTGGAGTCCGTCCCAGCCCCGCCCATCCGAGGGCGGCAATCTCCTGAGGAGCTTCGCGCCCTCCTGGAGCGCCGCGTGCGCGAGCAGGCGAGGCTCGCAGCTGAATTCGCCAAGGGGTCGTCCCCAGGTTCAATGTCCCAGGGATCACGATGAGTCCTCAGACTCCCCAACCGATGGGCTATCTCTGTTTGGTCCTGCACTGCCACCTCCCGTACGTCCGGCATCCCGAGCACGAGCACTTCCTGGAGGAGAATTGGCTGTTCGAGGCGATCACCGACACCTACATCCCACTTTTGCGGGTCATGAACGGCCTGGCGCGCGACGGCGTCGACTTCCGGCTCACCGCCACGCTTTCGCCTCCACTGATCTCCATGCTTAGGGACCCGCTGTTGATCTCCCGCTACGAACGGCACCTCAACCGGTTGATCGAGCTGGCGTCAAAGGAAGTCCATCGCACCGCCTCTCAGCCGGAATTCCACCGGCTCACCACCATGTATCTGGAGCGCTTCCTCCAGACCCGGCATGCGTTCACACAGGAGTGCGGGCGCGACCTCGTCAGCGCCTTTGGGCATTTACAAGATTTGGGCAAGCTGGAGATCATCACGTGCGGCGCTACGCATGGCTTCCTGCCGTTGCTCAACGTGGCGCCAAGCGCCGTCCGCGCGCAGTTGCGCGCCGCGGTGGCGCACTACGAAGAGACGTTCGACCGGCCGCCGCACGGCATCTGGCTCCCGGAGTGTGGCTATTATCCCGGCCTCGACGAGGTGCTGCGGGACGTCGGGCTGCAGTTCTTCTTCACCGAATCCCACGGGCTGCTATACGCCGATCCCCGTCCGCGGTACGGCGTGCACGCGCCGGTGTTCTGCCCCACCGGCGTCGCCGCCTTCGCGCGCGACCTCGACTCCTCGAAGCAGGTCTGGAGCGCCGAAGAGGGCTACCCCGGCGATCCGGCCTACCGCGACTACTACCGTGACATTGGCTGGGACCTGGACTACGACTACATCCGGCCTTACATCCACGTGGACGGCAAGCGGATCAACACTGGCATCAAGTACTTCCGAATCACCGGCAAAACCGACCAGAAGCAGGTGTATGACCGCGCCTGGGCGCTGGCGCGGGCCGCGGACCATGCCGGCAACTTCATGTTCAACCGCGAGCGCCAGGTGGAATGGCTCGCCCCCGTCATGGACCGCCCACCGATCGTGGTGGCCCCGTACGACGCCGAGCTCTTCGGACACTGGTGGTTCGAGGGGCCAGAATGGCTGGACTTCTTCTTCCGCAAGCTGCACTACGACCAGCAGATCGTCAAGCCGATCACGCCCTCGGAGTACTTAGAGCGCCACGACGTCAACCAGGTCTGCACGCCCTGCGGCTCGTCCTGGGGGTACAAGGGCTACCACGAGGTCTGGTTGAACGGCGGCAACGACTGGATCTACCGTCACCTGCACACCGCAGCGCGGCGGATGGAGGAATTGACGCGTGCGTTCCCGCAGGCGGAGGGTCTGACGCGGCGCGCCCTCACGCAGGCCGGGCGGGAACTCCTGCTGGCGCAGAGCTCCGATTGGGCGTTCATCATGAAGACGGGGACGATGGTGGAGTACGCCGTGAAGCGCACGAAGGAGCACCTCGCGCGGTTCACCACCCTCTACGAACAGCTTCGCTCCGGCCACGTGGATGCCGGCTTTCTCAAAGACCTCGAAGAGAAGGACAACCTCTTTCCCGCCCTGGATTACCGGCACTTCTCGTAGCGGGCTATTTCAGCTTCAGGATCTCCTTAAGTTTCGTCTGCCACTCGCCCGTGATGCTCTTCACGTTCCCCTGATCGTCCACCTCGATGGTCACCGGCTCATTGAAGTGGAGGTTCGCCGTCAGTCTCCAATCGGGAGCCTTGAACGTTTTGGTGTCACCAGCGTCGGTCCTGATTGTCACGGTGATATTGCCGATGTTCTCAGCCACAACGTCCACGATGTGCCCCTTGATAGTTCTGGCGACAGCCAGCGACGGCAATGCGAGCAAGTATACAAAAGCAATGATGGCGACAATTGCGGCTGATGACATGACGCGCCTTGTTGACTTCATGACATGCCCTCCTTGTAGTCGCTTGGTTTATCCTAAACCGATTAAATTATCAACGTGTCCAGCGACCACCGCCCACGATCAGGACTTGGTGAAGCTCGCATCGGCGCTGAACTGTCGCAGGCAGGCGGGGCAGAGGCAGTCGCGGAAGGCCTGGCCGACCGTTGTCAATTGTGACTCATCCAGCCGTACTTGATCGCACCAGCAGGGCTCTCGCCCACCGCCGCACGGAAAGCTTCGACCGCAGTTACCGCAGGCCTTTTCCACTAGACGGCCCGCGCGCGCTGGTAGAGTTCGACGTACTGCTTGGCGGAGCGCTGCCAGGAGAAGTCCTGCTTCATCCCTCGCCGCATCAGCGCCTGCCATTCTTCCTTGTCCCGGTACACCCTCAAGGCTAAGAGAATGGTGCTGAGGAGCACTTCTGGCTGTGGGGTCTCGAAGGCAAAGCCCGTCGCCTTATTCCCTTTTTCGCCAGCAGACAAGTAGGGTACGACCGTATCAGCCAAGCCCCCGGTCCTCCGCACGACCGGCACGGTTCCGTTCCGGAGACTGTATTGCTGGTTGAGCCCGCAGGGTTCGTAGCGCGAGGGCATGAGAAAGAGATCAGCGCCGGCCTCGATGCGGTGCGCCAGGCCTTCATCGAACGCCAGGCGCACCGCGAGCTTGCCCGGATAACGCGTGCTCAAGTCCGTCAACCGCTGGTGATAGGCCGGTTCGCCGCTTCCGAGCGCAACCATCTGTACGTCCAGCTCCAGCAGCTTCGGGATGATCTCCACGATCAAGTCAATCCCTTTCTGGAACGCGAGCCGGGAGACCAGCCCCAGAAGCGGGACATTGCGCGCGGGCAGCTTCATCTCGCGCTGGAGGGCTGTCTTGCAGGCCTTCTTCCCGCTCAGATCCTTCGCCGAGTAATGCGCCGGCAGATGCGGATCGGTCGCCGGATTCCAGACGTCGTAGTCGATCCCGTTGGTTACCCCGAATAGGCGGTCTTTGCGCACCTGGAGCACACCCTCGAGGCCATGCCCGAACTCGACGGTCTGGATCTCGCGTGCGTAGGTCGGGCTGACCGTGTTGAGCAGATCCGCATAGACCAGCCCACCCTTGAGCAGATTCACCTGTCCGAAGAATTCCAGCCGTTCGGGGGTGTATTCGGACCACGGCAGGCCGGTCGCGGGATAGTCCATCACGGGAAAGCGTCCCTGATAGCCCATGTTGTGGATGGTGAAGAGCACGCGGGTTTTCTCCCACGCCGGGTCATCCCGATAGAGCGTCTTAAGATAGGCGACGGCGAGTGCCGTCTGCCAGTCATGCGCGTGCAGTATGTCTGGCGGCCGAGTGGGCTGCCGGCAGGCCTCCAGGACTGTGCGGCAGAAGAGGACGAAGCGCTCCAGGTTATCGGGGTAGTCGCGGCCCTCCTCGCCGTAGAGGCCAGCCCGGCCAAAGAAGGGATCATAGCGGGTACAGATGAGCGAGACGGCCTTGTTCCCGAGCGCACCGGTCTCGATCCCGACCTCGACAGAGTCGCCGCGGAAGGGGACTGCCACCGTCGCTGTCTGGCGGAGACTGCTCGCTTTGGGATCGATACTCGCATAGCGCGGGAGGGCCAGTTGGACCTCGTGCCCCAGGCGCGCCAGCTCAACCGGCAGTGTCCCTGCCACATCCGCTAGGCCTCCCGTCTTGGCCAGCGGGGCCGCCTCACTTGCAAGCATCAGGATGCGCATGGGGGCCTTCTACTGTTGAGGAAACCGGGCCTGGTCGTAGAACTTCTTGCCCCATCCGGCGAGGATCTCGGTCACGAATCCCAGAGGCGTGTAGGTGCGGCCGTCCTCCAGCGTGACAAGGTCATTTCCGAACGGACGGAGCAGGGAAAACCGATCTTCGGTCGGGTAGAAGAGGAACAACACCGGCGTTCCCTTCTGATTGATCCATTCCATCCGGTTCGGCTGCCCGAACGCCTGGACCACGTCCGTCAGGGCCATCCCTGTCTTGAGAAGGTCCGGGTTGAAGCCGTCAGCCCGCGAGACCGGGACCGCCACCCACAAGGTCGCGGCGATCCCGACGCATGCAACTATCCACAGAAGCCGTCGTCGCAGGAGGTATCGCATGGGGGCTCCTTTCACTACTCCGGGGCGGTCTCGGCCAGAAGTTTCATCGTCGGCTCGGCCAGCTCCGCCAGTTGCTCCTCCGTGATCAGTGCGATGATCAGGGAACCGCGTCGCGACGCACTTCTCTTCACGGCTAGGCGCCCCGAGAGGAGGATGGTGTATCCTCGCCCCAGTTGTAGATCGACTTGATGTACTGATACGCGGCGATCAGCTTGCGGAGCTGCACTTCGCCGCTCCGGTCGCCGGCCCGCGCGTCCGGGTGGAGCTCCTTGGCCTTCTTGCGGAAGGCTTTTGTGACCGCCGTGTACGAGCTGCCTTCCTCGAGCCCGAGGATCGCAAAGGCTTCGGCGGAAGTGGACACTTCGCTCTGCGGGTCCGTTGAGCCGCCCCAGCCGCCGCCCCCTGTCGCCTGCCGGAAGAAATCGAAGAGGTTAGGCCGCCGCTTCCGGCGTCGCCGTGGACGGCTGTACAACTCGGCTTCGAGCTCTTCGAACCGATCTTCGATGAACTCGATGCGCCGGTCCAGCCGTTCCAGTTCCGAGATGCCCGACGCCTCGTCCAGTTCGCCCTCGATCAACTCTGCCATCCGCAGCACTTCTTCCATCTCGCTCTCCATCTTCAAGGAGAGGTCTGGCTGCGACTGCAACAGCACCTCGAAGGCGTAGTCCACGTCTTTGGTGATGCGGGCCTGGAGTTCGGCGACGCGGGACTTCATCTCCTGGAGCGCCTTCACCTGCGCCCGCTTGTTCTGAAAGGACGCCACGGATGTATGTAACCAGAATCAGGCGGGACGGTCAAGAAAGCGGGAGGCTTACAGCACGTCGCGGATGGCGCCGGGATCGATGCGGGTGATGGACTCTTGGGTCAGCCGGATGATTTGGCCCCGCGAAAGGCCCACATCCATGGCCACCCGGTACATGAGCGGACGGCCCGGCCCTACCGGGAAGACAACAAGATCGTAAACGACCTGACCCGACACGCTGACACTGTCGGAGGCCGAGACGGTCGCCTTGATGGATGTCAGGTCCACCTCAGTCTTGGCCACGTCAATGTGGTCGAACTGCCGGAAGGCCTCGACGAGGTCGCGCTGGCCTAGGATGCTGCGCGCGGCTAGGTCCTTCGCCGTCCTGATCTGCAACGCCTGCTTCAGCCGCTCGTGCAGGAGGCCGAGCGCTTCTTCATACCGTTCCTTCTGCAACGCACCGTAGTAGCGGACGCACACGGCGGCGAGTGTGCTGTCCGGACCTTCAGTGGACGCGGCCTCACTCCGGGGCACGGCCGACAGGATCATCAGGGTGGCGATGACCAGAGGAGGCAGGAACCGTGTCATGGGTTGCGATCCTTCTCTTGCAGGCGCACCTTGAGCCGGCCGATCAACAGCCAGCGGTAGATCCGGACGGAAACCGGGATGACGATGACCAGCCCGATGATCAGGTACATGAAAAACTCTTCCGGAGAGATGCCGTACACGGGGCCGTTCCTCCGCAACTATTCTATCAGAGACTCCCCGCATTATAGACGATGGGGTCGGGCACCTGAGCTTCGGCAAAGCCCTTGCGGCGCAGCCGGCAGCTGTCACAGCGGCCGCACGCGCGCCCCTGCTCGTCTGGGTCGTAGCAGCTATGGGTCAGGTGAAGCGGCGCCTTGAGGGCCAGGCCCCGCCGGATGATCTCCGCCTTGGTCATCCGGAGTAAGGGCGCCTCCACGCGAATCGTCCCGCCTTCCACGCCGACTTTCGTTCCCACCTTGGCCAGGGCTTCAAACGCGCGAAGGAACTCCGGACGGCAATCGGGGTAGCCGCTGTAGTCCAGCACATTGGCCCCGAAATAGATCACCTCGGCCTGCACCACTTCCGCCCATCCCAGCGCGAGGGCCAGAAACAGGGTGTTGCGGGCTGGGACGTAGGTCGGCGGGATGCCGGAGCCGATCACTTTGTCCGGTCGGTCCTTGGGAACCGGTACGGCGTCGGTCAGCGCCGAGCCGCCGATCGCCCGGAGATTGACCTCCACCACCAGGTGACGCTTGGCGCCGAGGGCTGCGGCGATCTCAGGGATTCGCTTCAATTCCACGGCATGCCGCTGGCCGTAATTGACGGACAATAGATATAGCTCGTGACCGGCGTCCTTGGCTTCTGCGGCCGTGACCGTGGAGTCCAATCCCCCACTGCACAGCACCACAGCTCGTTTAGCGGGGGAGTTCGCCAAGCTTGACCTCCACTGCGCTTCGCTTGAACTCGCCTTGCCGGTTCGTGCGGAGAACCTCCAGCTTCATCCGCTCGCCGGGCTGGTGCTTGCGGATCAGCCGTCGCAGGTCCTCCGCGTTCGTGATCACCTGGCCATCCGCGGCCGTCACGACATCGCCGCCGATGATCACGATCGCGTTGCCTATGACCACCTGCCGCGTTCCTCCCAGCAACCCGGCCCTGGCGGCCGGGCTCCCCCGCGCGACCCGGACCACCAAGGCGCCGCGCTCCACGGGAAGCTCCAGGACGCGGGCCACGCCCGGCGTCAGCGTCTGCGTCTCAGCGCCCAGAAAGGCATACACCACGTGCCCGCGGGCGAGGATGTCCGCTACCACCCGCTTCGCGGTGTTGATCGGGATGGCGAACCCGATGCCGATGTTCCCTCCCGACGGGGTGAAGATGGCCGTATTGATCCCAATCACGTGGCCTTCGGAGTCCAGCAACGGACCCCCGGAATTGCCTGGATTGATGGCGGCGTCGGTCTGGATGACGTCCTCGATCTCCGTCGCGCCGGTCTTCACGACCTTGCGCAGCGAGCTGATGATGCCAGCCGAGAGACTGTGCTCCAGCCCGAAGGGATTGCCGATCGCCAAGACTTTCTGTCCGACCTGCAGCGCGGAGGAATCGCCCGGCGGCAGGACGGTCAGCGCTTCGGGCGGGGCTTTGATCTGCAGCACCGCCAGGTCGGTCTGCGGGTCGGCGCCAACCATCTTCGCCGTCCACTTGCTCCCGTCGGCGAGGCTTACCTCCAGCCGCTGGGCTCCCTGCACGACATGGTGGTTGGTCAGGATGTGCCCGCGGGTATCGAGGATGAAACCGGACCCTGACGAATCGCTGGGGATCGGGTTGAAGAAGAAGTCGTAGGCGATGGCCCGGTTGGTGATGTTGACGACGCCGGCGTTCAGCCGGCGGTAGATCGCGACGCTGTTCTCCTCGTCGCTAGTGAGGGCCCAGGTCGAAGACGCCGCCACCCAGGCCACGGCGATCGCGAGGAGCGTGGACCGCATGCGTTAGAGTTCCTGTTCCTCCTCCATCTCGATCTTCTCGAGCATCTCCTGCTTCGCCTGGCACGTGACGCACCGCCGGGCGAACGGGACCGCGCGCAGCCTCTTCTCGGTGATCTCCGCCCCGCAGTCGGCACAGCGCCCGTACGTGCCTTCTTCGAGTTTCGCCAACGCCTCGTCGATCTGCTGCCGCATCTTGTTACGTAGCTCCATGATGGAGATGTCCCGGACCCGTTCTGTGTCGAGGAGCGCCTGATCGCCCACATCAGGGGCCGAGTCGACCCGCCGCTGGATCTCGTCGGACATCCGATGACCGATGAGCCCATTGATCTCCTTCATCACCTCCTGGCGGCGCTCCAGTAGCATCTTGCGGAGCGCCTCGGTGCGCAGGCTCGAACTCGCCGTCTTCGTCGGCGAAGGCGACTCTGCCGCCTTGGACGCGGGCGATTTGGCCTTCGCCTTGGCCTTCGCCACTGTCTTCGCCGTCGCCTTCACCGCTCGGCGCGGCTTGGACTTCGAGGTCATGCGGGTTCCCCTCCTCCCTGAATGAGACCTATGGCTTTTTCCAACATCTCGCGCTCGTTCTTGTATGTCAGCGTACGGAGCGCGTCCTCGAGCGGAAACCAGCGCACTTCCTCCACTTCGTCATCATGGTCGGACGTACTCCCGTCGAGGTATTCCATCAGAAACAGGTGCACCGTCTTGACGATACGGCTGCGATCACCCTTGGAGTAGAACTCATAGGTGACCTCGCCCAGCTTCCGGAGCACCTTGGCGTCGAGCCCAGTCTCCTCACGAACCTCCCGGACGGCGGTTTGTTCGAGATCTTCCCCCTTTTCAACCCAGCCCTTCGGTAAGGCCCACGCGTCCCCATCGGCGCGGGGCACCCGGATCAAGGCCACCTCGTAGCCTGCGCCGGCCGGTCGGAAAACGACGCCACCCGACGAGATGCGGTGGATGACCATGGCACTCAGTACTGGATCAGGGCCTGGACCTCGCAGCCATCGAGTTGTTCCCGCCCTTTGAGCGAGCACAACTCAACCAGAAAGGCCAGTCCCACAATCTCCCCGCCGAGTTGGCGAACCAGATTGACCGTCGCGGCGGCCGTCCCGCCGGTCGCGAGCAGGTCGTCCACGATGAGCACCCGCTCGCCCATGGCAATCGCGTCCCGGTGCACTGCCAGCGAGTTGGAACCATACTCCAGATTATATTTGACCTCGAAGATGTCGGCCGGCAGCTTGCCGGGCTTCCGGACCGGCACGAAGCCGGCGTTGAGCTGATGCGCCAGCGGAGCGCCCAGGATAAACCCACGCGACTCAATGCAGACGACCTTGGACACGTTTCGGTTCCGGTAGAGCGCGGTGAGGTCTCCGATGACACTGCGGAACGCCACGCGGTCCTTGAGCAATGTCGTGATGTCATAGAACAAGACCCCGGGTTTGGGGAAATTCGGAACCTCACGAATGAGCTTTTTGTAATTCATGTGGGGGGTGAGTATAGGGGCACCGAGGAAGGTGTGTCAATCAAACTTCTGTAAACTTTTGACCGTTCCCTCTCACAGCAGAATTGTGAAACCCTGTGTGCTCCCGGTCGGCGTTTTCCAGGTCACCGACACGTCGGTCACCTCCGCGAGCGATGGCCCGCGGCGAAGCCGCGCCAGCAGTTCTTCGACCTTCGCGCGCGGACCTTCGACCTCGACCTGCACTCGTCCATCATAGAGATTGCGCACCCAGCCAGACAGGCCCAGATCCTTCGCTACCCGTTGCGTGAACGCGCGGTACCCAACGCCCTGGACATCGCCAGAGACAACGACCTCGGCGGCAGCCAACTCGGAGGACTGAGGAACTGTCATAGGATTCAACGTTAAACGGTGACTGTTCGGCTTTGCGAATAACGTATAACGTTTAACGACTAACGTCCCCACTGGCGGGTTTGGTCGGGGCGAGAGGATTTGAACCTCCGACACCTGCGTCCCGAACGCAGTGCGCTACCAGGCTGCGCTACGCCCCGATTCAGGGAGTGAACGGCATGCCGAACGCCTCAGCCACCGCGCGGTACTTGGCACGACCGTCGGCGAGGTTGAGGCCTTTCGCGAGAACCGGATCGATCCGGACCGCCTGCTCCGGTCCCAGTTCGGCTAAGCGGAGAATAAAGGGAAGCGACGCGTTGGTCAAGGCCAAAGTTGACGTGCGCGGCACAATCCCCGGAATGTTCGGCACGGCATAATGCAGCACACCGTCCACTATGTATACCGGGTCCGAGTGGGACGTGGGGCGGGTCGTCTCCACGCACCCGCCTTGGTCCACCGCCACGTCCACGATGACCGCGCCCTTCTTCATCCGGCCGACGGTCCCGCGGCTGACCAGGACGGGAGTCCGGCCACCCGGAACCATGGCAGCGCCGATGACCAGATCGGCTTCCAGGACGGCCTGCTCGATCCATTCAGGATGAGGAGCCATGGCCATGACACGTCCCTGGTACAGGGCATCCAAGGCTTCCAGCCGTTCCCGACTGAGATTGAAAACGGTCACCTGGGCTCCGAGTCCCACCGCCATCTGCGTCGCATGCGTCCCAACGACACCGGCTCCGAGGATCACCACCTTGCCGGGAGCCACGCCGGGCACCCCGCCCAGCAAAACGCCGCGACCCTCGTGCGTCCGCTCAAGGTAGTGCGCTCCGATCTGGACGGACAGCCGCCCTGCGACCTCGCTCATCGGCCGGAGGATCGGGAGGCTGCCGTCCGGGCGCTCGACGGTTTCGTAGGCGATTGCGAGCGCCCGCCGATCCAGCAGGGCTTCGGTCAAGGGCCGGTTGGCCGCGAGATGAAGATAGGTAAAGAGCGCCTGGCCTTTCCGGAAGAGTGGATACTCCTCAGGCAGCGGTTCCTTGACCTTGACGATCAGGTCCGCTCGCTCGAAGAGGGAGGTCTTGTCGGAGACCACCTCTGCGCCGGCCGCCCGGTAAGACGGGTCGTCAAGCCCGCTTCCCGCGCCCGCTCCGGCCTCCACCAGCACCCGATGGCCAGCCTTCCCCAGCGCGCGTGCGCCGTCGGGTGTCAGCCCGACGCGGAATTCATGGTCCTTGATCTCTTTGGGGACGCCGATGATCATGGCGTGCCCGCAGCCCCGGCGGGCTGGCACGTCGACACCCGCTTGCCGGTGATCGCACCGACTGCGCCGTACGAAGTGCGGAATGTTCCTTCGAGGCGACGATTATCGCTCAGCAGCAAGCTGTCCTCCTGATACCCGCCTTTAAAGTCCCACCGGAGGTACACGGCATCGCCGTAGATGCGGATCTCGTTGGGCGACGGCCCCTGGACACCGGACGCCTCCGGCGATGGCAGGACGATCTGCGATTTGCCCTCCCGGTGGCTCAGGGTGTGGGAATGCACGGTCCACTCCCACACGCCGCACAGCCGCGCCATGCCGGCTTCCAACCGCTTGGCCTCGGCCACCGGGTCCACCTCCAAAGCCCGCGCCGCGGGCAGAATCAGCATCACGTTGGCCAAGAGCGCAAGAACAAGACTCCGTGCAGTCATACTCCTATTTTCCCCGATCATCAGCGAAAGCACAATATGCGCAATATAGACAGCATTCCGAGCTTTGCGGTATGATCGCTTCGCCTTGGGAGGGATGAGACGATGACAGAAGGCAACGCCACGGCTTCGCCGGCCGGCAAGTGCGACGGCTGCGGAGCCACAGACGTTCCGCTCATGAAGATCTCGCTAGGCCGCGACTTCTTCGGGCGCGTCTACGATCGGCTCTCGCCGAGCGCCGATCTGAGCCCGAAGTGGTACTGCGATCACTGCTCCGTCGCGAAAAATCTCCAGCGCGACTTCCGCGACATCAAGGGCGAGTTCGAGAAACTAACCAAGGGCGTGGCCTCGGCGCTAGGCCAGGCTGACCAGCTTGAGCGGGTCAAGCTCCGGCTCAAGGAGATCGCCGCCATGCTGGACGCCGATGCGCTCAAGCCGACCCTCTTGAAACCCGAGGAGGTCGCGGCCCTCGCGCGGTCCCTCGAGACCCGCCGCACCGCGTCAATCGTGTGAGATGCCCACGTTCAAACGCCACATCTTTATGTGCATCAATCAGCGTCCGAAGAGCGATCCACGCGGGTGCTGCGCGGACAACGGATCGGTCCGTCTGCAGGAGTTTATGAAGAAGGAAGTGGAACGGCTGGGGCTCAAAGGGATCGTCCGGGCGAACAAGGCCGGCTGCCTGGATCACTGCGCGTACGGGCCCAGCATCGTCGTGTACCCGGAAGGTGTCTGGTACTGGGCAGGCACCGAGGCGGACGTGACCGAGATCATGGAGAGGCACGTCGTCGGGGGCCAGATTGTCAAGCGGCTCTTGATGCCCGGTCACGAACCGCCCAAGACCGCACTCAAACCGTTGAAAACGTGACGACGCCGGCCAAGGACATCTTTGAGCTCTTTTCGCGGGCCCTGTTCGAAGGAGTCAAACCCATGATGCTCAAGAGAGATCACCTGGTCCGCCACCCCGACCGGTGCACCCACAATGCGGTCTGCATTCCGGTGTGCCCAACCGGGGCTTGGCTCTCCACACCGCCCTACAAGTTCGACTCGTCCCGCTGCATAGAGACCTGCCGGCTCTGCCTTGACGCCTGCCCGTCACAGGCCATCTACGCCGTCTTTCGCAAAGGCGAGAAGCTCCTCGAACCGACGAAGAGCGAACCGAAGAAGTAAATAAATTTGTCGCGGGTCCTGCCGCCGAGCCACCCTGACGTCATTGCGAGCGGAGCGAAGCAATCTAGGTCTGGATTGCCGCGTCGCTGACTTCTCGCAATGACAAGCGCTGCGCTCCGCCAGGGTCCCACTCGCTGTCACCCCTCCGCCACCGGCGACATCGGCGCCACCTGCGACCAAGTAAAGCGGGCCTAGCATCTCTAACAGGCGATGCCCTTGCGGAGATGACCGTAGTAGCCGGTGAGGAGCCGCCCGCAGCCCAGCGTGCCCGCGGTCAGCGCCATGATCCAATAGACTTCACCTCTAGTCATCTTGAGCGTGACCCCCGGATTGAGCAACGACGGCGAGACGCTCACGTGTTGGAGGGTCTTCAGGGCGAAGAGAATCGGCCAGGCGCAGGCCAGCCGGAGGCGCACTTCCCGGCACGGAATGGCCATCGTGTAGAGCCAGCCCTGGTCGAGGTGCTCCAGGGCGGCGCGGATGAGCTGGATCAGCACCGGCCGGAATTTCGGCAGCGTGGCCGGGTCCAAGAGATTAGCCGGATTCAAACCCGCTGGCTCCAGTAAGGCTGTCGGGATGTAGCAGCGGCCGCGCCGCAGGTCCGTGGCGAGGTCCCGCAGGACGTTCGTCAGTTGAAGTCCCTTGCCGAAGCGGATGCCGACGGTCGCCATCGCCTCCACGTCCCACGCTCGTAGAGCCGCGCGATGGGCGCACATCAGCCTGGTCCAGAAATCGCCGACGCAGCCGGCCGCATCGTAAGTGTACTGGTCCAGGTCGTCCAGCGTCCTCAAGGCAGCCAGGGTCTGTATGGTGTGGCCGGGAAAGCGCGTCAGGTCCTTCTGCATCCCATGGGACAAGGTCCCTACAACCTGACTGGTCAGCGCCTGGTCGGCCGGCGCGAAGCGGTGCAAGAGGTGCCCGCATTCCACCAGATGGGTCAGCAGGGTCCGCTCTCCCTGTCGAGTCTGCAAGCCACTGCGCGGATCGTCCAGATGAACCATCAGGGCTGCCTGCACTGCCCTAAGTACATCTTCCCGCTGGATCGGGTCCATCACCCATTCCCGAAATCTGGTCAGATACTGAAGGCGCTGGGAGCGCTCGATGAGGTTGGTGTCCGTGATGGTATCGGCGGCGCGGGCCAGCAGGTAGGCCACCCCAACCTGGGTCCGGACATCGCGGGGGACCACAGCCAAGGTGAGGTAGAAGGAGCGGGCGACGGAACGGAGGACCGCGCGCAGGAGGGTGTCGGGGGAGGCCCTCGTAACCATTTGAAAGACTAGTACACGTTCTGACCCCAGGGGTCAAGACGAAGCAGAAAGGGGCCTTGACACCGCCCCTTGTGATGGTAATATCAGAACACACATCATCGTGCGGCACAGGAGTGTCGAAGCGGCCCCCGGAATTCGCACCCTGAAGGAGGTAAAAACTCAGATGTTTAAAAAGTTAAAGGGGATCGGGTTACTGCTGATCACCAACTTCCTGATCATGATCACGCTGGGTATCGTGTATGTAGTCCTGGCGAACTTCGTGCTACCGGCCTTCGGCATCGACATCCGCGGGTCGGTGGATGGAACCATCCTGCTCTACGCTGGAATCCTCGGCTTCGGAGGGGCTTTCATCTCGCTGGCCTTCTCCAAGCAGTTCGCCCGGGCCATGCTGGATTGCCACCAGATCACCGAGCCCCGGACCCGCTCCGAAGAAGTCGTGTTCCAGACCGTGCACGAGCTGGCCCAGCGGCTCCACGTCAAGACGCCGGAAGTCTGGGTTTACGATGCGCCGGATCCGAACGCCTTCGCCACCGGGCCAACCAAGAACAACGCGATGGTCGCCGTGTCGACCGGCCTCCTGGAGAACCTGAAGGAGGAGGAAGTCCGATCCGTCCTGGCGCACGAGATGGGCCATGTCTGGAATGGCGACATGTTCACCACGACCGTGCTGGCCGGCTTGTTGAATACCTTCGTGTATTTCATCTCCATGTGGGTGGAGCGGTTCTTCAGAGAACGTGACCAGGCGATTCTGGGCATCGTCGCCTACTACGTCTTGCAAATCGTTCTCGGCATCCTGGCCATGATCGTGATCAACTGGCACTCGCGGCGGCGCGAGTTCGAGGCCGACCGGTTCTCGGGCAAGGCCTACGGGCCGGCGCCGATGGTCTCGGCCCTCCAGAGCATACAGCGCTACGTTGAGGCGGCACAGGTGGAGTACTCGACTCAGGATGCGCTGGCTACGATGAAGATCTCCGGCGGAACCGGCGGGTGGATGAACCTGTTCGCGACCCATCCGCCCATCGAGGAGCGCATCGCGGCCCTGAGGCGGATGGCGTAATTGAAATTTTTCTATCGGTTCGGCGACAGCCCGCCGCCCTCCCTCGACCAGGTGGGCAGCAAGGGGCTTTCCCTCATGCGGCTGTTCCAGGCCGGGTTCCCCGTCCCGCTCGGTTTCGTCCTGACGACAGCCTTCTTCGAGCCCTGGATCGTCTTGCTGAAGGCAACCCCAGCATGGAAGCAGTTCCTCGTCGTGGACCCGGCTGGTCTGCGGGACGTCTGCCAGCGACTCAAGGCCATCAGCGTCGGGTACGAACTGTCCTCCGAGCAGAAGAAGAGACTCAGGGAGGCCCTGATCGTCTTCGACGAGAAGACTCTCTTTGCCGTGCGCTCCTCCTCACCGGAGGAGGATCTGGGGAGCGCGTCCTTCGCCGGCGGCTACGAGACGGTGCTGGGTGTCACGGCGGATCGGCTGGAAGCGGAGATCCACACCGTGTTCGCCACCTGCCTCGATGCCCGCATCGTCACCTACAAGCGCGAACGCGGCCTTGCAGCAGCGGAGCCTCGCATCGCGATCGTGGTGCAGGAGCAAATCGCCAGCGAGGCGGCCGGCGTCGGCTTTTCGGTTCATCCAGTCACCGGCGATCCGGACCTGGCCGTGTTCGAATCCAACTGGGGGCTCGGGGAGACCGTCGTGGCCGGCCGCGTGTCGCCTGACCGGTTCATCATACACAAGCCGACACGGAAGATCCTGGAGCGGCAGCTTGGCAAGAAAGAACGGGCGATCGTTCTCCTGACCGGCGGCGGGACGCACGAACGCGAGGACCCCCGGCACGAGCAACTGTCGCTGCAGGACGGTCAAATCCAGGCCTTAACCGAAGCGGTGATCGCCATCGAGTGTCACTTCGGTCGTCCTATTAATATGGAATGGGCCTTCGCCGGCGGACGGCTCTACGTGCTCCAGGCCCGCCCGATCGTGAAGCGCGCGGCGGCTCCCGCAGTGTCAAAGGTACCGGGCGTGTTTCAGCAGCTTGTGGCTTGGATCAAGACCTTCTTCCAGAGGAGTGCCTGACCACGCGCCGCTCACCGCACTTCCAAGACGCCTTCCATGCCTTTCTCGCGATGGCTTTTGAAGAAGAGCAGCTTCTTGTCACAGTAGATCGCGAAGGAGCCTGGCACCGTCGGAGTGAACGTGATCTTCACGGTTTGCCCGGCCGAGATCTCTTCCCTGATTGCAAGACCCGACTTGGGATCATCAATGAGGAAATTGTGTGGCACCAGTACAGTCACGCTCTTGACGGTCAGTTCGACCGGCTTACCGGCCTGCACGACGAGATGGCGCGGGCTGAACTCATAGCTGTCGGCTTCGACCACAGCCCGTTGGATTCCGTCCGAGTCCAGCGGAACTTCGAAGGCAACGGGCTCCGCGGCCGCGCACGTGATGATTGGCCCGAGGACGAGCAAACCGGTTCCGACTGCGAGACCGTACAGCATTGTCCAGACCTCTTTCCTGACAATATGACACATTTTCCACCTGTTTCGGTCAAGAGCACAGTCACGAGCAAGCAATTCCGCACACTTCAATACTTATTGCCGCTTGCGATTCCCCGGCCGTTTTGGTTCGGCACCAATATTGCACTTCATTATGATAAACCAGCACCGAATCACAACTCCACGGGAGGGCTCTATGGTTCGACTTGTGCTCATCCTCACCGTTCTGCTGCTTTTCGTTGCCTCACCGGTCCTGGCTGAGGTCAATTCGCATGGCCATGCCCAAACGCCATTCCAGCCTAAAGCCATCACAACGGTGACCCTGCAGGGCGATGCCTTGGTACTCACCTTCGGGCCGATCGACCTGCCGGCCGGACACAGCGGCGACCTGGCCTCTAGCCTGCCGATTCATTCCTTCAAGGCGCCCAAGGACATGACCGTGATAGGCTTCAGGTCGCGCATCTTCACCAAGGACGGCAAGGAGCTGCCCGGCCAGTACCTCCACCACATCCTCCTCCAGAATCTGGAAGAAAAGAGCCTCTCCTGTCCCGGCGAGCCGACCTACTTCGCAGGAGCCGGGATCGAAATCACGGATGCCAAATTCCCCCCTGGCTACGGCGTGCCGATCAAAAAGGACAGCATGCTCGTCGCGATCGTGGCCTTCTACCACAAGGTCCCGCCCACCAAGGACGTCCTGGCGACCTTCACCATGGATTTGGCTCCCGAGGGGGCCAGCGTCAAGCCAATCAAAGCCTACACAGTCGGCGTCAACGTGGTGTGTTACAGCCAGTTCAGCAAGCGGCCGTCCAACGAATCGGACGAAGGCCGGGAGTTGAAGCCTGGCATCGTGCAGGTGGACTCCAAGCCTCTGAAATTCACGGTGGACGCGTGCGTCAAGTACGCCTATCCCCACGGGCATGACGGGCTGCTCATGATCGCGCTCGACGACAAGACCACGAACCAGACGTTATTGCGCAGCGTGCCTGACGTCGAGAACGGCGGGAACCTGCGCGGGTTCCGTGCTCAGCAAGTCTACAGTAGCACGAAGGGTTTTCCCGTGAACACCAAGGACGAGTATGAGATGACGATGGTCTACCATCTCAATCGCCAGGAGCCCCTGGACCTGCACGGCATGGGCAACTACCTCCTCTACGTCGCACCGGGCCCGTGTGAATAGATCGATTGACCGCTCGCCTCTGGTATACTAATCCAAAAGGAGGCGGGTAATGACCAGACTTACGGCCGTGGGCATGGTCGCCTTGTGTATCAGCGGGTGCGCCTCGTACGGAGGGTGGGAACCCACCGTGGATGCCAGCCGAGACATGCACAGAGACGCCTTGGAGCGCGACCTCGCCGAATGCAAGGAACTAGCGAGCAAGGCATCGGGCGGCACGGCGACCGAGGCCGCCAAAGGCACCGGAGCCGGCGCAGTCATCGGAGCAGCGGCTGGGGCGGTGATCGGAGCAGTCTCCGGCAGTCCCGGACGTGGGGCCGCGCTAGGATCAGCGATCGGCGGGACCAGCGGCGGCGTGCATGAAGGCGTGTCCGCTGAGCATCAATACAAACGCAGCTACATCAAGTGCCTGGAGGGCCGCGGCCACCCAGTGATCAACTAAGGGATCACGGTCACGGTGACATACGCCGGGAAGCTCTCGGCTCCTTCCTCGTCCCGCACGATCAAGCGGAACCGCAAAACACGCGGCTCGTCCACCACAGGCGCGAAGAAGTAAGGCCGGGGGCTAAGCGGCTCGACAAGATTGATCGGCATCCCCTGGACCTGCGACCAGTAGTACAAGGGGTTCTTCCCTTCCGGATCTCCGCTCAGAAGCGCATCTAGCCGGACCTTCGCGCCTTGCTTGACCGTCTGATCGGTTCCGGCATGGGCCACCGGCGGCCGGTTCTCGGGGTTCTCTACCTCCACCACGACAGGGATCCTGACCTCGTGCTTGCCGTTTTTGGCCACAATCTCCGCCGTGCCCGGACCCATCGCCTGCGCGAGTCCGTCATGGTTGACCCGCACGACTTTCTCATTGCTCGACCGGTAGGTGGTACCCGTGCGGCTGTGGGTCAGGTCCCGCGCCACCCGGTCGGCATACCTCCCTCGGACGCTCAGCAGTCGAACCTCGCCGGTGGTCTTGGTAAACCGGACCGGGATCTCCGCTTCCAGGCTTTTTAGCTCCGCCGCGGGCTCCACGCGGACGGAGACTTCGTCGAACAGCACGTATTGCCCGCGCCGCTCCGCCACCTGGGCCACGGCCATCAGGCGCATGGCGCCCACCGCTTCGACGGGGACGGGCATCGCGGCGTCAAACGGAGCAGCCGTCGCCTCGACCATCGGCGGAGCTTCAACCTTGATGTCGTCCAACGCCCGCTCCTCTTCAAAGAGCGTGTACGTGACCTTCACCACCGGCAGCCCAGGCTGGAACATGACCTTGACCTTCATCGCCTCGCCGGCCCTGACCACCGCCCCTTTCCCGGGTTCTGAGACTTGAAAGGCGAAGGCCTCGGATTCGATCGAAGCCAGCGTCCACACCGCTCCCGCGAGAACCGCCCAGACCCTGAAGCTCACTCGCCGCCGCATGAAGAACTTTCTCGATTATCGCCTTTACGAAAGAGCGGTGGTATTCTACCATAGGCGTTGATCCGGAATATGCCGAAGAATGGAGGGATTGCCTATGTTCGTCTGGAGCAAACGGTTTGCCATTTCAGCGCTGATTCTGTTTGTCGCGGCTGAGGCGTATCTGATCCCGCACACGATCGGGACCGGCCCCAGTGAAATCCGCCCTCACATGATCCAATATATCTTCGTGAACTACAGCCTGCTGGCCATCTGGGTGTTCATCTGGATGTTCGATCAGGCCCGCATCCGCAGCGCAAACGTGTGGCTGTGGTTGCCGCCGTTTCTCTTTGCCCCCCTCCCCACACTCCTGGTCTTCATCCTGTTTCTCCAGCGACCACAGAGGGTCGGGGGATGACGGGCACGCTCGAGACGCTCGAGCCGTTGCGGCGCCACCTGCTGCCGATCTCGCACCTGAACAGCGCCGCGTCGGTGCTCTCCTGGGACCAGGAAACCTACATGCCGCCCGGAGGCGGCGAGGCGCGGGCGGAACACCTCGCCACCTTGCAGGGACTGGCGCACGAACGGCTGACGTCTCCCGAAACCGATGACTTGCTGGGCCGCTGGTTGGACCTGAAGACCGGGGAACCGCTCAGCGGCGCCACGGACGGCTGGGATCCGGTCGCGCGCGCCCTGCTGCGGGAGACCTGGCGCGACTACACCAAGGCCAGGCAGGTGCCGAACGACTTCGTCCGGCGGCTGGGCAAGACCTGCTCCCTCGCCCAGCAGGCGTGGGCCGAAGCCAAAAAGCAAGACGACTTCGCCTCGTTCCTGCCGCACCTCGCGGCCATCGTGGCCCTCAAGAAGGAAGAAGTCGGCTATCGCGGTCCGGTTCCGACAGCCTACGACGCCTTGCTGGACACCTACGAGCCCGGCGCCACAACGGCGCAGCTCCTGCCGCTGTTCGCGGTGCTGAAGAGCCGCCTGATCCCCCTGCTCGACCGCATCGTCCACTCGCCCGTGAAGCCGCGGGAGGACACCCTGATGCGCGGGTACGATCGGGCCCGGCAGCTCGCCTTCGGGAGGATGGTGCTGGAGGCGATGGGGTACGACTTCGATCGGGGACGCTTGGACATCTCGGCTCATCCCTTCACCACATCGTTTCATCCCTCCGACGTCCGGGTCACCACCCGCGTGTCCGAACAGGACTTCACGGGCTCGCTCTTCAGCTGCATCCATGAAGGGGGCCACGGCCTGTACGACCAGGGGTTGCCCGCCGCCCAATACGGCACCCCGCTGGGCGAGTCGGTGTCGTTGGGCCTTCACGAGAGCCAATCCCGCTTGTGGGAAAACTGCGTCGGGCTCTCGCGCCCATTCTGGCAGCACTTTTACCCGCTCCTGCAGCACACTTTCCCTGACCAGTTGCGGGCGGTGGCCTTCGACGATTTCTATGTAGCCCTGAACATCGTGAAGCCCTCGTTCATCCGGGTGGACGCCGACGAACTGACTTACAACCTCCACATCATGCTCCGCTTCGAGATCGAGCGGGACCTCCTGGAGGACCGGGTCCGGGTCGAGGAACTGCCCCAACTCTGGCGCGACAAGACGAAGGGCTACCTCGGGATCGTACCGCCGACGGACCGCGAGGGGGTCCTGCAGGACGTCCACTGGTCGCTCGGCGCCATCGGCTACTTCCCCACCTATACGCTCGGGAACCTGTACTCGGTGCAGTTCTTCAACCAGGCTAGGCGGGACATCCCCGATCTGCCCGACCGAATCGCCCGGGGGGACCTGCTGTCGCTGAAGGCCTGGCTCAACGAGCGCATCCACCAGTGGGGGCGCCTCTACACGGCCGATGAGCTCGTGCGTCGCGTCACCGGCGAGCCGCTGACTCCCGATCACTTTCTGACCTATCTGGAGAACAAGTATGGCGAGCTCTACAAGCTGT
>CAZSUT010000015.1:0-13000 GCA_964610095.1 uncultured Nitrospirales bacterium | reverse complement strand
CCCGATCACTTTCTGACCTATCTGGAGAACAAGTATGGCGAGCTCTACAAGCTGTAGAAGGAGTACGCATGATGTCTGACTACAAGCTCGGCGGTCCACTCAAGCATTTCACTGCGATCGAAAAGACCAGGCAGATCGCCGCATTTCTCCAGACCCGCATGGTCAAGGCGATCGAGGGCAATGACGCGGTCGAGTTACACTACCTGCTCGCGACCCTCGACGACTATCACAATTACCTGTGGCGCTATTACCGCCAACTGGAAAAGGAGCAGGCCGCCATTCGCCAGGAAGCCTCGGAGTGAGTACGGAAGGACGCTGAAAGGGGCGAGCTGCTGAGGCTCAGCGGTGCGGTTGCGGCTGGAGGACCCGTCGAACGACGTCAGTGAGTTCGCGCGCGGAATAGGGCTTGTGGAGAAAGGCCTTCGCCCCACTCCGAATCAGTAACGCGCCTTTCTTTTCCGAGATCGAGCCGCTGCAAAAGATCACCGGCACGTTCGGATCAAGCTCGCGCAGGTCCTGAAAGATCTCCTCCCCCGACCGGCCCGGCATCTTAACATCCAGCAGGACCACCGCGATGCGCTCACGCTCCAGCTGAAAGACTTCCAGGGCGCTGGCGCCGTCTTCGGCTTCCAGGACCACGTAGCCGGACTGCTCCAAAGTCGCGCGCGCGACCACTCGGAGGATCTCCTCATCGTCCACCACAAGAATGGCCTGGCCGGTACCGGACGGCACCGCGTGCGTGGGCGGCTCGGCAGGCGACAGCTCCACCGGCGCGTCCTTCTCGACCATGCGCGGCAAGTCAATGACAAACCGGGAGCCCCGCCCGGGCTCGCTCTTGACAGTGATGGTACCCGCCAGACGGTTCACGAGCGACTGGACCACCGTCAGGCCCAAGCCGATCCCTCGTCTTTCCTCCTTGGTCGTGAAGAACGGCTCGAAGATGCGCCGGGAGAGTTCGGCATCCATACCCACCCCGGTATCATTGACGGTCAATCGGACGCACTCGCCGATGTCCTCTTTCTTCACATTCCTCAGTTCGACCGTTAACCTACCCCCATGCGGCATCGCATCGCGCGCGTTGGTGCAGAGATTCAGTAGAATCGTCCGGATCAGACCGGGGTGGGACTGCACGGTCCACAGATCTGGGTCGGCCTCCAACATCACCTCGATCCGCGGATCGAGCGTCCGGCGCAATCGCCTGACTATCTCCTCCGCGATGGGCTTCAGGGCCACGGGATAGAATTCGCCCTTCGATTTCCGCCCGATGGCCAGCAACTGCCGGACCACCTCGGCGGCTTTTCGGCCTGCCTGCCCGGCCGTCGCCACCAGCGGGGCAGCCGGATGGTCCGCACCAAGTTTCGTCGCCACCAGCCACAGGCTCCCCATGAGGCCGTTCAGCAGATTGTTGAAATCGTGCGCGAACGACGCGGCCAACTGGCCAACCGCCGCCATCTTCCGGGACTCGCGCAGGTCGGCCTCCATCTCCCGTTGCTCCGTGACATCCCGCGCCAGCACCAGAAGGGACGCGCCCTTGCCTGGCTTCTTATCGAGCGGCGCCGCCCACACCAACACCGTCCGTGCACCCCCCTTGAGCCCGGCCATCTCCACTTCGAGCGAGCCCTTGTGACCCCCGCGCACGCGCTCGACATAGCTCCGGAAAGTCTCCCGGTGCTGCGGAGCGAAAAACGCCGACAGCGCGCGGCCAACCACCGCCTCTGCCCGTTCCGCCTCAAACAGGATCAGGCCCGCTGGATTGACCTCGCGCAGCGCGCCGTCGCCGGCCACGACCAGCACAGCGTCGGGCCCGGCCTCGAAGAGGGCCTTCCAGCGGGTGTCGCTCATACGTTCAGCCATGGCGTAGGGGCTCGGTCGGAGCGGGCAGGCCGATCTGCACGCATTCGACGGGCTCCTTCACGCCCCGAAACTCCAGAAACGCCGCGTGCGTGTGCGGAATCCCATTCGCGTCGATCCGGTCGAAGTCTTTTTTCTTCATAAGGATGGTCCCGGCGGGCGCGTGCCCGCACAGCCGCGCCGCCAAATGGACCGGCCAGCCGAAGATGTCGGGACGCTCGTGTTTCTCCTCGCCGACGAAGCCGCACACAACCAGCCCGTCGCACAGGCCCTGCCCGAAGGGCATGGGTAAATGCTGGTAGGCGTGCTCCTTTTCCAGTTCCAGGATCTTCAACGCGCACCGCAACGCCTGGGTCAGCCGGTCGAACCCCTGAAACGACGCCATCAAGCCGTCGCCGGTGAACTTGACCACATGACCCGAAAATTGCCGCACCACCGCGCCTTGCTGGGTCAGCTTGTGATTCAGCTCCTTGAAGAACATCTGGGTGGTTGTCGTCTCGAGCAGTTGGGTCGAGCCCCGCACGTCAGTGAAGAGAATGGTCCGCGCGGCCAGTTCCACGGAATGTTCTCGGTCGGAGATCGCCTGCGCTGCGTCCCTGATGGAAGAGGAGCTAAGCAACTTGCGCTTGGCCAGCACCTCCTGCAGCGCGGCAAGAAATCGGGCCTCGTCCAGTGGACGTTCCAGAACGGCGTCGAGGCCCCCGGCAAGGACCCCCAGGGTTTCGATTTCCCCCAAGGAGGCGCCGGACGAGGTGATCACCATGATGGGCAAGCGCGGGTGCGCTTGCTTGAGCGCGCGGCAAAACAGGAGCGGGTCCACATTCGGGTAATACAGGCTGAACACCACCACGTCGGGGAGCGAGTCTTCTACGCTCTCCATCGCCCTCCACACGGACAAGGCGAGCTCGGGCGCCGGATAGCCGTGCTGCTCCACCAGGCGCGCGAGGGCCTGCGCGCCGTGGACGTCGGAGTCCACAATCAACACTCGTGCGTCATTCGCCACGTTCACGCGCTCCACGATCCGCGGCCCTGCTGCTCGGTCAGGATGTAGCCGACCTGAATCGCCAACGCCAGCCGCTCGAGGTCCACCGGCTTGCCCATGACATCGACGGACCCCAGGTCCAGCGCCTCCTGAAGCAATTTGTCGTCCTGGCTGCCGGTCAGCAGAATGACTCCGCCGGTAAACTTCCTTCCCCGCAGCCGCCGCAACACTTCGACGCCATTTATGCCCGGCATGTACACGTCGAGGACGATCAGCTGGGGGGCCTCTTGTTCTACCATTGTCAGCGCTTGCTGGCCGTCGGCGGCCACCCGGACTTTATACCCCCGCAAGGACAGGAAGCGCTTGAGCAGATCACGGATCTGCGGCTCGTCGTCCACCACCAGGATGAAATCCCCATCGTCCGCGGCGGCCAGGGCCGCCTGCGGGGCTCCCGCGGGCGCAGCGGCTTGAGCGGGCGAGGTCGCTTGGGCCGATTGCTGGAGCGTCCGCTCCATCGCTTCCACCAGGATATCCAGCGAGAGCCTCTTGCTCAGAAAATCCACGACGCCAAGTTGCCGGGCCTGCTGCTCCAACGCATCCGACCCCCACGCCGTCAGGATCATCACGGCGGATTGCGGATCGATCATGCGAATCTGCTTGAGCACCTCGATGCCGTTCATCTCCGGCATGCGGAGGTCCAACAGCGTAAAACGGGGGCGGTGCGTCTTGAACAACTCGAGGCCATCGCGACCGTTCAACGCCGTGAGGACTTCGTGGCCGTGACGGGCAAGCACCGACCCCAGCAGATCGCACATCAACCGCTCATCGTCCACCACTAGGATTGTCGACATGGCCCTCCCCTCAATGCGATACGCTCGATGGGCCACCTGGTATCGGCAGGCGAACGATGAAGGTCGCGCCCTGTCCCACGACGCTCGCGCAGGTCAACGCGCCTCCAAGCTCCGTGACGATGCGGTGGCTGATGGTCAGCCCCAGGCCAGTCCGTTGTCCCAACGGCTTGGTGGTGTAAAACGGGTCGAAGATCCGAGGCAGGTGCTCTGTGGCGATCCCGGGTCCGTCGTCACTGACGCGGACCTCCACCCATGGCCCGCCCTGATCCGAAACAAGGGTGGTGCTGACGGAGAGCATGCCGCGCCCATGCGCCTCCGCCATCGCCTGGCTGGCATTCGTAAAGAGATTCAGGAAGGCCTGAGACAGATCCTGGGGATCGGCCAGGATCGAGGGGAGCGCCGCGTCGAACTGGGTCCGCACCGTCACCTGACGCATGACGAAGTCATAGGACATCAGGTCAAGGGCCTGCTTGACCAGATCGTCCACGCGGCAGAGCTCGCGGCAGGCCTCAGCGCGTCGCGCGATTCCCAGGAACCGTTTGACAGTGGCCGAGGCCCGCTGGGTGGCCTCGCGGATCGTCTCCAGATCGCCCTTGAGGTCGTCGTAGCGACCCTGGTTGATCTTCTCCCTGGCCAGTTGGGCATACCCGCTGATGATGAAGAGCGGGTTGTTCAGTTCATGTGCGACCCCGCTCAGAAGGGTGCCCAACGCGGCAAGCTTCTCCACCTGCTGAAGGTGCTGCTCGACCCCCTTGCGCTCGGTCCCGTCGTTGATGATTCCGACGTAATGGGTCACCCGCCCCTTCGCGTCCCGCAACGGAGAGATCGTCAACTCGTTCCAGAAGGTGCTGCCGTCCTTCCGATAGTTCAGCAACTCGATCCGCAGCCCGCGTTCCTCCTTCAGCGCCTGGTGGATTTCGGCCACCGCACTCGGATCGGTGCCGGCCCCCTGCAGGAAGCGGCAGTTGCGCCCGAGCGCTTCGGCGGCGCCATATCCTGTTAGGCGCTCGAATGCAGGGTTGACGTAAATGATGGGATTGTCAGGCTGGCGCGGATCAGTGATGAGGATGCCGACACTGACCGAGGCGATCGCCTCGTCCCGCACGCGGCGGAAGTCCTGAACAGCTTTCAATGACCGGCGTGGTGGCTTAGGTGAAGCGCTAGTCACTGATCACCTCTACCCGATCCAGATAGCAAGACAATTCATTCACGCGATTCCGAATTTCAGCGGCATTGCGCTGTTTGGCGGCCTGCTCGAGCGTGGCGCCGATCTCGGTGATGACGTCGAACCCATAGCCGCCGCCGGCCCCTTTCATGCTATGCCCCAGAACCCGCACCGTCTCGAAATCGCCCTGCTGCACGGCGTCCAGCATCGCGGCGATGTCCTTCCGCCGGTTCTCCAGGAAGCCGGGGATCAGCTCCGCGATCTCGGGGTCCACGCGGATGATGGTCTTCTCCGCCCGGTTGTCATCCGCCTTGGCCGTCATTTCGCCACGCTCATGGTGTATTCCTGGATCGCGTTCAGCAGGATCGACTTCTTGATCGGCTTGGTCAGGTGGGCCGTGCATCCCGCGTCGAGGCTCTTTTGGATTTCTTCCTGCAAGGCAAACGCCGAGAGCGCGATGATCGGCGTCGACGGGCGCCCGATTTCCTTCTCCCATTGCCTGATCCTTCTGGTGGCGGCGTAGCCGTCCAGAACCGGCATCTGCATGTCCATCAAGACAAGGTCGAACCCGCGGGCCCTGAATTTCGCCACCGCGATGGCGCCGTTGTCGGCGAGATCGAGGTGATGGGGCGTGTGCTTGAGGTAGGACTGCACGAGCAGCCGGTTGTCCTGAGAATCTTCGGCCAGGAGAATCCGCAACGCACGCTGATCCCGCGCCGGCGCCGACGCGGCGTCCAACGCTGGTCCAGGCGCAAACACGTGACTCTTGTTCACAGCGGCGGCGATGGCGTCGAACAATGCAGCGCGCTTGACCGGCTTCACGAGATACCCTGCCATGCCCAGCTCTTGAGACCGTATCTTGTCGCCCGCCCGCGAGTCGGAGGTGAGCATCATGACGGTGACGCTGGTCAGGTTGGGGATGGCACGAAGACGCTCCGCGACCTGGAACCCGTCCATCTCAGGCATGCGGCAGTCGAGCAGCACCAGGCGATACGGATCGCCTGACTCTTGGGCGCGCACAAGTTCTGCCAGCCCCTCCATGCCGTTGGGAACCTCGACCACCTGCATCCCCCATGCGGTGAGGATCTCCTTCATGATCATCCGGTTGGTGGCATTGTCGTCCACCACCAGCGCCCTCATCCCTTGTAATTCCGCCGGCGGGACAAGCGCGCGAAGCTTGGGTTCCTCTTGCACTCGAAACTTCGCGTTGAAAGAAAACGTGCTGCCTTGGCCAACAGTACTGGTCACCCAGATGCGGCCGCCCATGAGTTCCGCCAGTCGCTTGGAGATAGTCAGGCCCAGGCCGGTCCCCCCGTACTGGCGGGTGACTGAGGAGTCCGCCTGCGTGAAACTCTCGAAGATGACATCCAGTTTGTCCGCCGGAATGCCGATGCCGGTGTCGGACACCGAGAACAGCAGCACGCCGGGTTGACTGGCTTCCGGGTCGTTCTGTACCCGCAGGACGACCTCACCGGACATCGTGAACTTGAGCGCGTTGCCCATCAGATTCAGGAGGATCTGCCGCAGGCGGTGCGGGTCGCCGACCAGATCGCGCGGCACATCCATCATGACCTGACAGGCCAGCTCAAGCCCCTTGTCATGGGCGACCATGGCCACCAACTCGGAGGTCTTTTCGATGAGTTCAACCAGATCAAATTCGACGTACTCAAGCGTCAGGCTGCCCGCCTCCACTTTGGACAAATCGAGAATATCGTTGACCAGAGTCAGGAGATTGTCGCCGGCTCGCCGGAAAATCCGCACGTATTCATGTTGCTCCTTGTTCAAAGGGCTCTCCAAGAGCAGATCGGCCATGCCGATGATGGCGTTCATCGGCGTGCGGATCTCATGGCTCATGTTGGCCAGAAATTCGGACTTGGCCCGGTTCGCTGCTTCGGCCATTTCCTTGGCCTTCTGGAGATCCGCCTCCGCTTGTTTGCGCTCGGTGATGTCGCGGGCCACTGCATGAAAGCCTTCAAAGCGGCCATGCTCGAGTATGATCTGCACGTTCTGGCCAATCCACATTTCGCTCCCATCCTTGGCCAGAACGGGCATTTCAAAGTACGTGCTTGGGGTTCGCCTGACGAACTGCCACCCGTAAAATCGTTCGGCAGCCTGTCGGTAGTCCGGGCGGATCAGGTCCAGGTACCGCTGGCCGAGGAATTCTTCCGGGGAATACTGCAGCAGGCGGATCGCGGTGGGATTGCAATAGGTGAATCGGCCCTCGGCATCGGCTCTATAAATGATGTCGTGGGCATGGTCCACCAGGTGTCTGTACCGCTGCTCGCTCTGGCGCACCGCTGCCTCAGCCGCTGTCGCGCGGGCGGACTCCTCCTCCGCGGACGCCCATTCTTTCCGCAACCGCGCGGTGATCCACAGGAGGAAGCTGACCACCGGCACGAACACCGCGGCTCCCGCCAGCCCCAGTTTCCAGAGGATCGCCTGAATAGGCGCCAGGATGTCGCTCCGGTCCATGCGGACCAGGATCCCCCAATGCAGGCCTAAAAAGTTTCCGCGCTGTTCGGTCTGGGCGTAGCCCGTGACGACGGGCACATGCCGCCGCAAATGCATCTCTTCAACGTAGCCTGGCTGCGTCGTGCCGACAAACAGAGCCGAGGGAAGTCCCATGACTTTCAGGTTGACCATGCCTTCCTGCCGCAGGAACGAATCCACGATCAGGTCGCCGTCGCGGTTCATGAACTGCCATTCGATCCTGCCGGCCGGTCCTCTCTGGGCCTGAAACGCTCGAACCGTCCGCTCGAAGACCTGCTCCAACTCGGTCATCCTCACTCTCGTCGAGACGGTACCGAGGAACTCCCCCCTGGACCCCTTGATCGGCGCCGTAAAGGTCACCGCAAAGGCGCCGCCCCCATACTCCGAAGGTTCGGCGTCCTCCACGTAGATACCGCCCCGCGCCCGCACTGCCCGGAACCATTGGCGCCTGCTCCGGTCCTGGCCCACGCTTGCCGGGTCAGTGGCCGCCACAATCCTGCCGCCAGCATCCGTCGCACCCAGCCAGAGATAATAGCCGTAGACTCCTTTGTGGAGGTTGAGGTACCGGGTCATGGCTGCAACGTTGCGCGTGCGGAAGACAGGCGAGTGAGCAAGGACCTGGATATCGCCGTACCGCTCAAACAAGACAGTGTCCAATTTGTCGGCAATGTCGGCGGCTGCCAGGGCTAGGCTTTCCCCGGTCGCGGCGATCAGGTAGTGCTCAACGTAATGGAGGGCGACACCCCCTACCGCCAAGGTCACCAGCACGAGCACGAGTATGATGACCGGCAACCACGCGTACAGTTGGCGGCTCTCTTCTCTAGGCATGGTCGTCTCCCTCTTCCTGTCGCGTCCACGTCATGGGCGCCGAGGATCGCACGAGGAGGGTTGGCTGGGGGACCAGGATTCGAACCTGGGTATGCGGATCCAAAGTCCGCAGTCCTACCACTAGACGATCCCCCAGCGTAAACTTGGAATGATACAGAAAATCCTGTGCAGGAGCAAATTTTACGCATGTTTGGCGGGGGTTAGAGCGGTTGGCTCAACGGCGCGTGACGGCGCAGTCTAGGGCGTGGAAAGGATGCAGCCCAATTGGATCGTCAACTCCAGCCGCTCCAGGTCCACAGGCTTGCCGAGGATATCCACAGATCCCAGCTCAAGGCCCTCTTGCAGCAACATCTCATCCTGGCTGGACGTCAGGAACATCACTCCACCCGCGTAGTTCTTCGCCCGCAATCTTTTCAGCACCTCGATCCCATTCATGCCCGGCATGTTCACGTCCAGCACGATGAGATCGGGGTTCTTCTGATCAACCAAGGCCAGCGCCTGTTGGCCGTCAGATGCCACCCACACCTGATAGCCGCGTGCGGACAAGAATTTCCTGAGTAAATCCCTGATCGGCGGCTCGTCGTCCACCACCAGGATCGAACCTGCTTCCTGCGAGCGAGACGGAGCTTTCTGGGCATCTGCTGATTGCGATGGATGCGCAGGCGACTTGACCGGCTGCTGCATGACCCGCTCCATCGCCTGTACCAGGACATCCAGCGACAGTCCTTTGCTAAGAAAATCATGGGCGCCCATCTGCCGAGCCTGGTTTTCCAAGTCAGCACTGCCTGCTCCCGTCAAGACAATCACGGCAGCTCCAGGATCGAGGATGCGAATCTGCGTGAGCACTTCGATTCCGTTCATCCCGGGCATGCGGAGGTCCAACAGCGTAAAACGGGGGCGGTGCTTCTTGAACACCTCGAGCCCCTCGCGGCCGCTGGTCGCTATGAGCACCTCGTGGCCGTGGCGGGTCAACACCGCCCGCAGCAGGTCGCAGACCATGCGCTCGTCATCCACTACCAGAATCGTCGCCATGCTCAGACTCCTTGCCGCCCAAGTGGCGAGTCTAGCACCTCGCGCACCTTGCGCGCCAGCGCATCCGGGGTGAAAGGCTTCTGCAGAAACGCCGTGCCTGGGTCGAGCTCCCCACGATGGACAATGGCCTTGTCGGTGTAGCCCGACATAAAGAGGATTTTCATGTTGGGACGCGAGGGCTTCAGATGTTCCGCCAAATTGCGCCCGCTCATCTCTGGCATGACCACGTCGGTCACGAGTAGGTGGATCGGCACCGTGTGCTGCTCGCTTATCTGAATGGCGTGCTTGCCGTGGATCGCCTCCAGCACCCAGTATCCCCTCTCTGCCAGGACTTGACGGACCAGTCGCCGGATTCCCGGATCGTCCTCCACGAGCAAGATAGTCTCGGAGCCGCGGACGGCTCCGGCGGGGACTACGCCAGGTTCGACCGTTTCCACCGCTCCTTCGACCCAAGGCAGGAAAATCTTGAATGTTGTGCCGCGGCCGGGTTCGCTATACACCCAGATGTTCCCGTCACTCTGCTTGACGATGCCATAGACAGTGGAGAGCCCCAGCCCCGTCCCCTTGCCCACCTCCTTGGTAGTGTAGAAAGGCTCGAAGATCCGGGCTTGTGTTGCCGCATCCATGCCGCAACCGGTATCGCTCACCGCCAGCATCACGTAGGGGCCCGGGATGACAGAGACGTGCTCACGAGCATAGGCATTGTCCAGCTCAACGTTCGCGGTCTCGATGGTGAGCTTCCCGCCATTGGGCATGGCGTCACGGGCATTGACGGCCAGATTCATAATGACCTGCTCGATCTGCCCCGGGTCGGCATGCACGCGCCCCAGTCCCGGCGCCGGCATGGTGACCAGGTCAATGTCCTCGCCGATCAGCCGTTGGAGCATCCGATCCATGTTGGTCAGGACGGCGTTGAGGTCCAGTACTCTGGGCTGGAGCACCTGCTTGCGGCTGAACGCCAGGAGCTGCCGGGTCAGTAAGGAGGCCCGCACCCCAGCCTCCTTGACCTGCTCGACCTCGCTCCGCAGCGGGTCGTCGGCGTTGAGCCTTTGTAGCATGAGTTCGCTGTAGCCCAGGATGACCGTCAACATGTTGTTGAAGTCGTGGGCGATGCCACCGGTGAGCTGCCCGATCGCCTCCATCTTCTGGGCCTGGCGAAGCTGCTGTTCGAGGAGCAGCTTGTCCTGCTCTGCCTTCTTGCGCTCTGAGATGTCCCTGATGGAGGCCGTGAAAGACGGGACACCACCCATTCCGATTGTGGTGATGGAAAGCTCGACAGGAAATTCGGACCCATCAGCCCTCATAGCGGTGATCTCAATCCGCTTGCCGAGCACTGGACCTTCGCCAGTCGCGAGGTAATGGGCCATGCCGCGATGATGCTTCTCGCGGAGGGACGGAGGAATGATCAATTCCGCCATCGGCTTGCCTAGAACAGCCCCGCTCGCGTAGCCAAACGTGGTCTCAGCCGCTGGATTGAACTCGAGGATCAGCCCGTTGTGATCAATGGTAATGATGCAGTCAAGGGCTGATTGAAAAAAGGCCGCCTTTCGAGCCTCGGTCTGCCGCAGCGCTTCTTCCGCACGCTTGCGCTCGGCCTTCTCCTTGGCTTCCTGCAAGGCTCGCTTTACTGCGGACACCAAACGGGCGGGCCGCGGTTTCAACACATAATCGGAGGCGCCCTTCTTGAGCGCATCAATCGCTGCTTCCTCACCGACTGTCCCCGAGAAAAAGATGAATGGCGTGTCGGGACGTTTTGTATGTGCAAGAGCCAGTGCAGACATTCCATCGTAAGTAGGGAGGGTGAAGTCGGAGATGATCAGAGCCCATCCGCCTTGGTCAATTGCGGAAGCAAAGTCGGTGCTGGTTTGGACACAGACGATCTCGCAGTCCAAACCTTCAGCAGCCAGTCGTGCCCGAACGAGTTCTCCATCCGTTGGATTGTCCTCGAGGTAAAGAATCCGCACCGGCTTTTCCATGAATGCCATTATCCCGAATGGAGAGTCATTTCTTTGCTTTTCGTACGCTCCCGGGCGGGGGCTCGTTGATGACCGCCCAGAATGCGCCGAGCTCTTTGACGGCCTCGATAAACTGCTGGAAATTGACCGGCTTCACCACGTAGGCGTTCACGCCCAGTTTGTAACTCTCCACCAGGTCCTTTTCCTCGCGCGAGGAGGTGAGGATGACTAATGGGATCGTCTTCAGCTTGTCGTCCTTCTTGATGGTTCGCAGCACCTCGAGTCCATCCACCTTGGGCATCTTCAGGTCCAGCAGCACGACGGCGGGATCGTTGTCGGCACGCATCGCAAACTTTCCGCGGCGATACAGATAATCCAGCGCTTCAGCGCCGTCGTTGACGACCACCACTTCATTGGCCAGATTGTGTTCATCGAGCGCGGTCAGAGTCAGTTCGACATCCTTGGGGTTGTCTTCAGCCAGCAGAATCCGCTTGAGTTCAGCCATCGTAGCTCGCCTCCTTGCGAGCAGGGAGTGAGAAATAAAAGGTTGCGCCGACATCCACGGCTCCTTCGGCCCACACCCGGCCTCCATGGCGATGAATGATGCGCTGGACATTCGCCAGCCCGATGCCGGTGCCCTCAAACTCGCTCGCACTGTGGAGCCGCTGGAACACTCCGAAAAGCTTATTCGCGTACTGCATGTCGAAGCCGGCGCCGTTATCGCGAACGAAGATTGCCGTCTCGTCCTGTGCGACCCCGTCGCATCCGATTTCGATCCGGGCTTCTTCGCGCGCGCGGGAGTATTTCACAGCGTTGGCCATCAGATTCACCAGCACCTGCCGCAGCATGGACGGATCGCCGTGCACCGTGGGCAGCATGCCGATTGTCCAGGCGATGCGCCGCCCCTGTATGTCGTGTGCCAGATCGTCCAGCACACTCTTGACGACCTGATTGAGATCAACTGTCGTCAGTCGCAGTTCGACTCTTCCCACCCGCGAAAAGGCGAGTAAGTCGTCAATTAAGGTGCCCATCTGCCTGGCCGATTCGGAAATCGTCTTCAGATACCGGCGCCCCTTCTCATCCAGTGTGGAAGCAACGTGCTCCTGAAGCAAGTCCGAGAACCCGTCAATATGGCGCAACGGCGCGCGCAGATCGTGCGAGACAGAGTACGAAAAGGCTTCGAGCTCCTTGTTGGAAGCCTCGAGTTGAGCGGTTCGCTCTATGACCCGTTGCTCAAGCTCGTCGCTGGACTTTTTGAGCGCCACATTTCGTTGTTGAATCTGCGCGAGCATCTCATTGAAGGCACTCACGAGAATGCCCATCTCATCCTTGCTGTCGGTGACGGCGCGTACCGAATAGTTCTTTTCGCTGGAAACGATTTTGGCCGTCTCCACCAGATGGAAGAGTGGTTGAGTGACGCTTCGTTGGAGTCTCGACGAGATGAAGAGTGCGACCGAGGAAGAGACCAACAAGACGACAATGCTGATGCCGAAGTACTGCCAGATGCGGGCTTGCATTTCCTCAAGATCGGACTGGATGTAGAACGTGCCTATATGCTCCCCCTTGAACACGATCTTCCGGCACAAAAACAGACCGTCACTCTCAAACCAGTGGCCATCTGCATGACCGGCGAAGCGTTCAAGAAGTGCGACGGATCTTTGCTTGTCGCTAAGCCCATACGTGGCGAATGCCTGATTGTCGCGCTTGTATATGCCGGCGGAGACGATGTGCGGATCGTCCTTCAGCGCCGCCAAGGTCTCTGTTGCGGAGGCCTCGTCGTTGAACAAAATGGCTGAGGCGCTATTGGTCCCAATGATGCTTGCCCGGACTGAGAGCATGCGAATCA
>CAZSUT010000014.1:35124-38777 GCA_964610095.1 uncultured Nitrospirales bacterium | reverse complement strand
AGCCGGGACAGCATCCACGAGAAGGCCAAAGAGTTCGAACCGATCCCGAACGGGTTCCGGATGAAAGCCCACGAGCCCTCCCGCAACAGCGCGCTGTACAAATTGCTCGGCGTCTACGGGGAACGGATCACCACCACAATCGATTTTGTGCTCCCGAACCTTCGCTACGAGCTCGTGACGTGCGGCCCGTACTGGTTCTCCTCCCGCGCCGCAGTCACTCCGATCACTGAGCAGGAATGCCGGATCGACTTCTGCGCGGCCTGGAACGTGTTCCGCTGGGTGCCGTTGGCCACTACGATGTTCCGCCTGATCGCCAGACATTTCCTCAACCAGGACAAGCGCATCATGGAGCGTCAAGCGCTCGGCCTCTGCTACAAGCCTCCCTTGATGTTGCTGGATGACGCCGACACTCCCGCCAAGTGGTATTACAAGCTGAAGACCGCGTACCTGGAAGCCCGCCAGAGCAGCCGTCCGATGGAGCATCCCCTCAAAGGGCCGACGGTGCTTCGGTGGCGGAGTTAAGGGCGCGACCCTTGCACCGGACGGACGACCAGAGGATAATTTCAACATGACGATGCGCTGGTCGCGACGAGACCTGCTCAAGATCGGCGGAATAGGCCTGACGGCCGGGTTGACGGGCGGCTGCGACTCCGCAGCGAGCGTGTTCGGTCGCCTCTTCGCGGTCCCGCCGCGCGAGACCACTTACTTCACCCAGAACGACACATTCTACGTGGTGAACTACTCGGACTCGCCGTTCAGCCTCTCCCGCGACGTCAAGATCGACCAATGGCAACTCTCCATCACGGGCGCCGTCAAAAAGCCCACGGTCCTCCGCTACGGCGACATTCTCAAACGGCCCGCGCTCGATCGCGCCGTGACTCTCGAATGCATCGATAACCTCCCCGGCGGCGACAGCATGGGCAACGCCATGTGGCGTGGCATCTCGCTTAAAGAGCTGTTGGAAGAAGTCGGCGCCGATACGGAGATGGCCCGCGACGTCGTGTTTCGCGCCGCTGACGGCTACGACGACAGCATCACGTTCGAACGGGCTATGGGGGGGGACGTGCTGCTCGCCTACATGATGAACGGAGCCACGCTCCCGAGGATGCACGGCTTTCCACTCCGCGCCGTGGTGCCCGGACTCTACGGCATCAAGAACGTCAAGTGGATCACCGAAATCGAAGTCTACGACGGGGACTACAAGGGCTACTGGCAACGCAAGGGCTGGACCGATGACGGCACGATCAAGATTACCTCACGCATTGACAGCCCCGGCCATTACCAGAATCTCCGCGGGAAGGAGCACTTGTTCAAAGGCATCGCCTTCGGCGGGCCGGAGACCATCAAGAAAGTCGAGATCAGTTTCGACGGCGGACGGACCTGGCAAGACGCGCCATTCGAGTTGCCGCTCTCCCCCTATACCTGGGTGATCTGGTACTACAATTGGGCCCCTCCCAAGGCCGGCGCCTACCAAGTCGCCGTCCGCGCCATTGATGCTAAGGACCGCCTCCAAACCTCGGAAATCGTACGCCCGAGTCCCGCCGGCGCCAGCGGACTCCATACGATCGTGACCGTCGTGGACCGCCTCTGAGACCTCAGCCCACCGAACAACGGGCGATGTTCAACCTGAACGAAAAGTCGCGAAGCGGCTAATCGAGCTTCTCGAGCTTGATGGAGAGCTCTTTCAGTTGCTCAGGCGTGACCGGAGAGGGCGCGTCGGTCATGGGGCACTGGGCCTTCTGAGTTTTGGGGAACGCGATCACGTCGCGGATGGAGTCGGCCCCGCCCAGCAGCATGACCAGACGGTCCAAGCCGAACGCAATGCCACCGTGGGGCGGGGCGCCGTAGTCCAGCGCATCCAGCAGGAAGCCGAACTTCTCCCGCGCCTGCTCCTTCTTGATGCCGAGCAGGTCCAGGATCTTCAGTTGGACCTCGCTGCGGTGGTTCCGGATGCTTCCGCCGCCGATTTCGTTACCATTCAGGACGAGGTCGTAGGCTTTGGCCCGGGCCTGCAACGGAGCGGAATCGAGCAGCGCCACGTCTTCATCGAACGGCGCGGCGAAGGGATTGTGCACGAACACATACCGCTTGGCCTCTGTGTCATACTCGAGCAGCGGGAACTCGAGCACCCACACTGGCCGCCACAGAGTGGGATCAATCAGCTTCAGCTCATCACCCAGCAGCAGACGCAGGCGCCCGAGCACGTCGTGCACCACTTTCGGCTGATCGGCGACACAGAGCAGGAGATCGCCCGGTTTCGCCTCCGGCGTAGCCTTGAGGAGTAGTTTCGCATCGAGGAATTTCGCGATGACCGAGTCCAGCTTAGCGTCAGCAGTGATCTTCACCCATGCGAGCCCTTTCGCGCCGAAGCTCTTGGCCGTCTCCCCTAACGCATCGATACGAGTACGGGTGATCGTCGACCCGCCCTGCACGATGAGAGCCTTGACGATCCCCCCCTTCGCAACTGCGTCCCGAAAGACCTTGAAATCGGTCTGCGTGGCAAACCCGCTCAGATCATGGAGCGGCATCTCGAAACGCAGGTCCGGCTTATCAGAACCATAGTGCCCCACCGCTTCTTGGTACGTCATCCGCGGGAATGGAATCTTGAGCTCGATCCCCGCCGCCTCGCGACACACATGGCTGATCATCCGCTCGACCACCGACATGACCTGCTCCCGATCGACAAAGGACATCTCCAGATCGATCTGCGTGAACTCTGGCTGTCGGTCGTTGCGCAGATCCTCGTCACGGAAGCAGCGGGCAATCTGATAGTAGCGATCCGCCCCGCTCACCATAAGCACCTGCTTGAAGAGCTGGGGGGATTGCGGGAGCGCGAAGAAACATCCAGGATTCACGCGACTGGGTACTAAGTAATCGCGCGCGCCCTCCGGCGTACTTTTCGTCAGGATCGGCGTTTCAATCTCCAGAAAGCGCTCCGCATTCAGGAACGCCCGGACGTGCTGGGTAACCCGGTGACGGAGTTCGAGTAAGCGCTGCATCTTCGGACGTCGGAGATCGAGGTAGCGGTACTTGAGACGCAGCACCTCCGTGACATCCGCATCGTCTTCAATCATGAACGGCGGCGTCTTGGCCTCGTTGAGTATCTCTAACTGGTGCACCATCACTTCGATCTCACCGGTCGCCAGGTTGGGGTTCGTCATGCCGGCCGGCCGGGCCGAGACTGTCCCCGTCACCGCAATGACGAACTCCGGGCGGAGCCGCTGCGCCTGCTCGTGGGTGGTGGCATTCACCGTGGGATTGAACACGACCTGGACCAAGCCGGTATGATCACGCAGGTCCACAAAGACTAGCCCTCCGTGATCGCGGCGGCGTTGCACCCATCCCATCACTCGCACCGACTGGCCGACGTCGGTCGCGCGTAGCTGTCCGCACATATGCGTTCGCGGCGTCATGACGCCAGCCTCTCCCGGCTCGCTGCGACCGCTTTCACTTGCCGGATTTCCGCATCAGTCAGAAACCGATACTCGCCGGGGGGAAGCGGTCCCAGCTTCAACGGACCGAACCGGAGCCGCTTGAGCTTCAGGACCGGATGCCCCACCACTTCAAGCATCCGCTTGACCTGGTGGGTGCGCCCCTCGGAGATGGTCAGTTCAATCCAGGAATTCTCCTCGGTCTTTCTGACCTTCCTGACC
>CAZSUT010000014.1:0-35024 GCA_964610095.1 uncultured Nitrospirales bacterium | reverse complement strand
GGAGATGGTCAGTTCAATCCAGGAATTCTCCTCGGTCTTTCTGACCTTCCTGACCTGAGCCGGGCCTGTGAGGCCATCGTCCAGCCGGACGCCCGATCCCAACGTCCGGATCTGCGCGTCATCGAGGACCCCTTTGACCTTCACCAGATACGTCTTTGGGATGTGATAGCGGGGATGCAGCAGCCGTTGCGCCAACTGGCCATCATTAGTAAGCAGGAGCAGCCCCTCGGCATCGTAATCCAGCCGGCCAACCGGAAACACGCGCTGCCTGACCCCGTGAAGAAACTGCTGCACCGTGAGACGGCCCTCCACTCCCGGGCCTTCGAGCGTGGTCAGTACGCCTCCAGGCTTGTTGAGCATCACATAAGCCTTGGGCGCGGCCGGCTTGAGGTGACGCCCATCCACCTTCACATGGTCGCGGGCAGGATCCACCTTGAGGCCCATCTCCGTGGAAACTCGGCCGTTGACGGTCACGCGCCCCTGGCGGATCAGCTCTTCGGCCTTCCGCCGCGAGGCCACCCCCGCATCCGCGATCACCTTCTGCAGCCGCACTTCCATGGCCGTTAATCGTTAACCGTTATTCGTTATTCGTGAGTCGAAGGATTCCATTTCCATACGTTTAACGTTTAACGAATAACGTCCTACTCCCACTCTATAGTAGACGGCGGCTTTGAGCTGATGTCGAAGACCACCCGATTCACCCCTTTCACTTCATTGATGATCCGCGTCGAAATGGACGCCAGCACCTCAGAGGGTAGCCTCGCCCAGTCGGCTGTCATGCCGTCCACGCTGGTCACCACTCGCACGGCCACCACATGGTCGTACGTTCGCTCATCGCCCATGACGCCGACGGTTCTAACCGGGAGCAGGACCGCAAAGGCCTGCCAGACCTTCTGGTAATAGCCGGCTCTCCGGATTTCCTGCTCGACGATGACGTCGGCTGCCCGGACGGTCGCCAGCTGCTCCTTGGTGACCGGCCCGAGGATGCGGATCGCCAGGCCTGGCCCCGGGAAGGGCTGGCGCCAGACGATTTCATCGGGCAGCCCCAGCTCCCTTCCCAGTTCCCTGACTTCATCTTTAAACAGTTCCCGCAAGGGCTCGATCAGCTTGAACCGCATGCGCGAGGGCAGCCCTCCGACATTGTGGTGGGTCTTGATCGTCGCGGACGGGCCCTTGAAGTTCACGCTCTCGATCACGTCAGGGTAGAGCGTACCCTGGACCAACCAGTCTGCTTCGCCCGTCTTGCGAGCGAAGGCTTCAAACTCCATGATGAACAACCGGCCAATGATCTTCCGCTTGCGCTCGGGATCACTGATGCCATCGAGAGATCCGACAAATCGAGCGGATGCGTTAATGAACTTCAACTTCATCTTGAAGTGCTTGGCGAAGGTCTCGCGGACCAGTTGTGCCTCGCCTTCCCGCAGGAGCCCATGATCGACGAACAGGCACGTGAGCCGGTCGCCGACCGCCCGATGGGCCAACACCGCGGCCACCGAGGAGTCCACACCGCCGCTGAGCGCGCAGAGCACCCTCCCGGACCGCGCCTGGTCCCGGATGGCCGCAATGGCATCCGTCATGAAGGACCGCATGGTCCAATCCGGCTTCAGCCCGCAGATGTCGTAGACAAAGTTCTTCAGGATCGCCGCCCCACCCTCCGTGTGCGCGACCTCCGGGTGGAACTGGAGGCAGTAGATCCGACGTCCGGGCGACGTCGCCTTCATTGCGGCCACTGGCGAGTTCGACGTACGCGCTATGGAGCGGAACCCCGGAGGCATCTCTTCGATCCGGTCCCCGTGCGACATCCAAACGGTAGGGTGTGCCTGCTCCCCCACGAGCCCCTTAAACAGATCCGTGGCGTCGTCGACCAGCAGTGTGGCCGGACCGTACTCGCGATGCGCAGCCCGCGCCACCTTCCCTCCCAGAACCTGCGTCACGAGTTGCATCCCATAGCAAATGCCCAAAATCGGGATCCCTGTATCCAGTAACTGTGCCGGGATGCTCGGCGCCTTTCGATCGTAGACGCTGGCGGGGCCACCGGAGAAAATCAGGCCACCCGGACGGCGTTCCAGGATCCGAGCCAGCGGGACGTTGTACGGCAGGATTTCGGAGTAGACGTGGGCTTCGCGGATGCGGCGGGCAATCAGCTGCGTGTACTGGGAGCCGAAGTCCAGGACCAGGATTCTCTCGTGCGCGGAACCCATCGCATTGGGAAGCAGGTTAGAGCTCAACCTCGGTCCGGTAGTTGGGGGCTTCCTTGGTGATGATCACGTCGTGCACGTGGCTCTCCCGCAGACCGGCTTGGGTGATCTGAATGAAGCGGGCCTTCTTCTGCATCTCGCCGATGGTACGGCAACCACAGTACCCCATGCCGGCGCGCAACCCGCCGACCAGCTGGTACACCACTCCCGACAGCGTGCCGCGGTACGGGACGCGCCCTTCGATGCCTTCCGGCACCAGCTTTTGCACCGGCTCATCCCTCTGCGCGTAGCGGTCCCGCCCGCCGCGTTCCATCGCGCCGAGCGAGCCCATGCCCCGGTACACCTTATAGGTGCGGCCTTGAAAGAGGACCGTTTCGCCCGGGCTTTCTTCGGTTCCAGCGAAGAGCCCGCCGATCATGACCGACGAGGCACCGGCCGCGATCGCCTTGGTCACATCGCCGGAGTACTTGATCCCGCCGTCGGAGATGATCGGCACCTTCGCACGGGCGGCCGCCGCGCACTCCGCCACAGCGGTCAATTGCGGCACGCCGGCGCCCGCCACGATCCGCGTCGTGCAGATGGAGCCCGGCCCGACACCAACCTTGATGGCATCTGCCCCGGCCGCGATCAGATCGCGGACTGCCTCCTTCGTGGCCACGTTGCCGGCCACGACCTCCGCCTCGGGAACGTGGCGCTTCAACACACGCACGGTGTCCAGCACCGCCTGGCTATGGCCGTGCGCGGTGTCCACCACGACCACGTCAACCCCGGCTTTGACGAGCAGCGCCACGCGTTGCTCGGCATCCTCCCCGACTCCAACCGCCGCGCCCACGCGCAAGCGTCCGTGCTCATCCTTGCACGCGTCAGGGTACTGGATCCGCTTGGCGATGTCCTTGATCGTGATCAGTCCCTTGAGCTCGAAGCGGTCGTTGACCACCAGGAGCTTTTCGATACGATGCTGGTGCAGAATCTCCCGGGCCTTATCCAGTGTCGTGCCTTCCGGTGCCGTGATGAGGTTCTCTCGGGTCATGACCTGGGAGATCTTGAGATCCATGCGTGTCTCGAAGCGCAGGTCCCGGTTGGTCACAATGCCGACGAGCTTGCCGTTCTTGGTCACCGGAATGCCGGAAATCCGGTACTGCTCCATGATCTTGTGCGCGTCGCGGATGGTGTGGTCCGGAGAGATGGTCACCGGGTTCAGGATCATGCCGCTCTCGGATTTCTTGACCCTATCCACTTCGGCTGCCTGGTCTGCCGGCGAGAGCACCCGATGGATGATCCCGACACCGCCCTCACGGGCGATCGCGATGGCCAGCCGGGCCTCGGTGACCGTGTCCATGGCGGCGCTGACGATAGGGATGTTGATCGTGATGCGGCGGGTCAACCGCGTGCGGGTGTCGGTTTCGGCCGGCATGACGGAGGATTTGGCGGGGACCAACGCCACATCGTCGAAGGTCAGTCCCACCGGCAAGGAAGGTTGCAGCATGTCGTTATTGTTTCGGCGTCGACAAGAGATGCGTGCCCGGAGTTTCCTGTTGGATCGTTTTCTTCTCCTCCAAGGCGGAGGATTCGGACTCGGCCACCTCGGCCTGCTCGCGCAGTTGCAACTCCCCTTCGTCGGCCGTCATGAATTGCTGCACCCGGAAATTGGAACTGTCGAGCACGAAGATCGAGCCTCGCCGGTCCACCCCGATGCCATAAGGAAAGTTGAATTGCCCGCGAGCGCCGCCGAAGCCGCCCCACTGCGTTTCAAAGTTCCCGTCCCGGTCGAACTTCTGGACTCGGTGGTTGCCGGTGTCCGTCACGTACACGAAGCCGTCCCGATCGACGGCGATCCCCCACGGATTCCAGAACTGGCCGGGTTCCTGCCCCTTGGTCCCCCACTTCACGAGAAGCTGCGGGAGGAAGTTCGTGCTGGTGTCAAACTTCTGGATCCGATGGTTGCCCATGTCCACGACGTACACCGCCCCGTCGCTTTCGTCCACTGCGATGCCGCGGGCGAAATAGAACTGGCCGTCCGCATTGCCGAAGCTGCCCCACGCCATGATGAACTCGCCGCTGCGGTCGAACTTCTGGGCGCGGAAATTGGCGCTGTCCACGACATAGACGTAGCCCCGGGTGTTGTCAACCGCCACGCTCCAGGGGGCGTTGAATTGCCCCTCGCCGCCGCCCTGCCGGCCCCACTTGGACATGTAGCTGCCCATCTTGGCGTCGAACCGCTGGACCCGGTGGTTGTTGGTGTCGCAGACGTACACGACGCCTTTATCGTCCACGGCGAGGCCGGTGGGATTATGGAAGTTCGAGGGGGCGGTGCCGAACATGCCCCAGAGGTGGACGAAATTCCCCGCGTTGTCGAATTTCTGGACCCGGCAGTTGCCGGTGTCCACGACATACACGTTGCCGGTCTGATCGCACGCGAGGCCGAACGAGGGCGTGCCGAACTCCCCGCCATGGAGGAGGTGGGCGCCGCTGCCGGCTTTCCCCCAGACATTCACACAGACATAGCCAGAGGTGTTGAGGAGGATGGAATTGGTCGCCGGGGCAGAGATATTCCCGTACCCGTCCTTGAACCAGACATAGATGGTCTTTTTGCCGTCGCCGGGCGAGAGGGTATAGGGCGCCGTGGCGCCGAACTTGCCGACCGGCTCCACGTCAACCCACCCCGGCGTCGACGCTGTCGGCGTGGTGGGCGCCTCCGAGATGAAGTAGCCAGCAACCCCCGAATCCACGTCGTTGGCCGAGATCGTCAGAACCACGTCTGGGAGGTTCGTCATGAACGCCCCGTGGTTGACGATCATGTAGGGGTTCTGGGGCGCGGCCAGGTCGATCATCGTCGGCGTCGCCTCGACGACAGGCGACGACAGGCTCAGCGTTCCCTCCGCGCTGACCGCCGACAGCATGAAATAGTAGGTGGTGCCGTTGGCCAGCCCGCCGTGTGTGTACGGCGAGGCCACGCCTTCGACGCAGGTCCCTGTCTGGGGCGTCACGCTCGCTTCGGTGTGGTAGTAGAGGTTGTAGGACGCCGCGCCCGGCACGTCCATCCAGCTAAGGGTCACTTCGGTGTCGCCAGCCTTGGCGATCAGTTCGGCGGGCGCCGACAATTCCGTCGCGCCCTTTTCCGCCGGCACCTGCGTGGAGGACTGGGTGCCTTCCACCGGCGCGAACTTCAGGACGCGGGCGTTGCCGCTATCTACGACGTAGACGAAGCCTTCCCGGTCAACCGCGATCCCGTAGGGAAAGTTCACCTGGCCCAATGTGTTGCCGCGGTTACCCCATTGGCAGATGAAGGCGCCATTGCTCGTGAACTTCTGGATCCGGTGGTTGCCGGTGTCCGTCACATAGACGATGCCCAGCGCATCGACCGCGATCCCCCACGGGCCATTGAACTGCCCCGGGCCATTACCTTCCTTGCCCCACTTGGCCAGAAAATTCCCCCGGCTGTCGAACTTCTGGACGCGGTTATTGATCTCGTCCGTGACGTAGACGTTCCCGGCGAAATCGATGGCGACGTCCCGGCAGTAGAAGAACGCCCCTTCAAATGCGCCTTCCTTGCCCCACATGAGGATCGGCTCCCCGTCGGCCGTGTACTTCTGGATCCGGTTATTGAGGGTGTCGGCGATGTAGACGTTGTCGTCCTTGTCGACGCCGACGCCCCATGGATTGTCGAAGACCCCCTGCGAGGCACCCTTCCAGGAGAAACCGAACTTTCCCCAGACGGTCAGGAAGTTCCCGTCCTTGTCGAACTTCTGGACGCGGTGGTTGTTGGCGTCAATGACGATCACGTCGCCCTGGGAGGTGCAGGCCAGGCCCCGGGGGTAATAAAACTGGCCTTCGGCGTCGCCCGGTTCGTCGCCGAGGCGCATGAGGAACTTCCCATCCTTGTCGAACTTCTGGATGGTGTGCGCGTCGGTGTCGGCCACGTAAATATTGCCCTCCCGGTCCAGCGCAATCCCTGTGGGCGACTTGAACTCCCCGTCATCATAACCCTCGGTCCCGAAGTGCATGACGCACAGGTACGGGGCCGGGATACCCATGACTTCTTCGGATTCCGGGCTCTCACCATTCTTCGTAACCGCCGTGACCACATAGTGGTAGCACATGCCGTTCGCCAGGTCGGTATGGAGGTACGGCGGCGCGGCCGTGTCGATCAGGGTTCCGTTCTCCTTCGTCACCCCAATCTTGGTCTTGAACCGTTCCATGCCGACGGCATCGTACTGGAACCGGTCGAATTCCTTGCCTTCTTTGGTTACGCCGCGGGTGGTCTTGTAGTAGATGTTGTAGAAGAGGGCGTCTGCAACGGGCTCCCAGTCGAGCATCAGCTTGCCATCCCCGATCTTGACCGTGACGATGCGCGGCGCCCGCGGCAGGTCAGATTGCTCCGCCGGCGTTCCCCCGCCCGGCTGCGCGGAACCATCGACGGTCAGCGCGAACCGGACACGTGGATGCCAGTCGCTGTCATGCATTGCCCAAGCACATGCTCCTACGAAAATTATTGAAAAGTTGAGTGAGTCTAGCACCCGTTTCTCGATGAAGTCAAGAAAGCCAGCGAGGCCGTAGAGGCTTACAAATACGAGACTGGACGCTTGGTCTGGGTAGGGGAAGACCCCGCAGGCGAAGGCCCGCCGAGGAGCCGAGCGAGACGGTCCTGGGCGTCCAAAATGGAGGGGATCTCCCCAAAGAGTCGGGCGGCTTTATCGGGCAAGCACTCCTCCTCGTACAAGACGGCGAGATCGTACTTGACGTAGGGCCCCCCCTGCCCCACGCATCGGGGATCGGCCAAGACGCGCTCCAGGAGCGCGATCGCCGTTTTGCTGCGCCGCTGGGCTTTGTAGCACGCCGCGATCATGGCACACACATCGACGAATCGCGTCGGTCCGCAGGCAGCCTGTTGAAACTCTTCGATGGCTTCGGCCAGGAGGCCCATTTCCTTGTAGGCAACACCAAGATCATAATGCGTCTCATACTTGTCGACGCCCGCTTGCGCCTTGCCCCCTTTGCGGAACTCTTGGAAGAGAGCTTCGACGTCCGGCTCGACGACTCCGGCGGACATCCTCACCGCAGCAGGTGACGCGGCCTCCTCAGCCAGAGGCGCCGGCGGCTCCACTGTGAGGACGGGCGATTTTCCCACCTCCGCCGGTTGCACTTTCGGGCTTGGCTTTTCTGTCTTCTCCGCGGCCGGTTCCTGGGTGACTCGCAACTTGAGTTGGAGAAAATCGCTGTCGTCAGGTTCCGCCATGAGATAGGCATCGATCAGATCCGACGCTTCGTCACGCCAGCCTTTGTTGAGCCAAGCCTTGGCGATGGGATACAAAATGTCGTAGGCAGGGGAGAGTTGGCCTTTCTTCAAATAGACGAGCCCTAGGACCGCCTGGTACTCGCGTTGATCCGGATCTTCAAGCAGGAGGGCCCGGGTCATTCGCTCGGCTTGGCCAAGGTCGCCGGTCGCAAGCAAGCGGCGGGCCTCCGACAGGGATCCGGGTGCTCCCTCAGCCGCAGGCGCGGGCTGTAAGGGGGCCGATAGCGTCGACTCCGGGAGGCTCAATTCGATGCCCCCCTCCACCGTCTCCTCCTGCACCACATCGGCGACGGTCATCTCGGCGAGCTCCGGTGCGGCGGGCTCCGCCTTTTCCACTTCAGGCTGATAGGGAGTGTCCAGCCGCCGGCGGGCCTCCGCATGGCCCGGCGTGATCTTGAGGATCTTGTCATAAATCGTGCGGGCATCATCCGCACGGCCTTGACGCTGATAATCCTTGCCGACGCACAGGTACTCCTCGATAGCCACGTCCTTTAGCTTCTCCTTCAGGCAGAGGTCCGCCACGCGCAGGCGCACGTCCGTATTCTGGGGATCGACCTTGGCAATCTTGCGAAAGAGCGTCAGCGCGTTCATGGTCTTCCCGGCATTCAGGAAAAGCTTGGCGCTGGACAGGTAGTCGGCAACAGCGTTGTTCATCAGGCCGCGGACCACATGTAGGTCGCCGAGCAGTGTGTAAATCTCAGCGCGGTCCGGTTCGAGTTTTAGGATTTTCTTATAGACGGCGATGGCTTTCAGGTGAAAGCCTTCCTGAAGGAAAAAACGGGCGGCCTTGTTGTAGGCGTCGATCGCTTCCGCGTTGGCCCTGCTCTTGAGCGCGAGGTCCCCGATGGTGTTGTACACATTGGCATCATTGGGGGACTCGTCGAGAAGATGGCGCCAGGCTGCAATGGCCTGGACATACTGGCCAGAGTCCGCGAGCTTGCGGGCCCGCTCGATCGTTGCTTCTTTCTTATCAGGAGCCACGCTCACTCCCTCATAGCTGACGCCCTGGCGTAACCTAGCGCGGCTCGGCCCATCAAGTCAAGAATTGCACCCGGCCAGAAACGACAAGGGCCCACCCCCGGGTGGGCCCTTGCAGAGCGGAGACTGTGGCAAGGCTCCGCCACACCCTGCGTGGACCTAAACGATCTTCACAACGTTCGAGGCTTGAGGCCCTTTGGCACCATCCACGACATCAAATTCGACGTTTTCGCCTTCCTTGAGGCTCTTGAACCCTTCCCCCTGTAGGGCTGAATAATGGACAAAGACGTCCTGTCCGCTTTCCATACGGATAAACCCGAACCCCTTGCGATCATTGAACCACTTGACAGTGCCTTTGCTCTTCACACCGCCCTCCTTTCGTGTCACACCAGCCCCACGGTCCCACGCCCACCGTGCTAGGCTTCCATACCTGAAAAAGCCCCCTACGAATCAGCGGAAGAATTGCGGGTGTGCATCTACCACAGCCCCTCACGAGTGTCAAGTGGGTCGTCGCTGCAATTTGCTTTGCCCCGAGCCTTCCAGTATAACTGTCGCCGGGAGCGCTGTTTTCGCGTGCGGACGATCGACCGGTACATCCTGCAAGAGCTCGGCGTGCCGTTTGCGCAGAGCCTCGGCGCGCTGACGTTTATCCTGATGACGCGGGAGATCCTCCGGCTCATCGAGCTGCTGATCAACAAAGGGGTGGGGCTCCTGCCCCTGCTGAAAACTTTCCTCCTGCTGCTGCCATCCTTCTTTGTCCTGACCCTGCCGATGGGCTGCCTGATCGCGTCCATCAGCGCGTTCAGCCGGCTGTCCTCGGACCGGGAACTCACCGCGTTACACGCGACGGGAGTCAGTGCGTGGCGTCTCCTCCCGTCCGTCCTGCTGTTTTCGTTTGTGGTGTTCCTGATGACCCTCACGCTGGCCCAATTCGCCCAGCCCTGGACGGGCCAGTCCCTCAAGAAGATGGCGCTGGGCATGCTGCGCGACCAAGTGTCGCTGGCACTCGATGAAGGGGTCTTCAACACCCCGACGGACAAGGTGGTCATGTACGTCGGCGAGCGCAGCGCGCCGGAGGGCCCATCCGGGATCTTCATCTCGGATACTCGGAACAGCGGCAAGTCGCGGATCATCGTGGCCCGCAACTGGAAAGTCATCAACGATCCACTCCACAACCGTCTTGGTCTGACGCTTCAGGACGGCACCATCCATGTGAATCCGAAGGACCCCGATCAGTATCAGACGATCCGCTTCACCTCCTACGATTTTAAGCTGGACCTAACCGAAAGCTTGGCCCCGGAGCCTGAAGAACGCCTGTCGCTGTATGAAATCCGCCAGAAGATCGCCGCCACCAAGGGACAAGATCCTCGCTACCTTCGGCTCCTGGAAGACTACTATAAGAATGTAGCCTTCCCAGTCTCCACGATCTTGTTTGGCCTGATCGGGATGCCGCTCGGGAACGTCGTGAAACGGTCCGGGCGGGCTGGCGGCTTCGCCGTGGGGATTCTGGTCATCGTTCTCTTCTATGTCCTGAGCGTCATGGGGGACTTCTGGGTCTCAGCCCGCATCCTGAGCCCCTTCGCCGCCGCCTGGTTCCCTGATGCCGTCTTTGCCTTGGTCTTCATCTGGCTGTTCCACCGGCGCATGCGCCCGTAGCTTATCAGAGGGACCCAATGACACTTCTCATGACATATCTCCTTCGCGAGCATCTCCGGGTGTTTGCGACCTGCCTAGGTGGCTTGGCCGTCGTGTACCTGGTCGTCGACTTTGTCGAGAAGATCCGGAAGTTCGTGGGCTACCAAGCCGAACTTCGCCATATCCTCTGGTACTTCGTGCTGAAGTGCCCCGGCATCCTCTTCCAGATCACACCGCTCGCCGTCCTGATGTCCACCCTGTTGACAGTCTCGATCATGTCTCGGAACAACGAGATCACCGCGATGCGTAGCAGCGGCATCAGCCTCTACTGGGTCTCCATTCCGTTCCTCGTCATCGCCCAGGCCCTGAGCCTCCTGATGCTCTGGGCCAGCGACGTCGTGATCCCGAGTGCAAATCAGCAGGCGGAAGCGCTGCGCGAGATCAAAATCGAAAAACGCAATCCGCGCGCCGTCTTCCAAGCCAATGAGATCTGGGTTCGGCTTGGCAATCAAACGCTCATGCGGGGCGACCTGCCTGACGACAACGCGCCGCGCATCTACGGCGTCAGCCTGTACCGCCTAGAGCAGGACTTTACTATCCGGGAACTCGTCTCCGCGAGGGAACTGCTGTACGAAAACGAGGGCTGGGTCCTCGTCTCCGGTGTCAGCCGGACGTTCCAGGGCGACCAGGGCGTCCGGTCTCAGTCCTTCGACCGTCTCCCCGTTCAATTGAACCAAAAGCCCGAAGATTTCCGTCACACCGTCCGTATCGACTCAGACGCGTTGAGCCTGCGGGAGCTGGCCGCCTATGTCGAGCGGCTTCGACAAGACGGGTACAACCCGGCCCGGTACGCGACGGATCTGTTCGGACGCACGGCCTTTCCTTTTGTATGCCTGATCATGGCCCTGATCGGCCTCACCATGAGCCTCATGGAAACCGGCTCGCGCGGGACAGGGCTGGTCAGGGGAGTTGGGTATAGTCTGCTGGTCGGTTTCCTGTACTGGTCGGCCCACTCGGTCGCCTTGGCCTTGGGTCGGAGCAACGTGGTGCCCCCGCTGCTGGCCGGCTGGACGGCCAACATCTTATTCCTGTGTTTTGCTGGGTACTTGTTTCTGCGGGTTCGGCAATAGAAGCCCTATCCAGACGTAAACAAACTCCTCCAGAAGATGATCTTGGCGTTAAAGTAGCCTGCCCAGGGGAGAAAGATCGCCGCATAGACCCCCACGTGGCCAAGATAATACAGGCTGATCCCGGCCTGGGAAGCGATCCCCACAACGTACATCGCCACCACAATCCGCCGGCCCGGATGAAGTGGCCCAGTGGCCGACAGGTCCCGCTTCATCCGCTTGTACTCCTTGGCGGCCTCCAACAGTTTCTGCCTTCGCGCGAAATATTCCGGACAGGTTCCCACCAAGTACCGCTCGTACCAGGCATGGCTCCACCCCCAGCCGGCGCCGCACAGGAACAGGATCGTGCTTCCCAGCAGTGCCTGGGGGGTGAGTTGATCTTGGATCCACATCAACACCATATCCCCGTAGCCGGCCAACAGCGTGACCATCCCTAACGGAATGGTCGGCAGCATCAATCGGCTCTTCAGGTACAACCGAGCGTGTTCCCGTTCATCTTCACGCCGTCGAGCAGTCAGGATCTTGGGCATGCTCTCGGTTCCTCCAACCTTCCCAAGAAATCGGTGGTCCGGTTCGGTCGCCCCCCTATATCCTGTAGTGAGGTTCGTCGCTGCGTGGCGGTCCGCGTTTGAAACATGCGCGAGGGCGCTGTGCACAAATTCAGTCTGCCAGAATGCCGACATGGTTCGTGACGCGTGAGCGTCTCGGCTCTCTGCGTGGTCTTCCCACACCTGGACATCATGGGACCTTCACACGGGCCCTCTTTCGAGCCTCAGGTCTTCCGATGCCGCACCTGTCTTGAACATCCCGTAACACCGTTCACGAACCCATCGCTAGAAGCGGCACGTCATCACTTGACAGAGGATTCTTGCACCGCCGTCTGTCCACAATTTCTGTGGATACTCTGGGGATAGCCTTGTGCACGTCGAGGAGCAAGCACTCCCATTGGGCCGCACAATCCCCATGCATAAATTTTAAGCGAAAATTCCGCCACCGAACCAACGAGTTAGAAAAAAGATTCAGACGCAAACCAGAAGCTGACACAGTGCCGCATTCTGACACACAGCACCCATGCAGTAACGATGCCGAAGCATTCTTCAACACGATTGTCGTAACGAGACCCTCACTTCATGTAGTCATTCGCGGCCCGCTTGATGTAGATGTAGAAGAACGGTAACAACGTTCATCTTACACCGACCGCTGTGAAGAGACGGTCGACTTGCACATGCTTTTGCAGATGGTCGGCCCAGCGGTCCAGCGAAGATCGTAGTCGCGCCGTGACTGCCTCAGAGACCGACCGATCTAATGGGTGCAGCCCTTTTCTCTGACGCAGTCGGTTCAGCCACTGACGGCGGAACTCTGGCCGGTCAAAGACACCGTGGATATATGTCCCCCAGACCAAACCGTCTTCGCGACACGCTCCGTCCGCCGCTTCGTCCTCCGACCCAGAGTGCCGTCCTGCCTGTGAGAGACCCTCGTCAGAACGACGCAGAATCCGAAAGCCTGGTGGAACAGAGCCGCGGCGGGTGCGGCCCATGTGGATTTCGTACCCGGATACCGTACAGTCGGGCGTCACGCTCCCGAGCAAAGGACGTGCCTCAACCTGGGTCATCCTCTTGTCAGTCTGCAATTCGGTCACCACAACCAGGAAGCCCATGCCGGGTGTCCGCCCGCCAGCCTCGACACCGAATGGATCAGACACCTCGCGCCCCAGCATCTGATAGCCGCCGCAGATCCCCACGAGTTCCCCGCCTCGGGCAACGTGGTGCACCAGAGCCTCGACAAAGCCACGGCTTCGCAGATGTTCAAGATCGTCGATCGTGTTCTTGGTGCCCGGCAGCACCACAACGTCCGCCCCTGCCAGATCGGACGGCGTGGCCGCGTACCGGAGCGCCACATCGCATTCGCCAGCCAGCGCGTTGAAGTCTGTGAAGTTGCTCAGATGAGGCACCAGCGTCACCGCCACATTCACCGCGTGCGCCGTAAAGGGGATCTGGCGATAGCGGTCTCTCTCCACGCTGTCCTCCTGATCCAACTCCAAGTCTCGCAGGAATGGGAGCACTCCCAAGACAGGCACGCCGGTGCGGGCTTCCAGCAAGGCTGTCCCATCGGCGAACAGGCTCGCATCGCCACGAAACTTATTGACCACGACTCCCACGACCCGCCGCCGCTCCTGCGGGGCGAGCAGTTCGATGGTGCCGATCACCTGCGCAAACACCCCGCCGCGGTCAATATCCGCCACGAGAACCACCGCGGCGCCGGCGAACTCGGCCATCGTCCAGTTGGCCAGGTCCCGGTCGCGCAGGTTGAGTTCGGCCGCGCTCCCGGCTCCCTCGATGACAAGGACCTCGTACGCACGGGCCAGCCGTTCGTAACTGGCGCGGACGTGGCGAACCAGCTCACGGGTTTGCTCCAAATACTGACGGCCCTGGTATCTTCCCCAGACCTTCCCGTGCACGATCACTTGCGCGCACTGGTCGGACTCCGGCTTGAGCAGGATGGGGTTCATATCGACATGCGGCGGCAGGCCGCAGGCTTCGGCCTGCAGGGCCTGCGCCCGTCCAATCTCCCCGCCATCCGCAGTGACAAAGGAGTTCAAGGACATGTTCTGTGCCTTGAAGGGCGCCACTCGGACTCCCTTCCGGGCCAAAAGGCGACAGAGGCCTGCCGCGATGACGCTCTTGCCCACGTCCGAGCCCGTTCCAAGAACCGCGAGAGCTCTTGCGCGGCCTCCGGTTTCGTCCGCCTTCATGCGGTCGTGCGGTCTCGTTCCCACAACAACTCCGGTTCCCCCTGGGTTTTCGCGATCCACCGCGCCAGCACGAACAGTGCGTCGCTGAGCCGGTTCAGAAACTTTAGGATCGCCGCATCGACAGGCTCTTCCCGCGAGAGCCGTACGGTCTCACGCTCCGCCCGACGGCACATGGTCCGCGCTTGGTGGAGCAGCGCAGGCACCTTCCCTCCTCCCGGCAAGATGAACTCCTTCAGCGGGGCCAGGTCCTTCTGGCACGTGTCAATCACGCGTTCCAAGCGGGAGACATCTTTCGCTGTGATCTCGGGCATGTTCTTGAACACCTGCCCGGGGGTCGTCGCTAGGATGCCACCCGCGTCCAGCAGTTTATTCTGGATCCAGCGGAGCTCATCGTCCAGACGCGCCGCTGACGCGTGCTTCCCGACCAGGTCAGCGTTGAACGCCCGCGCCACCCCCACCAGCGCGTTCAACTCGTCCACCATGCCATAGGCTTCGACCCGCAGACTGTCCTTCCAGACCTGCTGTCCACCGGCCAGCCGCGTCTTTCCGGCATCCCCCGTCCGCGTGTAGACCTTGGTGATACGCATGCTCAGTTCTCCTTCCTCCCAACCTTGCGCTCCCGCGCACACGCGAGGAGTGACCGGGCCAGCTGGGGTTGGCTGGCGAAGTGCAGATGGGTGTACAGCGCCAGGACGTTGCCTAGCATCAGACCATCCTTGCCCTTCCGGCGACCCTGCGCATCCGTCACCATGCAGGCGTATTCCAGGGATGGGTGGTTCTTCAGACACGAGTAATGGAACTCATGGCCTCTCGCCTTGAGCCCTGGACTCCCCAACACGCAGGGTGTCGTGACTTCCAACTCCCGATAGCCCATGACCAGGCCTGACCGCTGCATCATCGCTTCCCCGGAAAAGAGGCCAACCATGTCGTGTGCCTTGCCCTCGAAGTCACGAATCGCCTCCATTAGATACATCATGCCGCCGCACTCCGCATAGATCGGGCCGCCATGCCGGGCAAATTCGCGGATCGACGTCCGCATCCGGTGGTTCCGGGCCAACGCCTCCGCATGCAACTCCGGATATCCCCCGCCCAAGTAGAGCAGTTCCACGTCAGGAAACACCTGATCGTGCAGAGGGGAAAAGCGAATGACAGTGGCCCCTTCGCCCTCCAGCAGTTCCAGGTTTTCGGGGTAATAAAAGCAGAAGGCCGGATCATAGGCCACGCCCACCCGAACGGCCGGTACGGAAGACTGCGGCTCCGTGCGCGCATGTTCAGCTTCCAGTGGAGGCGCCGAACGCGCCAACGACTCGACCCGATCCACATCCACCGTCTCAGCGATGGCGCGGGCCAACCGATGTGAGAGAGCCTCCGTGGGCTGCTCAAGCGCCGTGACGAGCCCCAGATGCCGGTCTTCCATCGTGAAAGACGGATCGGCGGGCAAATAGCCCACCACCGTGAGGTCGGTCGTGGCCTCGACCGCCTCTTTGAGCAGATGGAAGTGTCCGGCCCCGCCAACTTTGTTGAAGAGCACTCCGACGATCCGCAGATCCGGATCAAACCGCGCATACCCAGAGACCAAAGCGGCAGCCGATCGGGCCATGGCGCTCCCGTCAATGACCAGGAGCACCGGCGCCTGCAGCAGCTTGGCCAGTTCGGCGGTGCTCCCGGATTCGCTGACCGGCGAGCTCCCATCGAACAGACCCATGACGCCCTCGATGATCGAGACGTCTGCATCGGCCGCCGCCCGGAGGAACACCTGCCGGCAGACCGCCGGCCCGAGCATCCAGCCGTCGAGATTGCGGGACGGCCGACCAGTCACGGCCGCATGATGCCCGGGGTCGATGAAGTCCGGTCCCACCTTGAAGGGCTGCACCCTGCGGCCCCGCTCTTTCAGAGTCGCCAGCAGCGCCAGCGTCACGGTGGTCTTCCCGACCCCGCTATGCGTGCCCGCAATGACCAGTCGGGGGAATTTCATGTCCGTCTCGCATTCAGATCAGAAAGCATTAAAGGTATAACTCAATCCTCCGTAAATGGCGATGCCGGGAGCTGGAACAACGAATCTTTCTGTGGCGCCACCCCCCGTAAGGACATTACTAGCGATAATCCCGGATGTCGAGTACTTCTGATCCAAGACGTTGTTGAGCATCAGGAACGCTCTCAGGAGGCCGCCGGGCGCTGATCTTTCATATGCCACGCGCGCATCCATTCTAAAGTATCCAGGGAGGCGGGGTTGCGAATTGGTTTCGTCGTTTAAGAAAAATTGGGTGCTCACGTATAATCCCGTCAGAGATACCGTCCACCCACTCACCGGGTAGAAGTTGCCAGTGATGCCTAAGCGGTGTTTCGGAACAAGTGGAAAAGTATCGCCTGGAGTGACAACTTGTGACGATGAGAGCCTAATGGGCGTTAAGATTTGAGCCTCGGTGTAAGTGTAATTGACAGCAGCATCAAAGTACTGGCCGTATCTTCCTTTCACGGTGGCTTCGATCCCCCGTCGCCGGGATTTATCAATGTTTCGGTTCTGTCCATCGCCGGCGCTGAAGTCGCAGAGGATACAGGTGAAGAAGATCTCATCACGTACGTCTGATTGAAACACCGCCAACTGCAGTTCGTGCTGTGATCCAATCATATTCTTTGACCCGATCTCATAATTATGGGACCGAACAGGCTTCAAGTTCGGATTGGAGCCAAATGGCCCGAGTGCGAACAATTCGAGAAATGTTGGCACGCGGAATCCTTCGCTATAATTGAAATAGATGCTGTTGGACGGCGTAATCATATAGGTCAGCCCTGCCCGCGGCGTCGTTCTGTCATAGCGTTTGCTTCCATTATTGCTAGGTGTGAGGTTGTCAGAAAAATTGAACTGGTCATGATCGTAGCGTACGCCCGCGGTAAGGATCAGCTGCGACATGAGAGAGAAAGAATCCTGGGCGAATAGAGCAAAAATGTCTTCACCAGTAGTCGTGGAGCCTGGAAATGATCCCAGCCCGGTGAATGTTGATAACGATTGGCTACCTACGTCATTGCGCGTGAATTCCGTACCTCCGGCGAAGACGTTCTTGTGTCCGAACGGCACGGCTTCATGTCCGAACTGGACCGTCCCTCCTCGGGCCTCAATTTTGTTTTGAATATCGCTAATGCTCGTCTGTCCCACCGTAAAGAGTTCCTGTGCCAAATGCCGATGAAAGAGATTCCCGGTGAGGGAAAATCCGAGCGGCAATTGTTGGCGCCCAGAAAGAGTGACAAAATTCAGTTCGGAGAGATTGAAATCACCCGGAGTAAAGTTCCGCTTAGGGTCGATAGCCCATTGACTCAACGGCAAAGATCCCGCCTGCATAAGCCGACTTCTAACATAGTTATACGAAACAGAAAGATCGGTATCATTCGTAGGCCGGAATCCTACCTTCCCGAAACCTCTCGAAATGCGGGCATCGGACTCATCGCGGAAACCATCCTCAAGCTCCCGGCTGAAATTTCCTAGATAGTCGAACTTCCCAAAAGGACCGCCGGTTTGAATCGTGTATCGCTCACGATTGAAGCTTCCCCATAGTGTCTCTGCGGTGGCGTAGCGTCTTTCTGTGCCGCGCTTCGTAATAATGTTGATGGCCCCCCCCAACGCATTCTTCCCATAAATCGCCGAAGCATTCGGAATGATCTCGATCCTGTCGATCGCTTCTATCGGGATCAGGTAATAATTTGCCTGGTTGAAATCCGGCTCGTTTACCCTCACACCATCGACAAACACACTCGTCGCGGGCACCGGTTGGTTGTTAAAACCGCGAAGATCAATCCGTTGTTCAAATTCATTGCCCACCTCATTAAACATGACGATGCCGGTCGCATATTGAATCGCCTCTTGAACGGTTTTTGCGCCTTGGCGCTGAATATCCTCAGCCGTGATAACTGTCACTTTCGCTGGTAACGTCCGCGGGTCCACGGGTGGACCAGGCAAGCGCGTGCTGGAAACGACCACTTCTTCCAAGGCTTCAGGGGCTGGTTCAGCAGCGAATGCCACGAGTGGCGGGAACAGGAGCAGGAAAACGACACACAGACAGCGAAGAACGGCAAGTAGCTTGGACATGACGACACCTCCCTTTGGCTCGAAGGGTTTAGTTCGTGATGGCCGACAAACGGGTTTCCTGACTTGCGGGTCGTCGTTCCCCTGCGCCTTCCCATGCGCCGGACGCGCACAGTGGCTTCTCGCAGGGTCACTCTCCGCTCACAGTGGCGGCACCGTGATGGCTTTGCACCATCTTCCCCTGACTTTGTGGCCTGTTGCGGTGAACAACCTCCTTTTCTAGTTGAGATTTGCCGAGACGCGTGGCTCAGCAGTTTGCGGGAGAGTGACCCGGGGAGTTCCCGCTTCCGGATGGCGGTCAATGATGACGTCACAGTCGTACACCGTGCGAATATGCTCGGGCGTCACCACCTGTTCAGGCGCGCCGGACTGATAGATCCGACCTTCGTGCAGCAGCACCAGCCGGTCGCAGTGCTGACTGGCGAGATTCAAATCATGCGACACGACGACGACCGTCACTCCCCGATTCCGGTTGAGGTCCTGGAGCAGGGCATAGATGTCCAGCTGGTGGTTGATGTCGAGAAAGGCGGTCGGTTCGTCCAACAGCAAGATGCCGGCCTGCTGGGCCAGAGCCCTCGCAATGATGGCTCGCTGGCGTTCCCCGCCCGACAGCTCCCGGAAGGTCCGAGTCGCCACTGGCAGGATGTCCATAGCCTGCATCGCATGACGGGCGATCTGAAGATCGGCCGGAGAATCCCACCCCCACCCCTCCTGGTGGGTAAACCGTCCCATGAGGACCAGCTCCGCCACAGTGAACGGGAACAAGACTTGACTCTCCTGCGGCACCACCGCCACGTGGTGGGCAATCTGCCGTGGTGACAGGCTCGCCAAGTTTTCTCCGTGGAGCCACACGGCTCCCTGATTGGGACGGAGGAGTCCCGCCATCAGCTTCAAGAGCGAGGATTTGCCCGCCCCGTTCGGCCCGATGAGGCCCAGGAATTCCCCTCCGGCCACCTCCAGCGAGAAGTCGCGGAGCACCCAGTCCCGGGTGTATCGGAACGACACATCAACCAACTGGTAACACTGGCCCATAGGCGTTACAGCATCTGTGTGCCGCGGTGTCTGATCAGTAGGTAGATGAAAAACGGGCCGCCGCACAACGCCGTGATCACCCCCACCGGCAATTCCGTGGGAGCCAGCAAGCTGCGAGCGACCGTGTCGGCCACCATCAGGAACACGCCGCCGAACAAGGCGGCCGCCGGCAAGAGGAGCCGGTGATCGGCGCCCAGCACCATGCGCATCGCGTGGGGCACGACCATCCCGACAAAGCCGATCAGGCCGCTGACAGCCACCACGGCGCCTGTCACCAAGGCAGTGGTGAGGAAGATCAGGTGCTTCACACGCTCGACCGCCAACCCCAACGCGCGCGCCGCCTCCTCGCCCAACGCCAACAGATTGAGGTTCCGCGCCTGCCCGCACAGCAGCCCGATCCCCACGGCCACCAACACGGCCAGCGCCCCAAGCCCTGCGTAGCCCAACGTGGTCAGGTTCCCCATGAGCCAGAAAAACATCCGGAAGGCGCTCGTCGAGTCGGACACGCTGGTGATGAACAAGATCAGCGCGGAGATGATCGCGTTGATAATCACACCCGCCAGCAGGAGCGTGTGGACGGGCACCCGCCCCTCCTTCACAACCACCCGATAAATGGTGACGATCGTTGCCCCCGCACCGAGGAACGCGAACAGGTGGAGCGCCGAGAAACCAGCAAACGCCCAACCGATCCCCATCTGCAGGGCCAGGACGGCGCCCAAGGCGGCCCCGCTTGATACGCCCAGGATGTATGGGTCCGCCAGGGGATTCCGAAGCAGGGCCTGGAGCGCCACACCGACGGCCGCCAAGCTGGCCCCCACCAGGAAGGCCAAGAGGACTCTCGGCAATCGCACTTCCAGCACGATCACGCTCCGGCTGACGCCGGACGTGCCCGTCAGGGTCTCATCACCGCCACTGAGCAGAATGCGGGCCACGTCGCCTAACGGGATCCGCTCGGATCCGAATTGGAGGCAGGCCACGCCACCAATCAGCGCGATAGCCACCAGCAACGCGATCACCCGGCTCCAGCGGCTGACCGTCAGCGCCGGCAGCGAGAGCGCTCCTGTTTGGATGTCGGTGTGGGACGGCGTCGTCATCGAACTTTTGCGCCTCCGGTCGCAGGAAACAGATCTGGATGGAGGTAGTGCGCCATCAGCTCCGTCCCGTCGATCACCCGCGGGCCCGGCCGATTGATCAATTCTCCTCTGATCTGATGAAGCCGGTTGTGGGCCACGGCCGAGAGGTTCGGCCACCGGCGCCAGAACTGCTGCTCTGCTTCTGGGATGCCCTCTGTGACCCCGACCGGGAACAGAATAACCTCCGGATCCTGCCGGAGCACCTCCTCCACCGATACTTTGGGATAGGGCGTCAGCGCCCGGCCCACGACGTTCTCCCCGCCCGTGGTTTCGATCATGTGATGGATGAAGCTGCCCTGCGCCACGCTGATGAGGGGGTCGGTGTTCACGACATAGAATGTGCGGACCCTCCTGACCGAGGCGGTCCGGCGCCGGATGTCGGCCAGCCTGTCCCGCAGGCCTTGGACGACCCGCCGCGCCTCCGGTTCATGCCCCACCATCCGGCCAACGGTGCTGATATGCCCCAGCACGTCCTCCAGGGTCTTGGCGGACAGCACGAACACGGGGATCTTGAGCTGTTCCAGCTTGGCCAGGATGTCTTGGCGAATGGAGTCAGGCGCCACCACAAGATCCGGCTTGAGCCCCAGGATGGCTTCCAGATTGGGAATCGCGGCGCCAACCTTGGGCCTGGTTTTGGCTCGGGCGGGATAATCGCAAAAGGTCGTGACGCCCGCCACTTCAGCATCCAGCCCGACGGCGAAGAGTATCTCGGTCACGCTAGGAGCCAGGGAGACCACTCGGCGGGGTGGCTTCGAGAGGTACACTCGCCGGCCCAGATCATCCACAAAGGTCTGGTCAGCGAGGTTGGCCATGAACGGCATCCCGGTCAGAATGCCCGGCTGTCGACGCTTCATGATTCCCCTAAATAAAAAATCCTCAAGGCCATCGGCTGGACCTTGAGGATTGCACCCGAACTATTTTACCCGTTCAACAGGCACCCTCACCTCTCCCAGGTCCACGAGGAGAGATTGGTAGCGGACCAGGGCAGGTCTTCTGGCTCGTGGTTCGTCCTACTACTCACGCCTTCCCGGCCCGGACGCCTTGGCGCCCTCGGCCAGTGGCCTATCGTGAGGTTCGTCCCCACTCACAGCGGCGGGACCGCAAGGGATTTGCACCCTTTTCCCTATGCCCGAGTCTTTGCGTTTTGTGCGCTGAATCTAAAGCGGCGGCTGAACCAAAGTCAAGGGAATTCTGGTAGAATGCGAAAACGGAGACCCGCATTGGACAACCGCTACGCCATGCTCACGGCCTTCGGGCAGGACCGTCCCGGCATCGTCGCGGCCCTCGCCGAGGGGCTGTACCACCTTGGCTGTAACATCGAAGATACCTGCATGACACGCCTGCGGGACGAGTTTGCCATGATGCTGCTGGTGCGCCTGCCGGCTGATCTCGCTCCGGACCAACTGGCAGATCGGCTCACCCCCAAGACCGGTCCTCTCAGGCTTACGCTACTCTGCCGTGAAGTCCACCCGCAGACCGTCAAGGACACGTCCACGACCCAGGCGCCGAATCTGATGCTCTCGGTCTACGGCGCAGATCGGCCCGGAATCGTGGCAGCAGTCGCCCGCGTGGTGGCCAATCACGGCGGCAATATCACGGACCTAAATACCCGCGTGATCGGCTCATCGGACCGTCCGGTCTATGCGATGGTCCTGGAGATCCACCTGCCTGGCGGGGCACAGTCTGAAGCATTCCAAGCTGCGCTCGAGCGCCTGAAGCCAACACTGGGGGTGGACATCACCCTACGGCCCATCGAGAGCGTCCAACTCTAGTCGTGGCCGTTCGCCCCATCCGTCTATACCCAGACCCCATCCTCAAATGCCCGACGGTGCCTGTTTGCCTCACGGACCCAGCATTACACGACCTCATCCAGGACCTGCTTGACACCCTTGCGGCCTCCGACGGCGTCGCGCTTGCCGCGCCGCAAATCGGGTACCCGGTGAGGATGATCGTGGTGGATGTGACGCGCAAGAAGGGGGCCCACGGGCACGGCCGGGTCGTGCTCATCAATCCCCGGGCGTTGCACCTGGAGGGTCCCAAGATCGTGCGCGAAGGCTGTCTCAGCGTGCCCGATTACACCGGTAACGTCCGGCGCTTTGAGCAGACCGTCGTCGAAGGGACCGCGCCGGACGGGCGTGTGGTGATCCTCACTACCTCAGGGTTTGAAGCGCAGGCCTACCAGCATGAAATCGACCATTTGGAAGGGACACTCTTTCTCGATCGCCTCGACTCGCTCAGCACTGACCTCTTCAGGCGTAGGGGAAGGTGAGCGGTTTTGAGTAGGGATCAGATGTCGTCAACCGTGTTCAGCACCTGCGCAAGACGATCGTGCACGACCGTCAGACGGTGCCGCACTGGATGGGATGGCGTGATTGTCTGCGAGGAACGGATGGCGTGGGCCATGCCCTTCAATTCCGTCAACAGTCGGCCGACCTCGTCGTGCTGGTTCTGAAACGCCTGCGGCGGTGTCAGCGCCGCAAATTGCCGCTGCCAAGTCTGAAGCCGCCGGATTCCGTGGTCCAGCGTGTCGGCGACCTCCCCGGTCCGTCGCTCACTTCGATCAACGGTGGCCAGCATAACCTCGACTTGAGCCAGGCTGTTCTCAGCCAGATCCCGGATGTTGCGGAGGTAGGCGCGGGCCTGGAGAGAAATCGGCATCGGTGCTTCAGCGATCTGCGACGCGGGCGGGTTACGCGCTGCCGTCTTCGCGTACTGCAGCGCTTGAGGAGGACGACTGGCGAGGGGCGCAGTTTTCTGGGCAGCAGGAACCTGCGACCCTGACGACGGAGGTTTTTGCTGCAGCGTCTTGACTCCGGCACCGGGCTCGCGCGTAGAGAGATACTGGACCGCTGCCATGATCACCAGCGCGGCCACGCAGGCGGCCACGACCAGCGACCGGCGGGTCTCCAACAGGTGGCGCCTCGACTCCGTGCGGTCGACGACCGGTTTCACTTTGGGCAGGCTCCTGTGATGACGCTGCTCATGCCGTGCTGGCTTCCCGTCCGGCGCGCTCTTGCAGCGCCTCCAGCCGGCGCGTGTTCTCCTCGAGCTTCGGCAATTGATACTTGCGATCGATGGCCACCACGCGCTCCAGCAACTCGACCGCCTCGGCGATCTTCCCTTCTCCCTCCCTGATCCCGGCGAGCAGGTAGCAGGCCCCGGCGACGCGCAGTTCATCGCGCAGGCGCCGGCTGATCCCGAGACTGGTCAGCGCGCACGCGGCCGCGTCTTCGTATCGCTTGCGCAGTACATAGGTCTTGCCGATCATCCGGTAGGCATCCGCCACGCCGGCTTGATTGCCGAGCCGGCGCATCAGCGAAAGCGAGCGCTCGTAGTGCGCGAGCGCTTGCTCGTAGTCCCCCGTCTCGCGGGCCACCAGACCAAGATTGGAGTACAGCACCGCGAGGGCCGCATCGTCGACCCCCTGGATCAGCAGGTCGAGCGCCTCGAGGTAGTAGGCTCGCGCCCGCTCCCATTCGCCAGCGTCGGTGCGCAAGTTGCCCAGATTCGCCAGCGTGGTGCCGATGCCCCGCTCATCGCCGAGGATCTTCTGCAACTCGAGCACTTCCTGATAGTACTGCTGCGCCTGTTCCGGCCGGCCGCTGACCGCGCACACGTTGCCCAAGTTGCCCAAGGTGGCCACCAGCGCGCGCCGGTCGCCGGACTGCCTGTCGCAGGCCAAGGCTTGTTGATAGGAGTCGTACGCTTCCGTGTAGAGGCCGCGTCCGAAGTATTCGTTGCCGATCTGATTGAGCCGGTCGGATGAAGAGGTGGGCATGGGCTCCCGGTGCGATATACGAGTCAGGACCCGATCGCCCGCCGCACCGCCTCCTTGGCTCCTGCGAGGATCGCGGTCCCATCTCCAACCAGGACCGTGTCGAAATTGTATTTGAGCAGCCGCTTGAGGGATTCCCTGGCCTTGTTCACGTCGGCGAACCTGTCGGCCGGCAGCAGATTGAGCTGGCTAGCAGGTTTGCCGATCAGCGCGTCACCGAGGATCAGGTAGCCTTTGCCCATGTCGAGGAACAGCGCCGATTCTCCGGGCGATTTCATGTCCTTCAGGTGAATGACCCAGAGCCCACCCGGCAGCAGCTCGCCATCCTTATAGGTCTTGTCGACGGGAATCTCCATCAAGGGCGCATCGGCCTCTGGCGCATAGACTTTCGCCTTGAAGTCGCGCCGGCAGGCCTCGGCTTCGCGGACATGGTCCCGGTTCGTCAGCAGGATGTAGTCCACCGGGTGTCCTTGGAGGATCGCAGTGCGGTCGGCGGCCTCCATCGACGGCGGGTCCACGAGGATGCAATGATCATTGATGGTGAGGAGCAGCCCATTGAAGTCGAGCTGCTTCTCCTGGGAGAAGAAGGACCATTGCTGGATGCCGGGCGCGATCGTCTTCATGAGGCTTTCTTACAACGCGGCAATGGTGTTCTGGACTTCGCTGGTGACCTTCTTCAGGATGCCGGCGTCCTCCGGGAGATCGAGAATGTCCTCCTCGCTGACCGTCAAGAACTTGCGCTGGCCTGACTTGGTCAGGGAGATCAGAAACATGCCCCGGCTCGGAGTCACGGGAATGACGACCTCCACCGACGGGTCAATGCGCTTGACCAGCTGCACGAACTTCTCCTTCCCTTCGTCAAACTCGCCCATCAGAGCACGCCTCCGCTCTTGCCCGCGGCCAGCAGCTTCTCCACTTCGGCCTTGATCACCTCGGCCGCGCCGATCTCCATCGTTCCCACCCGCTGCCAGCGGATCTTCCCGTCCTGGTCAATGATGTAGACGTTGGGAATGAACCGCCCGCCGCCGTACAGCCTGTCGGTTTCCTTCTTGGGATCGACCATGTAGGGATAGGAAATCTTAAGCGGGAACTCTTTTAAAAACTCCTTCACTTTCTCCTTCGAGTTGCCGGCCGAATTCACGCCCAGGACCTGAACGTTCTTGCCCTGGAACGCCTCATGGACTTTTTGAAGCTCGGTCCCCTGGATCAGGCACGGCTCGCAGATGTGAAAGAGGCCAAGCACCACTACCTTACCTTTATATTGGGCCAGGCTGATCGTCTGGCCGTCGACAGTCTCCAGCGTAAAGTTCGGGGCCGGATCGCCTACTTTAAAGAAACTCTTCGCCTGGGCGGTAACCGCCAGCACTCCGACCAGCAGGCTCGCCAGCACGATGCGGTTGGAATGTTTCATGCGTGTTCCTCCCTCTCTTCAGCCTGCATCTTACCACGGCGAAAAATTCACGGGCAATTGCGTCAGATCAGCCCGCGCTTCTGTAAATAATCCTTGTCGATCTTGATGTCGGGCTGGCTTCCGCTCTCCTGGCCGGGCAAGAGTCGCTCGACGTACTTGCCGACGAGATCGGCTTCCAGGTTCACGGCATCGCCTACTTGCTTGATCCCGAGCGTCGTGACCTTGGCGGTGTGCGAAATGATGGTGACGCGGAATCCTCGATCGGTCACCTCATTGAGGGTCAGGCTGATCCCGTCGACCGTGATCGACCCTTTCGGCACACAATAGCGCAGGACCTCTCGGGGCGCTTCAATCATGAGCTGGAGCGCATCCGCCTCCTGGGCACGGGCACGGATAGTCCCGATCGCATCCACATGGCCAGTCACAAGGTGCCCGCCGAGGCGGTCCCCCAGCCGCATGGCCCGCTCGAGGTTCACGGGATCGCCGGCTTTCAGCGAGCCCAGCGTGGTGACCTTCGCCGTCTCGGGTGAGATGTCCGCCTTCATCTCCGTGCGGTCGAATCCGACCACGGTCAGGCACACACCGCTCACCGTCACGCTGTCCCCGACCCTTAGGCTCTCGAGGACAGCCTTCGCCAGGATCGAGACGCTGCTCCCCTGCCGTGTCTTGATGACACCCTTGACGACTCCCATTTCCTCAATGATGCCGGAAAACATCCCGCCTCATTCTCCCATTGTCAGAGAGCCTAGTACGGTCCACCCACCCCGTCAAGAAGGCAACCCGACCGGACGTTCCGCTCCAACCGAGGCGCGGAACACGCCCGCCGCTACCAGAACCAATCCGGCGATGATCGGAAACGCCAGTTGGAAACCCAGTGCGCCGATCAGCACGCCTGACAGGATCGGTCCCGAGGCATGACCGATGTCCATGATGGCCCCCTGCATGCCCATCGCCGAGCCGAGCGTCTTGAGCTCCGACAGATCGGCGACGAGCGCCGCAGCCGACGCATTCACGATCGCCTCTCCGAAGCCGAAGAACGCAGAGAGCGCCATCAGCCCCACAAACGAAGTGGTAAACGGGATCGCGGCCAGTGACCCGGCGCAGACCACCAGTCCCAGCAGGATCAGCGGGCGACGCCCGATCCGATCGGACGCCCACCCCATCGTCGGTCTGGACACGAACGAAGTCACGCTTTGGACCCCGAACAATACGCCGGCTTGCGCCGCGTCCAGTCCGATCCCGACCACGTAGATCGGCAGGAACGCCATCAACGCGCCGTTGGCCACCTGGCGCGCGCCGTCGGTGGCACTCGTCACCACAACCCGCACGTTCCCCAACACCGTCCTCGCCCCGCGGGCCATATCGGAAAGCACAGCCGCCGTCCCGGTGCCGGACGAGACACGCGGAATTTGCGGCGGCAGCTTCATGAGGAGAAAGAGCAGGACGGCAATCGCTCCCATCACACCGGCTGTGACGAAAGCGGTCGGAAAGCCGACTGCGACTACCAGCCACCCGCCCAACAGCGGCCCAAGCATGGCGCCGGCCTGGGTCGCCGCGGTGTAGGACCCGTAGGCCGCACCACGAGCATCGCGGCACAGATCGGCCACAACGGCCAACGCGATCGGCGCGAACACCGCGGTCGCCATGCCATGCGCAAAACGGAGCGCGACCAGCCACCTTACCTCGGAGACGAACTGATAGAGGAACGGTGGAATAGCGAAGGCCAGCAACCCGACCAGCAAGAGCCAGCGGCGGTCATACAAATCCGAGAGCGCCCCCGCCGGCCATTTAAGAAACACCCCCGTCAGCGTGGAGGCCGCGACGATGAAGCCGATGGCCTCCGGGCTGGCGCCCAGCGACTTGGCGAACAGCGAGAGAACCGGCATCCGGACGAGGTTGTAGCTGATGAAGGCGAAGAGCCCGACGCCGCACAGCAGGATGAATGGTCGCGTCAAGCTTGGCCTCTTTAACGGGGCCTGCCTTCGACGAGGATGTCGTGGCCGACCTGGGCGACCGACGTCACTTTCAGCGGCAACGCCTCACGGAGATTCTTGGGAGACTCTCCGCCGACCGCGCTGATCGCGTCCCGCCCTCCCAAGATCTTGGGCGCCAGGAAAAAGAGCACCCGGTCCACGACCCTCTCGCGCAGGGCCGAGGCGTTCACTTCCGAGCCACCTTCAATCAAGAGCGATGCGATCCCTCGCTGCCCCAATTCTTTCAGCAGGCCGCGCCACGAGATGCGCCCGTCTCGCGCCGGCAGCACCGCGACGAGAGCACCTTTCTTCTCGAGAGTTGCCCGCTTGGTCGGTGATCCTGCTGAGGTGGTCACGATCAACGTGGGCGCCTGGCCGTCGGTGAGCACCTTCGCAGTCATGGGAATGCGCAGAGAGGGATCAAGCACAACTCGTAGCGGAGCCCGTCCGCGTGGAGAACCTGTCCGGACCGTGAGGCTCGGATTGTCCACCAGGACGGTCCCGATGCCAACCAGAATCGCATCCGAACGGGCACGCAGGACGTGCACCATCTTTCGCGCTTCACGGTCGGTGATCCAGCGCGCCTCGCCCTGGGCCGTGGCGATCTTGCCATCCAAGGTCGCCGCGACCTTCAGGGTGACGAACGGTTGGCCAGTCGTAATCAGCCTGCGGTACGGCTCGATGAGCCGCTCGGCCTCCTCGGCCCCAACGCCTACGTTGACCTGTAGCTTAGCCCGCCGCAACGCGGCTAACCCGCGACCACGGACCTGAGGGTTCGGATCAGGCATAGCCGCCACCACCCGCTTGATGCCGCTCGCAATGATGAGCGGAACACACGGTGGCGTACGTTTGTTGAAATGGCAGCAGGGCTCCAGCGTGACGTGCAGCGTTGCGCCGCGGGCCTGACGGTCCGCCTGCCGCAAGGCCACCACCTCAGCATGGGGACCGCCAGCGTGCTGGTGATATCCCGTGCCGACGATCTTATCCTGGTGCACGACGACCGCACCCACCGGCGGATTCGGGCTGGTCTGGCCTGCGCCACGCCAAGCAAGCGCAAGGGCCTGCGCCATGAACCGCGCATCGGACTCTCGATTGGTTTCAGGCAAAGTGGAGCTAGTGACGAATCCGCCGGTGGGTCGCCGACCGTGCCCTTCGGGCCAACCGGTGCGAGGAGCGGCGACCAGCTTTCACATCATCTATTGCTTTGATGGCGGCCTGCGCCGCGGCAAGCCTCGCGATCGGCACCCGGTAGGGTGAGCAACTGACATAGTCGAGGCCGAGGATGTGACAGAAGGCGATGGACGCGGGATCGCCCCCATGCTCGCCGCAGATCCCCAGCTTGAGATCCGGCTTCGTCATCCGGCCCCGCTCGATCGCCAGCTTCATGAGGCCTCCCACCCCTTCCTGGTCGAGCGTGGCAAAGGGGTCGGCGTCGAGGATGTTGTCGGGAGTCTCGCTGAGCCGCAGGCTGCAGGCCCGGCACTGCATGGTCTTTTGGTCCACCTCGCGGCTCAGGCACCGCGGGCAGCGGTCGCGCCGGTTCATGTAAAAGTCAGTAAACTTCGCGGCGTCGTCGCGGGAGAAGCCAAACGTCGTCTGGGTGAGATCGTTCGTGCCGAACGAGAAGAAGTCCGCCTCGCGCGCGATCTTGTCAGCGGTGATCGCCGCGCGCGGCAGTTCGATCATGGTCCCGACGAGATAGGGAAACTTCGTCTGGTAGCGGCGCATGGTGTCGGCGGCAACTTCCCGCACCAGGTCCTTCTGGGCCTTCATCTCGGCAGCCAGGCCGACCAGTGGGATCATGATCTCGGGCACGACCTTGATGCCTTCACTCGTGACCTCGCAGGCTGCTTCCATGATGGCCTGGACCTGCATCCGGGTGATCTCCGGCATCGTGATGCCGAGGCGACAGCCGCGGAGGCCGAGCATCGGGTTGAACTCATGCAACTCTTCAATGCGGGCCAGCAGTTTCTGCTTCTCGGCGATGCTCCCCGGGTCGGCCCGGTTCAACTCCATGCGCGCGATCTCCACCATCAGCTCCTCGCGCTTGGGCAGAAACTCGTGCAGCGGGGGGTCCAGCAGGCGGATGGTAACCGGATAGCCCTTCATGGCGCGGTAGAGTCCGATGAAATCGCTCTTCTGCAGCGGCAGCAGCTTGGCCAGCTCGCGCTCACGGTCCTCACGGGTCTTGGCTAGGATCATCTGTTGCATAATCGGGATGCGGTCCTCGGCGAAGAACATGTGCTCGGTCCGGCAGAGCCCGATGCCCGCCGCGCCGAAGCCGCGCGCGATGATTGCCTGTTCCGGGATATCCGCATTGGCCCGCACGCCGAGCGTCCGGAACTCGTCAGCCCATTCCAACAGCGTGGAGAAGTACCGGTACTTCTCGGAATCCGCCCGATTGAGATTGCCCTGAATGACCTGGATGATCTCGGACTCGACGACCGGGATCTGTCCGGCGTACACGGCGCCCGTGAAGCCGTTGATGGAAAGATGATCGCCTTCCTTGAGTACACGCGAGCCGAAGCGGACGAGCCCATCGGCTCCCACGTCCAGCGCCTCGCAACCCGCGACGCACACCTTGCCCATCTGGCGTGCGACGACAGCCGCGTGGGAGGTCATGCCTCCCTTCGCCGTCAGGAAGCCCACTGACGCATTCATGCCATGGATGTCGTCCGGACTGGTCTCGCGGCGGACAAGGATCGCACGCTCACCGCGCTCCTTCATCTCCACCGCCTTATCCGGCGTGAGCGCAATCTTGCCGGCCGCCGCGCCCGGCCCGGCAGGCAATCCCTTGCCGACGGACTTGTACTGGCTTTCCTGCTTGGGGTCAAAGATGGGATAGAGGTACTGCGCGAGTTGCTCCGGTCCGACGCGCATCACCGCCTCACGCTTGGTGATCACGCCTTCATTGACCAAGTCCACTGCAATCCGCACGGCCGCGATGCCCGTACGCTTCCCGACCCGGGTCTGGAGCATGTAAAGCTTGCCTTCCTGGATCGTGAACTCCAAATCGAGCATGTCGCGGTAGTGACGCTCGAGCTTCTTATAGGTCTTCATGAGGTCCTGGTAGGCCTGTGGAAGCGGCTTAGCCAGGGCCTGGACCGGCAGCGGCGTGCGGATGCCGGCGACCACGTCCTCTCCCTGGGCGTTCAGCAGGCACTCGCCGAAAAAGTTCGGGAGTCCCGTGGCAGGGTCTCGTGTGAAGGCCACGCCGGTTCCGCTCGACTCTCCCAGGTTGCCAAACACCATCGCCACCACGTTCACCGCCGTGCCCCAGGTATCCGGAATGTCATAGAGCCGCCGGTAGGTGACCGCGCGCGCCCCGTACCAGGAGTTGAACACCGCATTGATTCCCATCTTGAGTTGCTCGTAGGGATCGTCCGGAAACTCGTGCCCGGTCTCCTCCTTCACGATCCGCTTGTAGTGTGCGACCAGGCCCTTCAACGCCGCGGCCGTCAGATCGGTGTCATGAACCGCACCCGTCTCGGCCTTCTTCTCTTTCAGAATCTCCTCAAACCGCTCGCGCTTAAGGTCCATCACGACCGTCGAGAACATTGCAATGAATCGCCGGTAGGCATCGTAGGCAAACCGCTCGTTGTTCGTCTTGCGGATGAGCCCCTGGACGGTCCGGTCGTTGAGCCCCAGATTGAGCACCGTGTCCATCATGCCGGGCATGGAGGCCCGCGCGCCTGATCGGACCGAGACCAGCAAAGGGTTCGACGGATCGCCGAACTTCGACCCCATGGTCAATTCCAGGCGCTTCATATACCGCAAGATCTCCTCCCAGAGTCCCGGAGGATACTTCCTTTTGTTCTTGAAGTAGGCCACGCAGGCTTCGGTGCCGATGGTGAAGCCGGCGGGGACCGGCACACCCAGGTTGGTCATCTCCGCCAGGCCGGCGCCCTTGCCGCCTAGCAGGTCCTTCATGTCCCCGTGCCCTTCCGCCTTGCCGTTGCCGAAGAAGTAGACGTATTTCTTAGTGGCCACGAGTCCCTCGTATAAAATCTAAATGATCGGTTGAACTATTCAGCTATAACCAACATGAATACAGCTATTATGTCTGCTCGACATTGACCTTGGAAAAGTCGGCGTACTGGCGGAAGAGGTTCCGCACGCGGACCAGCAAGGCCAGCCGATTACGCCGGAGCGTCGCGTCCTCGACCATCACCATCACTCCGGTAAAGAAGGCGTCAATAGGGGCTTTGAGTTTGACCAATGCCGCGAGGGCGTCCTTGTATTTCGCATCCTTTATTAGTCCAGGGACAACATCTTCCGCCTCGCAGACAGCCTTGTACAAGCTTTTTTCGACCTCTTCCTTCAGCAAAGCGACGTCCACTTTGTCCTCGGCCTGGGCCTTGGTAATGTTCTCGGCCCGCTTGAAGGCAATTACAAGCGCCTCGAACTCCGGCCGGGCCGCAAAGGCCTGCAGGACCTGACTTCGGACCAAGATGTCCTGCGGGTCAAACGCCCCGGCCTGCCACCGAGCCAGCACCGCCTCGACCAGATCACCACGCAGCTTGGCGACCTCCTGAGCATAATACCGCAGCCGCTCACTGAAAAAGCGTTGCAGCTCGCCGGCCGCCTTGTCCTCCACCGGAATCCCCTGCTCCTTTAAAAGCCGGCCGGCGTCCTGAATCGTCGCGTTGAGCCCCAACGAGAGCTCGCCTTCGACCAGAATTCGGATGACAGCATAGGCCTGGCGCCGAAGGGCGAACGGGTCCTGCGATCCGGACGGTACCAGCCCTACCGAAAAGAACGCCGCAACGGTGTCGAAGCGGTCAGCGAGCGAGAGGATTTTCCCGGCAAGGCTCGCTGGGATGGCATCCTCGGCAAAGCGCGGCCGGTAATGCTCTGCGATCGAGTCGGCTACCGCCTTGGGCTCGCCGTCATGCAGGGCGTACTCCCGTCCTATGACGCCCTGCAGCGTCGGGAACTCCCCAACCATGCCAGTCACGAGATCGGCCTTGCAGAGCTTGGCGGCCTGCCGGCAATGCTCGACCGTGTCGAGGTCCCCAAGGGTGTCAGCCAGCTTCGTGGCCAAGGCCGTGACGCGTCCCACTTTCTGATAGAGGGTCCCGATCTTCTGGTGGAAGGTCACCCCCTTGAGTTTCTCCAGCCGGCTCTCCAGCCGCATCTTGCGATCTTCGTCGAAGAAGAACTTGGCATCAGCTAGGCGCGCCGCCAACACCCGCTCATTCCCGGCCGTGATCTTCGCCTCGCTCCCGCGCATGTTGACCACGGCCACAAAGTGAGGAAGCAATGTGCCATCCTTGGCGAACAGAGGGAAATATCCCTGATGTTCCTTCATTGCAGTACTCAGCACGTCCTTCGGCAGGGCGAGGTATCGGGGATCGAAGGACCCGATGATGGCCTGCGGCATCTCTACCGAAGAGACGGCCTGCTCCCGCAGGGCGTCATCCCGAACGAGAAGCCCTTTTTTTTGTTTGGCAATGCTTTCAATCTGCTCGGCGATAATGGCACGCCGCCGGTCTGGATCCACAATCACGCCGGCTTTCTCCAAGGATTTCTTATAGTCTTGGAAACCCTTGACGCGCATCGGACGGCCGGACGAGAGGGTGCGATGGCCAATGGTCGTATCTCCGGCCGTCAACCCGGCGAACTGAAATCGGACCGGCTTGCCGCCATAGAGCGCCAGCAGCCACCGGACCGGCCGCGCAAACCGAATGTTCGTCTCGTTCCACCGCATGGCCTTCGGAAACGAAAGACCACCGACCAGCTTGGTGAGAAATCCGGGCAGTAGCGCAGTCGTGTTGCGACCAGGCTCCTTCTTCACAGCGAAAAGGTAGTCGCCTCTGGGCGTCGGTCGGGCTTCCAGTGAAGTCACCGGCACACCCTGCGAACCCGCAAAGCCGATCGCCGCCTTGGTCGGCTGACCCTGCGCGTCGAACCCGACGGCTTTGGACGGGCCCACCACCTCCCTGGATACCGGCGCCTGATGGTCCGCTAACTCCTGCACCCAAAGTGTCAAGCGACGGGGCGTCCCAAGCGTCTTGATCGTCTCGTGGTGAAGGCGAGCGTCTTTGAGCAGTTGGGTGGCCCGCTCTTTCAGTTCGGCGAGCGCCGGTGGCACAAACTGGGAGGGTAACTCCTCGGTCCCGATCTCCAGGAGCAGTTCGTGACCTTTTTCCGGTTTGCGTTTCATGCCGTCGCCTTGCTGGTCATAGCAACGTAATTCTCGGCGCACTGATACGCGAGGGCTCGCACACGAGCGATGTAGTCAGTCCGTTCCGCCACGCTGATGGCACCCCGGGCATCCAGCAGGTTGAACAGATGGGAGGTCTTCACGCAACAATCATACGCTGGCAGTACTAGCCCTCGACCAATTAAATACTGACACTCGTCCTCAAAAGCTTCAAAGGTTTTTGTCAGTCTCTCCACCGTGGCAGCCTCGAAATTGTACTTCGAGAACTGGACCTCGGTCTGGTGGTGCATTTCCCTGTAAGTGACCGTCTCATTCCACTTCAGATCAAAGACATTGTCCACGCTTTGCAGGTACATGGCGATCCGCTCGGTCCCGTAGGTGATCTCGGCCGCGATCTTCTCCAGCTCGATGCCGCCCACCTCTTGGAAATACGTGAACTGGGTGATCTCCATCCCGTCGAGCCGCACCTCCCACCCAAGCCCCCAGGCGCCCAGCGTGGGCGACTCCCAGTCGTCCTGCATGAACCGGATGTCGTGCTGCTTGGGGTTGATGCCGAGCGCGCGAAGGCTCTGGAGATAGAGATCCTGGACATCGTCCGGCGAAGGTTTCAGGATGACCTGGTACTGGTAGTAATGCTGGAGGCGGTTGGGGTTTTCTCCATATCGCCCGTCTGTGGGCCGCCGGCAAGGCTGCACGTACGCAGTGCGCCAGGGGGCGGGGCCTAACACTTTGAGAAACGTCGCCGGATGGAACGTCCCCGCCCCGACTTCCAGGTCATAGGGTTCGTGGATCACACAGCCTTGATCGGCCCAAAAATGATGTAAGGTAAGGAGCAGATTCTGAAGGGTCACACTTGCGGTCTCCCGATCAGAACATCGGAGGGGTTTCACCCTAACAAATGTGGTAAAAGATTGTCAATGAACGACGAGACTCCGGATTGACTGACTCGACGCCATTTGCTAGGCTCCAGCATGCGCATCAACCCACTGCGTCTTACCCTGAATCCATACAATTAGGAGAGCACCCTGTGCCTACGACATCCACGTCCGCTGACACCCTTGTAGCCGCGCTGTCACACCACGCCGCCCGGCTGCGGATCCTGAGCGTTCGCTCCACGACCGAAGCGGGCAGCGGCCACCCGACCAGCTGCTGCTCGGGGGCTGACATCGTTGCGACACTGTTCTTCTCGGTCATGCGGTTCGATCCACGCAATCCGAAGCATCCGAACAACGACCGGTTCGTCCTGTCCAAAGGCCACGCGGCGCCGCTGCTGTACGCGGCATGGGCTGAAGCCGGCGCGTTCAATCCGGAGGAGCTGTTGCGCCTGCGGACCTTGGACTCGGACCTTGAGGGCCATCCCACCCCGCGCCTGAACTTTGTGGACGTGGCGACGGGCTCGCTCGGCCAAGGGCTCAACGCCGGCATCGGGCTGGCTATCAACGCCAAGTACCTGGACAAGTCGAGCTACCG
>CAZSUT010000013.1:37646-38967 GCA_964610095.1 uncultured Nitrospirales bacterium | reverse complement strand
TGGTCGTGGCCCGGAGCGACCTCGCGACATTGCGGCGTTGGGCAGGGCCAGTCCTCCTCCTCAGCCTGCTCGGCCTCGTGCTCGTGCTGCTGCCGTCCATCGGGGTAACGGTCAAGGGCGCGCGCCGATGGCTGCGGATGGGCGCGCTCACGATCCAGCCCTCCGAAGTGGTCAAGCTAGGCGTCGTGCTCTACCTGGCGCATTACCTGGCGAAGAAGGGGGATCGGATCGACGACTTCTGGCGGGGCTTCGTGCCGCCGCTGGTTGTGGTCGGGCTGCTCATCGCACTCATCGTGATCGAGCCCGATATGGGGACCGCGGCGGTGATCGGTCTGGTGTCCTTGGGCTTGCTCTTCGTGGGCGGCGCGCGGCTGAGCCATCTGCTGGTGATCGCCGTGACCGCCCTGCCAATCCTGTACCTGCTCCTCATGCGGGTCGCCTACCGCCGTCAGCGTCTCCTGAGCTTCTGGGATCCGTGGAGCGATCCCACCGGGACGGGCTTCCAGGTGATCCAGTCGTTTCTCGCACTCGGGCGGGGAGGCCCTTTCGGGGTAGGGCTCGGCGAGGGGCGGCAGAAGCTGTTCTACCTTCCGGAGCCCCATACAGATTTCGTGCTCGCGGCGTTGGGCGAGGAGCTCGGGTTTGTCGGGACCGCCATGGTCATCCTGCTACTGGGGACGTTCGTGGCGAAGGGCTTCTCGATCGCGTTGGAAGCGAACGACCCCTTCGCGCGCTATATGGCCTTGGGGGTAAGTTTGCTGATCGGGTTCCACGCTTTGATCAATGTGGGGGTGATCACGGGTCTGCTGCCCACCAAGGGATTGACGTTGCCGTTCCTGAGTTACGGAGGGTCGTCTCTGGTCGTCAGCATGGTCGGGGCCGGGCTCCTCATGGCAGTCGCCCGGCACCGCCCACCGATCTAGAGCCGGGGAATGCGGGTGCTTATCGCAGCCGGCGGCACCGGTGGCCATCTGTACCCGGGGGTGGCGCTGGCTCGTGAATTCGCCCGGCAGGAGCCTAGGAGCGAAACGATTTTTATGGGGACGGCTCGGGGGCTGGAGACGAAGGTCGTGCCCAGAGAAGGATTCGAGTTGATCACGATCACGGCGCGGGGGGTGATGGGACGGGGTATGTGGGGGGCCGTGCAGGGTTTCGCCGCGGTGCCGGTCGGCCTGCTCCAGTGCCTGGCGATCTGCCGCCAGCGGAGGCCGGATCTGGCGATCGGCATTGGCGGATACACCAGTCCCCCTCTGGTGCTGGCAGCGTTCCTACTGGGCATCAAGCGGGCGATCCTAGAGCCGAACGTGCATCCGGGCGTGGC
>CAZSUT010000013.1:3497-37546 GCA_964610095.1 uncultured Nitrospirales bacterium | reverse complement strand
GCCCGCCATCCTGATCCCCTTTCCCCATGCGATCCACGGGCATCAGGAGCGCAATGCTCGCATCCTGGAGCAAGCCGGAGCTGCGGCGGTCATCCTGGATGCCAGGCTCACAGGCGAGGCGCTGGCCGCGGCGATCACGGCCTTGATCGCGAACCCCGGCCGGCTGGGCGAGATGGGGCGCCGTAGCAAGGGCTTGGGTCGGGCCGATTCAGCAGAGCGGGTCGTGATGGCCTGCCGAGCATTAGTGGGTGCGGGAGGGGCGTCTGCGGGGCCCCCTCCCGGTGGAATGGGTGCGGGAGGGGCGCCAGCAGGCGGGGCCCCCTCCCGTTGAATGGTACAGAACGTTCAACGTTCACTGTAAAACGAGAAGAGGGGTCCTGCGATTAACGATTAACGTGGCACGATGTTCAGGAAGATTCAGCATATCCATTTCGTGGGCATTGGCGGCGAGGGCATGAGCGGCATCGCAGAAGTGCTCTTGACGCTCAGCTACCACGTGACCGGGTCGGACCTGCACGAGTCGGAGTCCGTCCGGCGGATTCGCGCCCTCGGGGGCACCGTCTTCATCGGCCATGCCGCGTCGAACATCGGCAACGCGCAGGTGGTGGTCGTCTCGTCGGCCGTACCGCAGACCAACCCGGAGGTCGTGGCCGCCAAGGCCAGGGTCATCCCGGTCATCCCGCGCGCCGAGATGCTGGCCGAGCTGATGCGGCTCAAGTACGGCGTGGCCATCGCGGGCGCGCACGGTAAGACCACGACGACCTCGTTGGTTGCCAACGTGCTGGCCGAGGGCGGGCTCGATCCCACGATCGTGATCGGAGGCAAAGTCAACGCGTTTGGCAGCCACGCGCGGCTGGGCCGGGGAGATCTGCTGGTCGCCGAAGCGGACGAGAGCGACGGCTCGTTCATGAAGCTCTCGCCGACCGTGGTGGTCGTGACCAACGTGGATCGCGAGCACCTGGATCACTACGGCACGATGGAGCGTCTCTGCGAGACCTTCCTGGACTTCATCAACAAGGTCCCGTTCTACGGTCTGTCAGTCCTCTGTGGCGACGATCCCTATCTCGCCGCACTGCTGCCCCGCGTGACCAAGCGCTACCAGACGTACGGGTTGACCCCGTCGGCCGACTTGGTAGGTACGGACGTGCAGCTCCACGTCGGCGTCGCCGAGTTCTCGGCGCGACTGCGCGGAGAGCCGCTGGGCCGATTCAAAGTTGCGATGCCAGGCATCCATAACGTCCGGAACGCGCTGGCGGCGATCGCCGTCGGGTTGGAGCTTGGCGTGACGCTCCCGCACATTGATCAGGCGCTAGCCGGGTTCAAGGGAGTCGAGCGGCGGTTCCAAGTGCTAGGCGAAAAAGGCGGCGTACTGGTGGTGGACGACTACGGCCACCATCCGACCGAGATCAAAGCGACGCTCGCCGCGGCGAAGAACGGATGGGGCCGACGGTTGGTGGTGTTGTTTCAACCGCACCGGTTCACGCGGACGAAGGACTTGCTCGAGGAATTCCCGGCGGCGTTCAAGCAGGCGGCGCACCTGTTCCTGACCGACATCTACCCAGCCGGGGAGGCGCCGATCCCGGGCGTCACCGGCGAACGGCTGGCGGAGGCGATCCGGAGAGTCGGCTCGCCGCCGCTGACCTACGTCCCGCGCAAGGACCAGCTCGTCGAGGCGGTGCTGCCTGTGCTCAAGCCAGGGGACGTGGTCGTCGCGCTGGGCGCGGGGGACATCGGGCAGATCGGGCGAGCGCTCTTCGAACGATTGGGGTGAGGAGAAGGATCGGCATGCGAGAAATCCGGTCGGCCCTGTCTGGGGTGCAAGGCACGGTCCGGTTCCATGAACCCATGAGGCAGTACACCTCCTTCCGGATCGGGGGCCCGGCGGACGCGTTGATCGAGCCTGAGGACGAAGAGGCGCTCCGGCTTCTCATGGTGCAGGCGCGCAAAGCGAAGGTGCCGATCTTCGTCATGGGCGGGACCAATCTCTTGGTCCGGGACGGCGGCATCCGGGGGATTGTGGTACGGCTCACCCAATTCGATCGGATCGAGGAGCACGAAGGCGGGTTCCTGTACGCGCAAGGGGGTGTGGGGATGCCGCGGCTGCTCAAGTACGCCCTCCAGCGCAAGCTGGCCGGGCTTGAATACGCCGCGGGCATTCCCGGAACGCTGGCCGGCGCCATCGTCATGAACGCCGGGACCCGCTTGGGGGAGATGAAGGACGTCGTGCGACGCGTACGTCTCGTGATGCCGTCCGGGGAGAGGCGCGAACTGTCTGCCGACGAGGTGGGGTTCGAGTACCGCCGCACCTGCCTGCCCGAGGGCATCATCGTGGGTGCGTGGCTCCAACTCCGATGGGATCCCACCGCCCGCAGTGAAGCGGCGGTGAAAGAAGCGTTGCATCGGAGGAAGGCCACGCAGCCGCTCGCGCTCCCGAACGCTGGCTGCGTCTTCAAGAACCCCGGCGGGGAGCCGGCCGGATGGCTAATCGAAGCGGCTGGCCTGAAGGGGGCCCAGGTCGGGGACGCGCAGGTCTCCTCCCTGCATGCCAACTTCATCGTAAACCGCGGCCGCGCCACGGCACGCGACGTGCTGACGCTGATCCGCAAGGTCGGCCAGACCGTCGAAGAGAAGACAGGCGTGACACTGCAGCTTGAGGTGAAGATCGTGGGGCGTGCGTGAAGTTGCTGACCACCAAGCGCATCGCGGTGTTGATGGGAGGGCTGTCCGCCGAGCGAGAGATCTCGCTCCGCAGCGGCAGGGCGGTCTGGGCGGCGCTGATCCGGAAGGGCTACGACGCCATCCCGCTGGAAGTGGACACGTCTGTGGTCGCGCGCCTCCGGGAAGTCCGGGCGCAGATCGCGTTCATCGCGCTGCATGGGCCTGGAGGCGAGGACGGCACGATCCAGGGGATGCTCGAAGTGCTGCGGATGCCCTATACCGGGTCGGGGGTCCAGGCCTGTGCGATGGCGATGGACAAGGCGATGACGAAGAGCCTACTGGTGCATGGCGGGCTGCCGGTGCCGCGCGGGTTCGTGCGGACCCTCCGCGAACGGAGAAGACCCTTACCGCCCGGCTACAAGTTTCCCCTGGTGATCAAGCCTATAAACCAGGGCTCGACGTTGGGGATCACTGTCATCCGCAAAACGCGAACCCTCCGGGCCGCGCTGAACGAGGCGTTCGCCTACGGCCCGTCGGCGCTGATTGAGGAGTACATCGACGGCCGGGAACTCACGGTCGCGATCTTGAACGACCGCCCATTGCCGATCGTGGAGATCGTTCCGAAGAGCGGCTTTTACGATTTCGCAGCCAAGTACACCCCGGGCGCCAGCCATTACCAGGTTCCCGCCAAGCTCTCGAACCGGCTGACCAAGCAACTTCAAGTACTCGCGCTGGACGTGCATCGCCGCTTGGGGTGCCGTGGCGCCACTCGTGTGGACTTCCGGCTGGACAAGAGAGGACGGCCGTTCATCCTGGAGTTGAACACGGTGCCGGGGATGACAGAAACAAGCCTGTTGCCGATGGCGGCGAAGGCCGCGCGTCTGTCGTACGAGGACATGGTGGAGGCGATCCTCACGTCGGCCCTTCAGCGGGAGGCCGAATGGGCGCCCTCCAGGGGGCGCTCATGATCAAGCGGACCCGTCCGAATCGGAGGTGCAACCTCAACGCACGACCCCGGCAGTGGTGGAAGACAGCGCTTGCCAGGATGCTGGTGGCGCTGACGGTGCTCGTAGCGGGCGCCGGCGCCGGCTGGTACGGCTGGCTGCGTGCGGGACCCGACCTATTGGCCTGGGCCGACCGGTTCTTTGTGATTCGGACCGTGGATCTCACGGAGACGCGGCGGGTCTCCCGGGACCAAGTGTTGGCGTTGCTCGATCTCCCGACGGAGCGGGGGCTGCTCCGGACCGATCCGGCGGCGCTGCAACGGGCCTTGGAAACGCATCCGTGGATCAGGCGCGCGGCCGTCCGGCGGGTGTTCCCCGATACCCTGGCGGTGGACGTGCAGGAACGGGAGCCGGTGGCCATCCTGCGGACCGGCAGAGGGGATTTCCTCGTTGATTACGAGGGAATCCTATTGATGGAGCGCCCGCCGCAGCGCGATGAAACGTTGCCGGTGCTGAAAGGCGTGGATTACGTGGAGGCGGTCCTCCGGGAGCCATGGACGGCCGAACGCCTGCAGACCGGGATCGCGCTGGCCGGCCTGCTCGGGCAGGCCGTGGGCCGGCCGCCCGTGGTAGACCTCGGGACGCCAGGAGACTTCGTGGCGTATGACGCAGGGTTCCGCCTTCGGTTCGGCGCCGGGCAATTCGGGGACAAGGTAGACCGGTATCGGCAGGTGTCGGATCGGGTCCTCGATCGCTGGGGCGATCGGGAGCGGGCGACGCGGGCGCGTAAGGTGGAGGTGGATCTCCGGTTCCGGGACAAGGTCATCGTGCGGGCAGGGAGATGAGGCGGGGCGTGGCGCGGAAAGACCAGATCATCGTGGGCCTGGACATCGGCACCACCAAGACGCGGGCGATCGTGGCGGAAGCCCGCGAGGACGGCAAGGCCCATGTCATCGGGGTCGGGACGAGTCCTTCCCGGGGACTCCGCAAGGGTATGGTCGTCAACATCGAGAGCACCGTCGAATCCATCCGCCGAGCCGTGGACGAGGCTGAGATGAAATCAGGGACGCAGATCAACTCGGTCTACGTCGGCATCGCCGGCAGCCATATCAAAGGACTGAACACTGAGGCCGCGGTGGCAGTCAAGAACGGTGAGGTGATCCGCAGCGACGTCACGCGCGCAGTCAAGGCGGCGCGGTCAGCCGCCATTGTCACTCCGGACCATCGGGTGCTGCATGTCCTGCCCCGTGGGTTCATTCTGGACGAGCAGGACGGGATCCGCGAACCGCTGGGCATGTCGGGCGCGCACCTGAAAGTCAACGTGCACATCATCACGGGGGCCATGACGGCAATCCAGAACCTCGTCAAGAGCGTGGAGCGCGCGGAGCTCGACGTGATCGGCATCATCCTGCAGCCCCTCGCCTCCAGCGAGGCCGTGCTCACGGACGACGAGCGGGAGCTGGGAGTGGCGATGGTAGATTTGGGCGGTGGGACTACGGACCTCGCGATCTTCGCCGAAGGTAGCGTGATGCACACTGCCGTGATCCCGGTCGGCGGGTCGCACTTCACCAACGACATCGCCATCGGCCTTAAGACGCCGATGCCAGACGCCGAGCGGATCAAGATCCAGTTCGGGTGCGCCATGGCCTCCCTTGTGAAGGACGACGAGATGATCAATGTGCCCAGTATGGGCGGGCGGCCGCCACGCTCGCTCTCGCGCCGGGTGCTGGCGGACGTGATCGAGCCGCGTGCGGAGGAGGTCTTCGATCTCGTCGCGCGGGAGATCAAGCGGGCGGGCTACGAGGGCATCGTCGCGGGAGGGGTGGTGCTCACTGGCGGGACGTCGTTGATGGAGGGAATGCCGGACGTTGCGGAGCGCGTGCTGGACCTCCCCGCGCGGCGAGGGTACCCCTGGGGAGTGGGCGGCATTCGCGAGCAGGTGGACAGTCCCATGTACGCGACCGGCGTCGGCCTCATTCTCCACGCCCTGCACCATCATGACGATCTGTCTTTGAACGGGCGCCGCAGCCGGCGCGGGCTGTGGCGGACCGTGGAGAACGTCACAGGGTGGTTCCGGGAGTTCTTTTGAGGTACGGGGGGGCGCAGGGTCCCCTCCCGCTACGAAGGGAGGAATCGCATGTTCCAGCTTGAAGAAGAGACGATCTCGGGTGCCAAGATCAAGGTCATGGGCATCGGCGGGGGCGGCTGCAACGCCGTCAACTCGATGATCGCGGCCGGTCTGGAAGGGGTCGAGTTCATCGCGCTCAATACGGACATGCAAGCGCTGGGGATCTCCAAGGCCCCGACAAAGATCCGCATCGGGCAGAACGGGCTTGGAGCCGGCGCGAACCCGGAAATCGGGCGCGAGGCGGCACTGCACGACGCTGATCAGATCCGCGAGGCGCTCGTCGGCGCCGACATGGTTTTCATTACGGCAGGGATGGGCGGGGGGACTGGTACCGGGGCCGCTCCGATTGTCGCCAACATCGCCCGCGAGCTCAACGTGCTGACCGTGGCGGTCGTCACCAAGCCGTTCCTGTTCGAAGGGGGCAAGCGCATGACGCGTGCCGAAGAAGGGCTGCGGGAGCTGCGCAAGCACGTGGACACCATGCTGGTGATCCCGAACCAGCGGCTGCTGGGGGTCGTGGACAAGACCACGCCGCTGCGGGAGGCTTTCAAGGTGGCGGACGACGTGCTCCGGCAGGCGATCAAGGGCATCGCCGACGTCATCACGGTCCCGGGACTCGTCAACGTGGACTTTGCGGACGTACGCACGGTCATGGGCCACATGGGGCGCGCAGTCATGGGGATGGGCGTGGCGCACGGCACCAACCGAGCCGTCGACGCCACCCAGCGGGCGATCTCCTGCCCGCTGCTGGAGGACGGCTCGATCGACGGCGCGCGCGGGGTTCTGCTGAACATCACGGGAGGAGCGAGCCTGTCCCTGCACGAGGTGACCGAGGCTTCCTCGATCATCGAGCAGGTGGTGGACAAGGACGCCAACATCATCTTCGGCGCGGTGGTCGACGAGCGGCTGAAGGAAGAAGTGGTGATCACCGTCATTGCGACTGGGTTCGAGCGGGGGGAGCCGGCTGCGCAGCATGCGCCGCGTCAAACGGCGCTTCCGACGATCTCCACCAGGGAAACCACGGTGCATGAGCTGCATCCCAAGCCCAAGACGGCGGACCGTCCGGCGTTCATGCGGCGCAACCCCGCGTCGCGTGACAGCGCCGACCGGGCCCTGGACCGGACGATGCTGGTGGTCGAAGAGGAATGGGATGTGCCAACCTTCTTAAGGAGGCAAGCCGACTAGCCATGTCCAGCGCGTTGGAAGCCATCATCACCGTTCCTCTCTTCGCCAAAGGACTGGTGGGGGTCTCTCACTTCTTCGGCACGAAGATCGCGCCCGATCTACCGGTTACCGGCAGAAACGGACCGTCGTTGCGCGTGGTAACCGTGCATCAGGTCCATGGCACGGAGGTCCTGGTTCTCGACCGCCGAAGCTCGAGGTCCCTCATAGCGGAAGGGGGTGAGTCCCCAGCGAACGCGCACGGGTATGACGCGATCGTGACCAATCAGCCTGGGGTGCTGGTCGCCGTCGAGACGGCAGACTGCGTGCCGATCCTATTGCTGGACCCGGTCCGCGGCGTGTCTGCCTCGGTGCATGCCGGGTGGCGGGGCACGCTGGGCGGGATCGTGCCCAAGACTGTGGCGGTCATGCAGAACCGGTTTGGCTGCTCCCTCCGGTCGATCCGGGCGGCCATTGGCCCGTCCATCGGCGTCTGTTGCTATGAGGTCAACGGGACTGTCCTGGCGCCGCTGAAGAAGAGCGTTCCGTACTGGGCCGAGGTCGTGGAGGAAGAGAAGGGGACGAAAGCCCACCTTGACCTGCGCGGGCTCAACCGGCGGCAACTGGAGGAGGTCGGCATCGGTCAGGCCCGGATCGAAAGCGTGAACCTCTGCACGGCCTGCCATCCCGACCTCTTCTACTCGTATCGCCGCGATGGTGCCGGGACGGGCCGCATGATCAGCGGGATCGGGTTCACCGTCATGCTGTCCTGACAAATCCGCCCCCGTTGCGTAGAATAGGATGCTACGGGTCCAGACATGGGCGACGACTTCAAGAGCCGGCTGGATGAGGTGCGGGCTCGCATCGAGCGCGGGGCGCGGCGGGCCGGGCGCGACCCCGGTTGCATCACCCTGGTGGCGGTGGCGAAGTCGGTCCCCATCGAGCGCCTGCGCGAGGCGATCGCGGTTGGATGCCGGGTGTTCGGCGAGAACCGCATGCAGGAGGCAGACGTCAAGATGGAGGCCTTGAACGGATATCCGGGTCTGGAGTGGCATCTGATCAGTCCGCTCCAAACGAACAAGATCAAGGCGGCGGTCGGACGCTTCGCGCTGCTGCATGCCGTGGATCGGCTGGAGGTGGCCGAGCGCCTCGATCGAGCGGCCAGGGAACGCGGGCTCACGCAGGCGATCCTTCTGGAAGTGAACGTGGCGGGTGAAAAAACCAAGCATGGATTCAGTCCCGATGAGTTGTTGCGCGTGACCGAGCGAATGGGAGCCTTAAAGGGCATCCGTGTGCTGGGGCTGATGGCCATCCCACCGGCTGCAGGGGCGCCGGAAGAGGCGCGGCCGCACTTCCGGCGGTTGCGGATGTTGGCGGCGGAGGCGCGGGCGCTCAAGATACCGGGCGTCACGATGCGGGAGCTGTCCATGGGCATGTCGCGAGACTTCGAAGTGGCGGTGGAGGAAGGCGCCACGTTGGTGCGCATCGGGACGGCGCTCTTCGGGCCGCGCCCTGTCGGGTAGAGGCCGTGCGCGGGCGGCGAATGGGTAAGATCGCGATCATCGGCGGCGGGAACATGGGCGAAGCCCTGCTGGCAGGTTTCCTGGCGGAAGGGGTGACGACGTCTGCGGGGCTCTGGGTCACTGACGTGGTCGCCGACCGGCTTGCCGCCCTGCGACAGCGCTATGGGGTCCGGACCGGCAGCGACAACAGTGAGGCGGCGACCTGGGCGGACGTAGTCATCCTGGCGGTCAAGCCCCAGGCGATGGACGCGGTTCTCGACGGTCTCAAGGACCGTCTGTCCGAACGGGCCCTCATCGTGTCCATTGCGGCGGGGATTCCCCTGTCGCGGATCACAGCCCGCCTGGGCGGCACGCGCAAGCTGGTGCGGGTGATGCCCAACACGCCCTGCCTCGTGCGCGCGGGGGCGTCGGCGATTGCGATCTCGCCCGCCGTGTCCGTCGAAGAGCAGGCCCTGGTCGTCCGGTTGTTCGAGGCCGTGGGGACGGTCGTGGTTGTCGAGGAGCGGTTAATGGACGCAGTCACCGGCCTGAGCGGCAGCGGCCCGGCGTACGTGTTCCAGATCATCGAGGCCTTGGCGGACGGCGGCGTGAAGATGGGACTGCCGCGCGACACGGCCTTGACGCTGGCGGCGCAAACCGTGCTGGGCGCGGCCAAGCAGGTGCTTGAGACCGGCGAGCACCCTGCCCGGTTGAAGGACAAGGTGGCATCCCCTGGAGGCACCACCATCGCCGGACTGCACGCGCTCGAGACCGGCGGCGTCCGCTCGGCCGTGATTGCCGCCATCGAAGCGGCGACGAAACGGTCGGAAGAATTGGGCCGGGGCTAGCCCTCGTAGCGCAAGGGGTGTAACATCAGTGTTCGTGGCGGGCAATTTCCTGACGGCCCTCGCCTCGGTCCTGCACCTACTCTTGCAGGCCTATATCTGGGTGGTGATCGTCAGGGCTTTGATCAGCTGGGTGAACCCGGATCCGTGGAACCCGATCGTGCAGATGTTGAACCGTCTGACCGATCCCTTGCTCGAGCCGATCCGGCGTCGGATGTTCCGGATGATGGGGTACGGAGGCATCGGCATCGATATCTCGCCGTTGCTCCTGATCATGGCGATCTATTTCGTGGATTTCTTCCTGGTGGGGACCTTGAGCGACATCGGGATGCGGTTACGATGAGGCCAGGAGGATGGAAGGATCACCGGGGAGCGACCTCGGTGGGGAGGTGATCACATGAAGCTCACGCCGCTGGACATACAACAATGGGACTTTAAGGTGCGGGTCCGTGGCTACGACCGGCAAGAAGTTCAGGCGTTTCTCCGCTCCGTCTCCCAGGCCGTCGAGCAACTGGTGAAGGAGAACACCCAGCTCAAGGAGCGAGCCGAGCATCTGGAGAGCCAGGTCAACGACCTGCGGAAGAAAGAGGCCACACTCAACGACCTGCTCGTGACCACGCAGTCCATGGTGGATGGCATCAAGGAGACGGCCCGCAAGGAAGCCGATCTGACCCTGAAAGAGGCCCAGATCAAGGCCGAGGAACTCCTGAAGCGGGCCCATGCCGATTGTGAGGGGCTGCAGCGCGACATCCTGGGGCTCCGCAAGGAGCGGATCATGGCGTTGGAGAAGCTACGGGCCCTGCTGCATACCTTCATCAAGATGGTGGAGATGGAGGAGATCGATCTGCACTCCCTGTCGGGCGACACCTCCGTGAATGATGTCGCTCGCAACCGGTAAGCGGGTTGTCGGGCCTCACGTCACCCTTTCTCTCCGCGTCCAGCCACGAGCTTCGCGCAACGCGGTCGTCGGCTGGAGCGGAGACGCTCTGAACATTCGGTTGATGGCGCCGCCGGTGGAGGGGGCGGCCAACGCCGCCTGCCTCCAATTCCTGGCCGACCTCCTCGACCTGCCTCTCGCGCAGGTGGTTCTTCTGCGCGGCGAGCGCGCCCGCGACAAAGTCGTGCAGATCACAGGGCTCACGCGGGACGAAATCCGCGCCCGCTTGGAGCGCTCCTCGCAGTGATGGCTGAGCCGATTGCGGAGAAGATGCGGGAAGGAGTGGCGCAGGGTGTCTTTCCCGGTGGCGTGCTGCTGGTCTCACATCGGGGACGGACTGTCCATCATGCCGCCTACGGGGTTGCGAGTCTCCTGCCGGAACCAGAGCCTGCCACTGTCGACACGATCTACGACCTGGCCTCCTTGACCAAGCCACTTGCAACGACCACGGCGGTGGCTCTGCTGCTGGCGGACGGCCGGCTCAGCCTGGAGGACCCGCTGGAGCGGTTCGTCCCGGAGCTGACCCAAGTCGACTTGCGCCAGGCGACGATTCGCCATCTCCTCAACCACACGTCAGGCCTTCCGGCTTGGCGGCCACTCTATGAACGGATCGTCCCCGATGGTCACCGGCTGCGGGACCAGCCGCTGGTGGACCGTCGGGCGGCCGTCTTTGAGGCGATCCACGGCGAGCCGTTGGTCGAACCCGTCGGCTGTCGCTGCCTGTACAGCGACCTGGGGTTCATGTTGCTGGGGGAAATCCTGGAGCGGATTGTCAAGAAGGAATGGGCGGCCTTCTGCCATGCCGACGTGCTGGCGCGGCTGGGCGTGTCCGATCTGTTCTACATGAGCGAAAGCGGGCCCACGGGCGGCGTCTCAGTGGACGGGCGTCGGTTTGCGGCGACGGAGCAAGACGAGTGGCGGGGACGGCTAATCCGGGGCGAAGTCCACGACGAGAACGCGGCGGTGCTGGGCGGCGTGTCCACCCACGCCGGCCTCTTCGGCACGGCCTGGGCGGTGCTCCGAGCTGTCACGTCCTGGCTCGCATCGGTGCGGGGCGAGTCTTTGCCGATTCCTTCGTGGTGGGCCCGAGAGTTCGTACGACGGCAGTGGATTGATCCCCACGGCAGTTGGGCGCTGGGGTGGGACACCCCCTCCATGGGTCCCGGCAACACACCCTCATCCTCCGGCCAGTACTTTTCGCCGGTGTCGTTCGGGCACCTCGGCTATGCAGGCACCTCTGTCTGGGTCGACCCCGACCGTGAGCTCATCGTGGTGCTGCTCACGAACCGTGTCCACCCGACGCGGAAGAACGACAAGATCCGCGCCTTCCGGCCGGTCCTCCACGATGTCGTCTTCAAGGCTGTGGTGGGCTGAGAGTTAGGCCGGGTCCAGGTAGTCCACCCAAGGCTCTTTCTCGGCATAGTACTTCTTGCCCCGGAAGTTCAAGCGCGTCCGCAACCGCGAGAACCCCATCTTCTGGAGCTGCCCGGCGAGGTGTCGGAGGGCCTCGGCGATGGTCGGCAGCGAGGGCGATTCAGCGATCACGGATTCATACTGGACCTTGGCCGTGTAGCCGGTTGCGGTGCGCGTTATCAACACGATGCGGCTGAAATACCTGCCTGGGGGATCGTTGCCCTCGAGCTGATGTTTCTCGATGAGGGTGTTCTTCCGGAAAATCAGCGGCGTCGAACTCATGGCGGGCGGCATTATACGAAGCGACTGGCGGGAATGCAAACGGACCTCTTGGTCGTCATCGGCGTGGCGATGGGTGTACGATAGGGGCGACGGGGAGGGGGTCCGGGAACACCGAGCAGAGTCGGAGGGGAAGCATGAAGATCCGCGTTGTGGTGGTCAGCCTAGCGGTCCTGTTGAGCCTGTGGGCCTGCGCCACGTCCTCAAATCGCATCACCGAGTATCTCTCCGGCTTTCAACTGCCCCCGGATGGCGCGCAACCAGTCGCTCTGCCGCTGAACGCAGGCTTGGTTGTGGTTCTGCCTGAAGACGAGCTGGGCAAGCCCACGACGCCGTCACGGGAAATGCTGCAAGCCGTCGCAGAACGGTTGCAGAAAGAAATACAGACATCACCGAATCTTGTGATCCAATGGATTTTCCCTTCGCTCACCATTCCGGCAAGCGGTCTGCATGGGCTGGGCCTTGAGCGGCTCCAAAGTCTTGCCCGAGAAGGGAGCCTTACATGGATGCTCGTGGTCGTGGCCACGTCGCGGTCCGCGAGCAAGCTTCGGTTCTGGCCGATCAGGGAGAATCAGCTCTACGTCCGGATGGATGCGGCTCTCGTGGAGGTCCCCACGGGCCGCGTGCTGACGACTGAATCCGGAGAAGACGATTACGTGATGGCGGAGGCTCTGGACTATGTAGAACGGATCAGCTATCCGCGCCTCTATTACCGAAACTTCACCTTCGGCGGGCCCTTCACCATCGTGAACGGGGATCCGTATAAGGCTCTGGGCGAGCAAACCTTCCATGGGGCCGCCGCACAACTCGGCATGAGGCTACGGCATTGCTTGGATCCGGAGCGTGCCGGCTCGTAACGCAGCCGATCATCCATGGCCGGTTTTTAGAAGAGGGGAGCTTGCGGTCCCGGTCGCATGCCGGCGAGGTCCGGGTCTTCTCCACCGGCCGGTCGTGGGCGAACTACCTTTTCCGCCTTTCGCTGGGCCCGGCGTGCCTCTTTTTCCTGTTGCTTGGCACGCTTGGCCTTCTCACGATCGCGTTTTGCGAGAGTCGCTTTTCCTGGTCTCGAGATGGGAACCTCCCGGGCTTGTCGGCGTGCCCATTGAAGAAGAAGAGCAGGGACGCCGCCTCCGGGCGTCCCTGCCTTGCTTTCTGAGGTCGGCTGTAACCTAGTACAGGACGTTTACCAACGTCCGCCGCGTCCTCCTCGGTCCCCGCCGCCGGTGCGCTTCTCCTGGGGTTTTGCCTCGTTCACGGTGAGCGTCCGGCCATCCAGTTGCGTGCCGTTCAGCGCCGTGATCGCCTTCTGGGCCTCTTCACCGGTTGCCATCTCCACGAATCCGAAGCCACGAGACTGGCCGGTGTACTTGTCGGTGATGATCTTGGCCGACGTCACCGACCCTTGCTGTGAGAACAGCTCCTGAAGCTGTTGCTCGGTGGATGAATAGGGCAGGCCGCCCACATACAACTTCGTACCCATCGGGTACCTCCTTTACTGATGCGACGCTGTCTTGGGAGTAAGGAACGAGACGGGCTGGCAGAGAACTGAAGTCGCGCCCAAATTCCTACTGCAAGGCACACTCGCGTTGGGGTCCTTCTTTTTCTGCGCTCCATCGCCAGACCCCCTTCGCCGAGGAAGCGCATCTTCACGCTACCATAGGCCTCCGATAGATGCAAGCGCTGAATGTCAAGACATCGAGATTTCGAATTCCGCCCACAAGAAGGTATGGTCGGACGCGTTCGGGTCCCGCCGCGGTTCGACATCCACGTCGCACTTCGTGCATTGCTCGGCGAGTGGCGTGGTCGCCAGGATGTGGTCGATGCGCCAGCCCTTGTTGGCATCCAGCGAGCTCGGCTTGCGGTAGTCCCAGAAGGTGTATTGCTGGCGGTCTGGATAGAGCTTGCGGAAGACGTCCACGAAGCCCCAGGAGACCGCCTCGTGGTAGGCCTTGCGCGCATCTTCGTGATAGCAGACGTGCTTGAGGTGTTTTTCCGGGCTGTGCACGTCGATCGGCGTCGGCGCCACGTTCATGTCCCCGCACCAGATCGCCGGCTTGTTTGGCGAGAGATGCTTCTGGAAGTACGTGCGCAACCGCTTGAACCAGTTCAGCTTGTAGGCGTACTTCGGTGAGTCTAGCTCGAAGCCCTGAGGGACGTAGGTGTTGATGATTGAAATCCCCCGGACGCCGATCCGGATGAGCCGCTCCTCATCGGGGCTGCTGCCATCGTCCAACCCGTACGAGACGGCTTCCGGCTCAGTGCGGCTCAGCACGGCGACGCCGTTGTAGGACTTCACGCCGCGGAACGTGACGTGGTAGCCGGTTGAGGCGAGCGCCAGCGAGGGAAAGTCCGAGTCCTGCGCCTTGGTCTCCTGCAGGCACAGCACGTCCGGCTTGTGGCGCTGGAGCCAGTCGAGCACGAGCGGGAGGCGCTTGCGGATGGAGTTGACGTTGTAGGTGGCGATCTTCACGAAGCGGTGCGAGCCGTCGCGCCGACGTACTTACGAGTAGCCGGAATTGCAGCCGGCAATGAAGCAGAAGATGAGAAACAGCCCCCAGACCCATCCTAAACCGTTACGCTGGCTCATGTGCTACCTTACCCTCCTCCCACCTCGCGGTACGAGATCTGGACGATCTGATCGCCGATCGTCGCCTCGGATTGGCCCCACTGGTACAGGAACTTCTGGGTGCCGGCCGCATCTGGGATGGTGATCTCGACGATGTACTTGGGCGACGTCAGCTTGATGAGCTTGCCCTTGCGTTCAATCTTGATCGGGCAGCCGGTCGCCTGGAGATTGAAAACTTGCTCCTCGGTGGCGGAGACTTCACCAAAGATGAAACAATCCCGGGAGTCCATCTGGGCGGACAACCAGGCCACGAACATGGCTTCTAGGAGCATCACCGGGCCTCCTTTCCGTTCGGGAGTTGCTCTCCTGCCGGGCCGTTTTGCCTATTATAAAAACCGTTCAGGTCGCCTGCAACGAAAAAAACCTTCCTTGCCCGGATTGCGCATTTCATTTACGCTTCGGCGACACCACCCCGAGGTGGATCTGGAAGCTGCCCCGGCTCCGGTCCTGGACGTAGCGTTGCAGAGTTTCGTGAATGACGGGGAAGGCCAACGAGTCCCAGGGGATGTCCGCGTGCTTGAAAAGTTGGACCTCCAGGCTTTCGGTGCTGGTGCCGAAGGAGGGAGTGCGCATCCTGCCGCGGAAAATCATATAGACCTGGCTGATGTGCGGGATGCTGAAGACGGCGTAAAGCGAGGTGATCTCGACATCCACTTTGGCTTCTTCCAGGGCCTCCCTGGCGGCGGCCTGCTCGGCGGTTTCGTCTTGCTCCATGAACCCGGCAGGTACCGTCCACAGGCCGTAATTCGGCTCGATGGCCCGCCGGCAGAGCAGGATCTGGTCCCCCCACTCGGGGATGCACCCGACCACGATCTTGGGGTTTTCATAATGGATGGCCTGACAAGCGTTGCATACGAAACGAGGCAGATTGTCGCCAGGCGGTACTTTCCGCGAGACCGGTGCCCCGCAATTGCTGCAGAAGTTCATGGCCGGGTTCCCTTCGCCGGGATTATGCCACAGGTCAGCGGGCGTGGATAAGCCAGTGGAACGCTTCTTCGCGCCGTGCCCTCGCGGGCTGGAGGGCGTGCTCGCCACCGAGTTGGAGGAGTTGGGCGCGCGAGACATCGCTGCGACCGCCGGCGGCGTCGGGTTTGCCGGTTCCTTCCGCCTCTGTTACCGGGTCAATCTGGAAGGCCGGATTCCCAGCCGGGTTCTGTGGCGCGTCTTTCATGGCCGCTACCGGTCCGAGCAGGATGTGTATCAGGCAACCTATGACCTGCCTTGGCGCCGCTGGTTTTCAGCTAGCCGCACGATCAAGATCAAGGTCAGCGCGCAACACTGCCCGCTCACGAGCCTTGATTACACCACGCTCAAGATCAAAGACGCCGTCTGTGATAAGTTCCGTGCAGCGACCGGCGCTCGGCCCAGTGTGGACACCCGCCGACCGGACGTTCGCATTGACGCCTTTCTGGACGACCAGCACGTGACCCTGTACCTCGACACGTCGGGCGAGCCGTTGTTCAAGCGCGGGTTGCGCAAGGCGAGCGGCGAGGCACCGCTCCGCGAGAACCTGGCGGCAGGCATCCTGCGCCTGTCCGGTTGGACGCCGGAGCAGGCGTTGCTCGATCCCATGTGCGGAGGCGGCACGATCCTGATTGAAGCCGTCCTCATGGCACGGCACATCGCCCCGGGCCTGGGGCGCCGTTTTGCGTTCGAGAAGCTGCATAACTTCGATTCGAAGGCGTGGGGCGACCTGTGCGAGGCCAGCCGGGCGGCGCAGACCCCGAAGGCTGCCCCTGCCGCCTATGGAAGCGACCGTGACAGGCGTGCGCTCCAGGCGGCGCAGGCCAACTTCGATGCAGCCGGGCTGGCCGATGCAGTGGTGCTGGCGCAGGCCGACGTGCTGGACGTGAAGCCTCCAGCTGCTGCAGGCGTCATCGTCACGAATCCGCCGTACGGCGTACGGTTGGGCGACCAGGCGGTCCTGGCCGAGTTCTACCCGCGTCTGGGCGATGCGCTCAAGCGCAACTTCGTCGGCTGGCGCGCCTACATCTTCACGGCGGACCTGCGCCTGCCCAAGCTGATTGGGTTGGCGCCATCGCGCCGAACGCCCCTTTTCAACGGCGCGCTCGAGTGCCGCCTCTTTGAATTCAAGCTGGTTCGTGGCACCATGCGCCGGCCACGCGGCACGGCCCAGGCCGGACCGTGAGTCACTGGCGGAGCGATCCGATGCCCACGTTCAAGAGCGGCGCCTTTGTCCAGCAATGTTTTGCCTCGCATCCGCAGTCGTTGAGCTTCCAGGCGCTCGCCTTGCCCGACCGGGTCGTGGTGATGTGCACGAACTGCGATATGCGCCACCGGTTTCTCGTGCGGACCCTCACCACCCGCGCGGGTGAGGAGGGGAGCCCCGAGCGGGAGGCGAAGGGCGACTTGGCGCAGTGCGTCGCGGCGCACCCGGCGGACCTGCGCGTCAGTGCGGTGGACGTGGTGCACGACTCCGTGAAGCTCCGGTGCGGCACGTGCAGCCGGACCTACAAGATCACCGTCTCGGCATTCGAGACCTACCAGAAGGACGCGTGAGCCATCGGTCCTGCGCGCTGCTCCGCCGTGCGTCCTGGTTCGCCTTGCTTCTTTAAGCAGACTCCTGGAGAATGGTTTCATGCGTGTCACGATCCAGCCGGATGACGAATTCAACCGCGCGCTCGTCCAGAACGTGCACCCGCCCGACTGGGTCAATCCGGAGTCGGCCGGCCGGTACAACCTGGTGGTGCTCGGCGCCGGCACAGCCGGCCTCGTGACTGCCGCCGGCGCGGCCGGTCTGGGCGCCCGCGTCGCCCTGGTCGAGAAGCACTTGCTGGGCGGCGACTGCCTTAACGTCGGGTGCGTTCCCTCGAAGGCCCTCATCCGGGCTTCGCGCGCCTGCGCGCAGGTCCGCGACGCGGCGGCGTTCGGCATCCGGATCAAAGGCGACGTGGACTACGACTTTGGAGCCGCGATGGCGCGCCTGCGGAAGCTGCGGGCCCTCATCAGCCAGAACGATTCGGTCCATCGCTTCACCAAGATGGGCGTGGACGTCTTCCTCGGCGAGGGGCGCTTCACGGGGCGCGACACCGTCGAGGTGGGCGGCAAGACCTTGCGGTTCGCCAAGGCCGCGATCTGCACGGGCGCGCGCGCCGCTGCGCCCCCGCTCCACGGGCTGGAGCAGGCCGGCTACCTGACCAACGAGAGCGTCTTTTCGCTGACCCAACTGCCGCGACGGCTGGCTGTGATCGGGGCCGGTCCCATCGGCTGCGAGCTGGCCCAGGCCTTCGCGCGGTTCGGGAGCCAGGTGACAGTCCTCGAGCGGATGGACCGCATCTTGCTGCGCGAGGATACCGACGCAGCTGACTTGGTCAAGCAGGCCATGGTCCGTGACGGCGTGCGGTTCATCTTTCGCGCGCAGATCCTTCAAGTATTGCAGCGCGGTGCTGAGAAGGTGCTGTATCACAAAGCGAGCGGGGTGATCGAAAATCTGGTCTTCGATGAGTTTCTGGTGGGAGTCGGGCGGGCACCGAACGTGGAAGGGCTCAACCTGGAGGCCGCCGGCGTGCTGTGTGATCAGGATGGGATCATCATCAACGATCAGCTGCAGACCTCCAATCCACGGGTATTCGCGGCCGGCGACGTCTGCTCGAAGTACAAGTTCACGCACGCCGCCGACGCCATGGCACGGATCGTGATCGCCAACGCCCTGTTCCGGGGCTGGCAGAAGGCCAGCGCGCTCGTGATTCCCTGGTGCACCTACACCGATCCCGAGCTGGCCCATGTCGGACTGTACGAGAAAGAGGCCAGGGGCCAGGGCTTGAATGTGCAGACCTTCACGTGGAAGCTCGACGAGGTGGATCGGGCCGTACTGGACGGCGCGGAGAGCGGATTCGCTCGGGTCTTGGTGCGCAAGGGGACCGATAAGATCCTCGGCGCCACGATCGTGGCGGCGCACGCCGGCGACGTGATCAGCGAGATCACGCTGGCCATGGCGAACAGACTGGGGTTGGGCGACGTCGCGAGAACGATTCACCCGTATCCGACCCAGGCGGAAGTGGTCAAGAAGCTGGGGGATGCTTATAATCGGACGCGCTTGACGCCGTTCGTGAAAAAGATCCTGGTAAAGTGGTTGTCCATAAGCAGGCGGGGATGAATGCTATGGAGACCAAAGCAAAGAACCCGTGGGTTGCGGGAATCCTCTCGGGTGTCCTACCGGGGTTGGGGCAGTTCTATAACCGTCAGTCGGGAAAGGGCGTCGGATTCCTGATCGGGTTTCTGGTGTTGGGGGGAGTCCTGGTCTTTGGCATAGACCTCCAAATGCTCGACAAGGCGATGTCATCGGGCACGCAGCCGGAGAACCTCTGGCTGTTGCTGGTGGCGGAAGTGCTCATGCTGATCCTGGTGATCTGGAGCATCACGGACGCCGCCCGGACCGCCAAGCGTTCCCAGAAATAGCCGCACAGGTGATTAAAGAGCGGGTCCTGCCGCCGCAGGAATGAGTTCAAAACTCTTTCATCGGATTTTGGGACCACTCATTGCGCTGCTGGCCGTCCCATCGGTCCACTATGCACAGTCCGCGTCCGTGCTTGAAGTCGGCAAATTCTCGGCTGCTGCTCCCGGCGAGAATCTGCCGGATGGCTGGAAGCCGCTGACCTTCAGGAAGATCGAGAAGCACACGGCCTACACAGTGGTGAAAGAGGGAGACAACGCCGCCGTCAAGGCGGTCAGCGAGGCGTCGGCCTCCGGCCTCACGCGGGAGGTCAAGATCGATCTCAGAGAGTACCCGATCGTGCAGTGGCGCTGGAAGGTGGCGAACGTTCTCCAAAAGGGGGACGTGACCAAGAAAGAAGGAGACGACTATCCGGCGCGGATCTATATCACGTTCGAGTATGACTCCTCCAAGGTGGGGTTTTTCGACAAGGCCAAATACGAGACAGTCAAGCTGCTGTACGGGCAGTATCCGCCCCTGGCCGCGATCAACTACATCTGGGAGAGCAAGGCCCTCAAGGGCACGGTGGTGCCCAATCCCTATACCGACCAGGTCAGGATGATCGTGGTGGAGAGCGGCCCGGACCGCCTCAATCAATGGGTGAGCGAGGAGCGCAACGTGTACGAGGACTACAAGAAGGCCTTCGGCGAGGAGCCCCCTCTGATCTCGGGCGTGGCGATCATGACCGACACCGACAACACCGGTGAATCGGCGACCGCCTATTACGGCGACATCGTCTTCAAAAAAGCGACGAACTAGTCCTGCCGCATCACCGGCTCTTCCAGGTTCGGAACCGCTGGATCAGTTCGTCTCGGACCGATGGCGGGATCGGCTCCGCCGGCAGCGCGTACAGTGTGCGGATCGTCAGCTTCATCTGGCGGAGATAGCGGCGGCAGCCGAAGCACATTCCCAGGTGCATCTGGAACCGCACCCAATCCACGAAGCCCAGGTTGCCTTCGAGATAGTCGTTGATGGCCTCGGTGACTTCCTTGCAGGTCAGCTTGCCCGCCAGGTAGTCGATAACCTGGTTCTTGATGTCGTCGCGGGTCATGTTTGAGAGCCGCCTCCTTCGAGATAGCGCGCGAGGGCGCGTCGGACCCTGGACCGCGCGCGATGGAGCCGCACTCGTTGATTGGTCTCGCTGATCGCAAGGATGTTACAGACTTCCGCTGAAGACAGCCCTTCCACATCGCGCAAGGTGATGACCTGTCGCTGTGTCGGGGGCAGGGCGGCAATGGCCTTCTCGATCTGCGCGAGCCCTTCTTTGGAAAGCAGAAGCTTCTCCGGCGTGTCGTCGTCCCAGACACCGGGAGGCTCGGCCCAGTGATCGACCCAATAGCCCGTGCTGCGGAACCGGGACGGGTCCACCGCCGGCTCGTCGGCGTCCTCCACGGACGCGCCGAGCGGGGAGAACGGCACGCTGCGACTTTCGCGGATGCCTCTGGTCTTCGCCCGGTTGATGAGTATCCGATAGATCCAGGTCTTGAGCGACGAGCGGCCCTCGAACCGGCTCAGGCCTTCCAGCACGCCGAGCCAGGTCTCCTGGACGACTTCCTCGGCCACGGCGTGGCTGGGCACGAAGGCCATCGCCAGCCGGAGCAGCGGGCCGTGATAGCGGTCCACCAGCGCCGCGAAGGCGGCCTCATCGCCGTTACGGAGCGCTCGGAGCTGCTTCGCATCTTCCAGCGGCAGACCTGTCGGTGCGTCCTCCATGGGAAGGTCCGCATTGTACCGTGCGACCCTGGATAAATCGAAGGAAATTGCCCTGCTGCGGGCTGGTGTGGTATATAGTGCTACTTACGGTGGGTCTATGGCCGAAGAGAAAGGCTTCATTATTCGGGATCGTCGGGGCGGTGGAGGCGAGCCGGAGGAGAAGGCCGGCGAGAGCGTGACGCAAGCCCAAACCGCCAAACAGGCTGAGCCTGCCCAGAAGCAGCCGGTCCCGCCCATCAATTTCCTGTCGTTCGTCTACTCCTTGGGGACGTCTGCGCTGATGTGCCTCGGCGAGCCGGTCGGCGAGGGCGCGGCGGCGGGCCAGGCCCCCAACCTCGCGCAGGCCCAGGAGATCATCGACATCCTGACGATGCTGGAATCCAAGACCAAGGGCAATCTCACGGCGGAGGAAGGCACGCTGCTGCAGGAGATGCTCTACGCCCTTCGCATCAAGTTCGTCGAGCTGGTCAAAGCACGCAAATCCTGAAAAGGAAGCCCGGGTGGCACAACGGCGCCCTCTGATCCTCCTGGTCATCGCTCTCGCCATCGTCGCGACGGGCGCAGGCCTGACGGAGGGGCTCTTCTGGCAAGCCGACCAGCGTCCTGCCGAGCGCGTCCAGTCGCCCGTACTCGCCTCTCCCGGCCGCATCCCTCCAGCCCGAACTGTCCTACCTGAACTTGCAGCGAGCGCCTCGGACACCCCGGCCCGCCGTGACGTGGCGCGGCTCAATAGCGAAGGGATGGCTTTGTACGAGATTGGGCGCTTTGGCGACGCGCTTGCGAAGTTCGAGCTGGCGGCCGCGACGGATGCGACCGATCGGGCCGTACAGCGCAATCTAGCCCTGACGGAGGCGCGCCTGGCCTGGGTCCGTCTGGAGCGCGGAGAGCCTGACGAGGCCGTGCACGCCTTCGAAGAGGCGAACCGTCTCCAACCCCACGAAGGAGCCGTGCTGCAGGGGCTCGGCGCCGCCCATCTCTACCGAGGAGACGTGCACGAGGGCGAGGTCTTTCTCCAGCGAGCGCTCGAGGCGGACCCCACGCAGATCCTCGCGCTCAAGCTGTTGGGGGAGATCGCCTACCGCCGCGACGATCTGCACGCCGCCCGCGCGCGCTTCGAATCGGCGATGCGACTCGATCCATCCGATGCGGCGGTGCGGGAGCGTCTGGATCTGATACTGGCCGAAGCAGGTGCCCAGAAAGAGGTTCGTCGGCTCGAGAGCCGGCACTTCACGGTGCGGTTTGAGAGGGAGCAAGGCGAGGCCCCGGCGCGGGCGGTCCTCGCTCGGCTGGAGTCGGCTCGCCAGGAGATCGGTCGCCGCTTGGGTGTGTACCCGGAGCGCAAGATCCCGGTCGTGCTCTCTGCGGGCGGCGCATTCCACGAGCATGCGCAGGCGCCGGATTGGGCGCAAGGATTGTTTGACGGCAAGATCCGGCTGCCGGCGGAGGGCGCGATGCGCGACGGGGCGGCGCTGGACCGGGTCCTCCGGCACGAGTACACGCATGCGCTCGTCCACGATCGGACGCGCGGACGCGCGCCGACGTGGCTCAGCGAGGGGTTGGCGATTGCGTGCGAAGGACGGGAGACGGATCGCGAGCGGCAGATCGTGCGGTCGTCCGACCATCTGATCCCCATCCGCGAGCTGCACGGCTCCTTCCTGACGCTTCCTCGAACGGAAGTCCCACTCGCCTATGCCGAGAGCGCGGCGGCCGTGGAATATTTGCTGCGCCGCCACGGCGCACTGGCCATGCGCACGTTGCTGGCTCGGTTGGGGGAGACGAAGGATTTCGCCGCCGCGTTTCAAGACGCCACGGGAACCACCTATACGGAGTTCCAGGCGGGCTGGCTGCGCCGTGTAATTGATTCCAGGGGGGCCAGCAGCTAAGATGTCTGCCATGACTCCACGTCGAACGCCGATCATGGCTCCCAAGACGGACGCCGACCGTCCGGGCCATCACCTGCGTCCCGTCCTGACCGTCCTGGCCTTCCTGATCCCGATGGTCTGGTTGACCGTCTACTATTACGACCAGTCACAGCCCGCGCCGTTCGTCCCCAGCAACATCTTGATGCTGGCGCTGCTAAACGTGGACATCATCCTGCTGGTGGTGCTGGTCCTGCTGCTCTCCCGCAACCTCGTCAAGGCCTACTTCGAACGGCGCCAGCGGCTGTTGGGTTCGGGCTTCCGCAGCAAGTTGATCGCCGCGTTCGTAGGCTTCACCCTGATCCCCTCCCTCCTGCTCGTGGGGCTGGCCAGCGGGTTGCTGTCGCAAAGCATCGACAACTGGTTCGGGCAGGAGGTGGAGCACGCGCTGAAGGACTCGCGGGACGTGGCGCAGGCCCACCGGCGGGGCCACGAGGCGGTGACGGTGAACTCCGCGAAGGCGATCAGTCGGGAGATCTACGCCGATGAGCTGCTGGCGTTGCAGCACCGGGAGACGCTGGCGCTGGCCATGCAACGCAAGCGCATGGAGTACGGGGTCAGCGGCGTCGAGGTCTACTCGGCCGCGAAGCAACTGCTGACCCGTTCGGTGGATCCGAAGATTCCCCTGGCGGTCCTGGACTCTCCCGAGGACAAGCTTGTGGAGAACGCCCTGACCAGCGGCGAGGTCAAGTCGTTCCAGTTCATCGAGACCGGCGATTTGATCCGCGCCGCCGTGACCATCGCGTCGGCCAAGGATCCGTCACAGGTGGCCGGCGTCGTCGTCGTGGACACGTTCTTGCCAGAGGCCCTGGTGGCGAAGATGGAGCGGGTCGCCCAGTCCTACAAGAATTTCAAAGAGGCCATGACCTACAAGGATCCCGTCAAGGCGCAATACATCGCGCTGGTGGTGGGGATCGCCCTGGTGATCATCCTCTCGGGCACGTGGTTCGGGTTCCAGATCGCCAAGGGGATCACCGTGCCCATCCAGAAGCTGGCGGAAGGCACGCAGGCCGTCGCGGCGGGCGATCTGAACTTCCGGATCACCGTCAAGGCGAGCGATGAGATCGGCGTCCTCGTGGACTCCTTCAATCGCATGACCAGAGACCTCCAGACCAGCAAGGCGCAGCTGGAGCGGGTGAACACCTCCCTCCACCAGTCCAACATCGAGTTGGACCGGCGGCGCGCCTATACGGAAACGGTCCTGGACAACATCGGCAGCGGCGTGGTCTCCGCGGATGCCGCCGGGCGGATCACGACGTTCAACCTCTCTGCCGAGCGCATCCTCGGGCTGAAAGGAGAGGAGATCCGCAGCCGTCTCCTGACTGACGTGTTCAAGCCGCTGGGCCTGGAGATGTTTACGGACCTCGTCGAGCGGATCCGCACCGGTGAGCGGGAGACCCTGACATGGGAAGGGCAGGCTGAGGTGGGAGGCAGCGTGCTGGTGCTGGGATTGAACGGAACGAGACTCCGGGACGACCGGGGGCAGAGCCTGGGCGCCGTGGTGGTCTTCGAGGACCTGTCGGCCCTCATCAAGGCGCAGAAGGCCGCCGCCTGGCAGGAGGTGGCGCAGCGCATCGCGCACGAGATCAAAAATCCACTCACGCCGATCCAGCTCTCCGCCGAGCGCCTGCGCAAGAAGTTCCTCGAGGGAGCGCCGGATTTCAACGACATCGTGGACCAGTCCACGCGGACGATCGTCAACGAAGTCAGCGGCCTCAAGCAGATGGTGGACGAATTCTCGAAGTTCGCGCGGATGCCGCTCCCAGTCATGGAGCGCCAGTCGCTCCACGATACAATCAACGACGTGATCGTGCTTTACATGGGGGCGCACCGCGACATCGAGTTCCTGGCCGATCTCGATGAGCACCTGCCTCCGATCATGATGGACCGCGAGCAGATCAAGCGGGTCTTCGTCAACCTCTTCGACAACGCCATCCAGGCGATGAACGGCAAAGGGCGTCTCTGGGTGACCACCCGCCACGAGGCTCGGGGCGGAAAGGTCGTCATCGAGGTGGCCGACGAGGGCGTCGGCATCCAGCCTGAGGACCAGGAGAACCTGTTCCTGCCCTATTTCTCCAAGAAGAAGACCGGCACAGGCCTTGGGCTGGCCATCGTGCACCGCATCATTTCGGACCACAACGGCCGCATCCGGGCCGCCAACCACGTCCCGAAAGGGGCGATCTTCACGATCGAACTCCCGGCTTGATCCCGGCAACGGCCATGCCGAACCACATCCTGATCGTGGACGACGAGCCGGCGATCCTCGACACGCTCTCGAGCATCCTGCAGGACGAGAGCTACGAGGTCTCCGTGGCAAAGGGCGGCCAGGAAGCCCTCAAGTTCATCAGGGCTGATTCCCCTCCCGACCTCGTGTTGCTCGACATCTGGATGCCCGATCTCGACGGTATCGCGACGCTCCAGCACGCGATGGAAGCCCACCCGCGCCTGCTGGTCATCATGATGTCCGGCCACGGCTCCATCGAATCGGCGGTCAAGGCGATCAAGCTCGGCGCCTACGACTACATCGAGAAGCCGCTCTCCCTCGAAAAGGTCACGCTTCTTGTGCGCCACGCCCTGCACGAGCGCCGGCTGGAGCTCGAGAACCGGGATCTCCGGGAACGAGCTGTCCGGCGGTTCAAGCTTGTCGGCGACAGCGTGGTGATGGTCGAGCTGCGGCGCCAGATCGCCACGGCCGGCCCGGCGCCGAGCCGCGTGCTGATCTCCGGGGAGAATGGGACCGGCAAGGAGCTCGTCGCGCGCGGTATTCACTTCGAGAGCCCACGTGCCGACAAGCCGTTCATCGAGGTCAATTGCGCGGCCATCCCCGAGACCCTGATCGAGAGCGAGCTGTTCGGGCATGAGAAGGGCGCGTTCACCGGCGCGACCGCGACGAGGCGGGGCCAGTTCGAGCTGGCCGACGGCGGGACGCTGTTCCTGGATGAAGTCGGAGACATGAGCCTCGCGACGCAGGCCAAGGTGCTCCGGGTCCTGCAGGAGCAGCGCTTCCAGCGGGTCGGCGGGACGAGGCCGATCAAGGTGGACGTGCGTGTCATCGCGGCGTCCAACAAGAATCTCGTGGAAGCGATCCGGAGGGGGACGTTCCGCGAGGATCTCTACTTCCGGCTCGCGGTCCTGCAGATCGACGTGCCGCCGCTGCGCGAGCGGCGGGAGGACATTCCCGCGCTGGTGGAGCATTTCATGCAGGTCAACATGGCGGAGCAGGGGCTGCGCCCGCGCGTCTTCACGCCGGAGGCCCTGGAGGTGCTGGCGCGGCACGACTGGCCGGGGAACGTGCGGGAGCTGCGCAACCTCGTCGAGCGGGTGGTGATCATGGCCCGTGGGTCCATCATCCAGGCGGCGGACGTGGCGCCGCTGGTGCGGCAGTCCGGCGAGATCCATCCCCCCCAAATACCGTCCGCGTTCGACTATGCGTCGCTGCGTGACGCGCGGGCGGCGTTCGAGCGGGAGTATATCGGGCGCAAGCTGCGCGAGCACGGGTGGAACGTGTCAAAGACGGCGGACGACCTCAAGGTCGAGCGCAGCCATTTACACCGCAAAATCAAGCTCCTCAACATCGAAGTCCGCCCCGAAAGCTAACGACTATCCCTCCCCCCCTTGCGGGGGAGGGTGAGGGTGGGGGGAAACTCTCAGATCCCCTCTCCCCTGGCGGGAGAGGGTGGGGGTGAGGGTGCCGATGTCATTGCGAGCGCAGCGAAGCAATCTCAGAGCGGGTCATGTCGCCGAGCAGCCCCGCAGACTCGCCTGTAGGCCACTCCGCTCCGCCAGGGTCCCATTCGGCGCCACTCGCTGTTCGATATTGCGGTAGCCCGCTCGAAAAGCCTTTGGGTGAGAGGGGAATGGAGTCTGACGCCTTTATCAGGTGCGCAGGCTCAGAATCGTCCAGAAAGCCCTTGGACTGATGCCGACCGATCCCGAAATTGAACTCCGGCATGTCACGCAAGCCATTCTTACCTCCACTGCTTCAAAGCGGATCGTTGTTGCCGGCCCAGGTACTGGCAAGACTACGATGTTCGAGCAACTTCTCGAAGAGCGCCACTCCGACAGGGATCGCCTACTTGTTTTCACTTTTATCAACAACCTTAAGACAGAGATCGAGAAAGATCTCGGGCACCTCGCGCGCGTTTTCACCTTTCATGGGTATTGTCGTCACCTTCTTCACGCCTGCCCACATTTGCGGAGTGATCTAACGGACGCGTTTCACTACTTTCCGCCTCTACCCTCACTTGTGAAAAAGGACTGGGAACTAGCCCATAGGAAACAGGCTCCCAAGTTCATTGGACTGATGCGTCAACTTAAGGTGGGTGCTGAGACCCAGTTCTATATTCAACGGGCTAATTATTACGATGCCGTGAGCTTTGATGACTCAGTGTTCAGGGTCTTTCAGCAGCTTTATAACGATCCTTCGCAAGTCGAGAACTACGACCTCGTGCTCGTAGATGAGTACCAGGACTTCAACCGCTTGGAGGCAGCGTTCATCGATTTGCTGGCGAGGAATAACCACATTGTGATCGCTGGTGACGATGATCAGGCCCTGTATCGGGAGCTACGTGGGTCAAGCCCAGAGTTTATCAGGGGGCTGTATACGGCTGGAGCCTATCAAAGGTTCCAACTGCCCTTCTGTATGCGCTGTACTCAGGTCATCGTGGAGAGTGTAGGTGACATCATTGAGCACGCGAAACGACGGCGCAATTTGGAAGGCCGCATTCCCAAAGACTATCGCTTTTTCCCTCCGCATAAGGCGGCGGATAGTACACGCTATCCTAAAATCAAAGTCATTCAAGTCTCTACTCAAAGCAAGAAGACAAACTACTTTGGCAGATACATTGAGCAGCAGATCAGGCAAATCCCTGTCGACGAGATTGCTGAATCGCTACAAGCTGTTTTCCCCTCGTCCCTCAGCTTTGTTTCCGTCCAATACAAGCCGCAAAGTCGAAAGCTTCTGCAAATTCAGGGTTTTTACTTCACGGCTCCGTCAGGCGCGTAGTTCTCCCTCGTTGGTATATCCGACGGGCTCAGAATACTCCGCGGGCAGTCTGAGGCGAACCTTGGGTGGCGCGTCCTCCTCGAGGTCGATCAACCCGATTTCTACACAGATTTAGTCCGCCGGTCGGTCGATGAGGGATTCGCTTTAATCCAGCGCATCCCATCCGAATATAGGGAGCAGGCTCTTCGAGAAGCTTCGAGCTTGCAGGAGGAAGAACCCGAGAGCGGTCAGGTGGTTGCTGATCAAGACGAAGGACGTCCCACGATCAAGCTAACCTCGTTTGAAGGGTCGAAGGGCCTTTCTGCCCAACATGTCTTCATAGTTGGGCTCCAGGAGGGCGAGCTCCCGCATGACACTTCCAAGATCGATGACCTGGAGATTTGTCGTTTGATTGTGGCCCTCACGAGGACCAGAAAGCAGTGTTATTTGCTCTACACATTTCGGTGGAGTGGTACCCCGAAACGCCCATCCATTTTTCTAAACTGGATTCGTCCAGGAAGGCTAGAACTAAGCACTGTGGATAAGAATTACTGGAAAAATGAAAATGTATTAGGCATAGTTTCTTAGTCTCCCATGGACCTAAACCTTCCAATTTCCTCCCAGCTTTCCGGTTGTAAGAACCTGCTCATCGCCGGGATGGGGGGTGGGTTCGACGTGTTCTGTGGGTTGCCCATTTACTTTGAGTTGCAGAAACGCGGTCAGAACGCACACCTGGCAAATTTCAGTTTTACCCAAATCGAAGATCTCAAACACGGTGAGCGGTTGACCAAAACGCTGGTTGGTGTCCACGCGGGCTTGAAGGACTTCGCGATTTATTTTCCTGAGCTATACCTGGCGCAGTGGTTTGCTGAGAAACGCAATCAGGCTGTGACGATTTGGAGTTTTGAGAAGACGGGGGCACGCCCGCTGCTGGAAAACTATCGCATTCTGGTCAAGTACCTATCCATTGACGGCATCGTGTTGATTGACGGTGGTGTCGACAGTCTGATCCGGGGTGACGAAGAACAGACGGGGACCATGATTGAGGACGCCACCTCGCTGTTTGCAGTCAACGAACTTCCCCAAGTCCCGACGCGGATCATTGCCTGTCTCGGCTTTGGTGCGGAGCAGGACCTTGCTTACACCCAGGTCTTGGAAAACATTGCACTGCTGACACAGGTCGGTGGCTTCTTAGGCGCGTGTTCTTTAACGCCACAAATGGATGCATACAGGGCTTATGAAGAGGCCGTGCTCTATGTGCAGGGCAAGCCCTATCAAGACCCTAGCGTAATCAGCTCGAGTATCATCTCGGCTGCACGAGGGCATTTCGGGAACCATCACCTCACTGAGAAAACCAAAGACAGCCGTCTGCGGATTTCACCGCTCATGCTTCTCTACTGGTTCTTCGATTTACCGACAGTTGCCCGGCACAATCTCTTCCTGCCAACACTTCACGATACGGACACATTCATGGATGCCGTGCGCGCAGCGAGATCTGTCGTGATGTCCGTTCCTCGGCGTAAGACGCCGAGACTTCCGTTGTAAAACAGAGAGAAGTCTCAGCTGCCTTTCCCCCTCCGCTGATCCTTCCGCCCCGGTCAGCGCTTCAGAGCACCAATGTAGCCGTCCATCCCCCCTCACCCTGACCCTCTCCCATCGACCCGTTGCATCTTGAAGAGCAACGGGTTCCCCGGCGAGGATTCTTGACCTGCCGCTAGACGAATTCAAGCTTTCAGGTGTCTCATCTAGAAAGGCACTTGCTCCACCGTTGCGGATTGCATCTCGGATGTGTATAATTCTGTGATATATACACACGAAGTTGAAAGGAGACTTCTGTGCGCACCAATATCGTCATAGATGATCGTCTCATCGAGCGGGCCATGCGGGCGTCCGGTGCCAGGACCAAGCGGGCCGCGGTCGAGGCCGGATTGAAGTTGTTGATCCGGGTCAGGGCGCAGGCCGGTGTTCGGCGGCTCCGCGGCAAAGTGGCTTGGGAGGGCAACCTCAGTGAGATGCGCTCAGGCCGAGTCCGGGCCGCGTCGTGATCATCATCGATACGACGGTCTGGGTCGACTATCTGCGGGGTGCCGCCACGCCACAGACTGACTGGCTCGATGCCAACCTCCGGCGCGAGCGCCTAGGCTTGACCGATCTCATTCTCTGTGAAGTCCTGCAAGGGGTGAGGAATGACGAGAGCTTTCGGGCGGTCCGGAGAGAGTTGCTCAAATGCGAAGTGTTCTCGACCGGCGGTATTGAGCTGGCCGTCGCTGCTGCAAAGAACTATCGAAGACTTCGAGCGCAAGGCCATACCGTTCGGCGGACTATCGACTGCTTGATCGCCACGTTCTGTCTCGAAAACGGCCATGCGCTGCTCCATAACGACCGCGATTACGATGCCTTCGAGCAGGCGCTTGGCCTAGCTATCATTCACCCCTGATGCAAGAGGCGTGGCCATGATCAAAATCAAGCGCGTCTATGAGGAGCCGAGCGCGGGCGACGGGATGAGGATCCTCGTGGACCGGGTCTGGCCGCGGGGGGTCAGCAAGGAGCGTGCGCGCCTCGCGGACTGGCGGAAGGACCTGGCGCCGAGCACGCCGCTCCGCAAGTGGTTCGGGCACGATCCCGCCAAGTGGAGAGTGTTTCGCGCCCGCTACCGGGCGGAGTTGAAACGCTCCGGTCAAAGCGACGCGCTCAAGGAGCTGGCCCGGCTCTCCCGCCGCAAGACGGTCACGCTAGTGTACGGCGCGGCCGACGAGAAGCACAACCAGGCCGTGGCCTTGAAGGAATTCCTGCTAGCCGCGCGGCGGTCGTCGGTGCTATAACAGCCGCACCTTCTGCTAATGTGGACTACAGGAGACCATCATGAAAGAAATCGCCACGCTGGCCGGCGGCTGCTTTTGGTGCCTGGAGGCGGTCTACGACCGGATGAAGGGCGTTGAGTCGGTCGAGTCCGGTTACATCGGCGGGAAGACTCCGAATCCGACCTACGAGGCGGTCTGCACGGGCCGCACCGGCCATGCCGAGGCGGTGCAGATCACGTTCGATTCCCAGGTGGTTTCTTTCCGGGAACTGCTCGAAGTCTTCTTCGTGATCCACGACCCGACCACGCCCAACCGGCAGGGACACGACGTCGGAACCCAGTACCGGTCGGCGATCTTCTACCACTCGCCGGACCAGAAGGCGGTCGTCGAGGACGTGATCGCCGCCCTCACGAAGGACAAGGTCTTCGACGATCCCATCGTCACCGAGGTCGTCCCCGCCGGGCCCTTCTACGTCGCCGAGGACTACCACCAGGAATACTTCGCCAGGAACCCGACGCAGGGCTATTGCGTGGCCGTGGTCAATCCGAAAGTCGCCAAGTTCCGCAAGCTGTTTGCCGAGAAGCTGAAGGAGTGAGGTGAACGGTCGGCACGCATTGCCACTGGCCCATCGGCTCGTACCGGAAGAAGCCTCCTAAGCAAAGATCCAGGGGTCACTAGCCGGCTGGTTGAGTTCCAAAATACGCCTGTCGACTCACGGCAACGTCGGCGACGAACATGACGCCGGAGTGCCTTTCGAAGAGCGGCCGTAGCCCGGCCAAGATCGGTTCGACTTTCTCTTCCGGCACCACGGTCATGATCATCTCGAGACTTTCCTGCTCACTGAACATGAAGTGGGCTTCGCGAACGCCGTGGTGGCCTTTCCCGGACACGTTGCCGATGATGGTGTAGCCGGTGGCGTGGACTCGGTCCAGCAATTCGGTCACGAACGCCCGGTGTTCTCCTGCCACGATCACGCGAATTTCCTTCATCGGATGCAATGTCAAACCCATCACCGAACTCCTTTCCGGCCTGTTACCGATCCTCTATGATACTCCACGCTCCGCTCGGGTGATACCGATACCATACCTGATCTTCGGGATCGAGCGCGACGAGGTGCACCCATTCGTTGTGATAGTAGTGCCGCAGGATTTCATGGCGCGCGATCAGCTTCTCGATGCGTTCACGCGGCGCCTCGATGATTGTCAACAATCGCATCGGCTCATGGTACGGCACGTCGCCGTTCATGACCGTTTGCCTGGCCAATCCAAGCCGGAGATCGCTCCAGGGCCCCGACATGATGCCGAGCCGTCCCACGACGTTGTGATAGATCTTACTCCCGCTGCCGTACACCTCGTTGTCGACCACCGAAAAGTAATGTTCCATGTTGATCCACTGCGCCACGACTTGCGGGGCCGTCAACAGGACTTCCAGCAAGCGATTACTCGGGTCTTCGCGATAGTCATAGGAGTGCAAGAAGACGCGCCCTTCCAGGTCGAGCCCTTTGGTCAGCTCCCGTCGCGCGATCAAGAACGCCGTATTGCTCGAGAGACCCCACTCCGGTCTGACCTGGCTCCAGTCGGCGCTCCGTCGGCGGACGTGAGATTCGGCCTTCTTTCTCTTTAAGGCCCGCCGGATGTCGGGAAAGCGCGCACAGCGTTCCTGACTCGTGAGTGCGGCGGCTTTCTTGAGGTCTTCTTGGAGCCGTGATAGGTCCGCTCGATGCGTCAGCGGCACATCTTCCAGGTCGCACAGGTGAACCTCGTCGGTCGTCGTGTCCATCTGACCGGCGAGAAAGCGTGTGTCGGGTGGAATCTCGATGCCGGTCTTGATCAGCCGTTCTCTCACGTTCTGGTTATTCGCCATCATCGCGAGGACGCGGGCGTTGGGCTTGCCTTCGTTGCCGCCACAGGCGCCGCAGTCCAGGGCCGATTCGTACGGATTATTATCCGACGTGCTGCCGTGCGCGCAGAACAGGACGAGCCGCGCAAAGTTCTTCGTCAACCCCATCATGCGCAAGGCCGTGTCGACCGTGAGGACCTGTTCGTCGAGGGTGAACCCCGTGCGCGTGATCCGCTCCTTGTGCCGAGAGGCCGAGCGGGCATTGAGTTCATAGTGGCGGCGCAACGCTTCGATGAGGCTGTTCAGCATGTCCGTCGAAAGTCCCGCGTGGTTCGCCACCTCAAACAATGAAGGTTCCAGATCGCCTTGCCCGCTGAGGGCTCGTTGTCGCAAGGCCTCGACGAGCGCGGGCGTGATGCGCGATCTGCGCAACCCCGTGCGTTCATGCAGCGCCTTCCTGACGAGGGCCTGCTGCTCAAAGGCCAGCATCTCCGCTGTTTCGGCCGGTGCCAGCTTGTCGACGGTGAGCGTGGTCACCAGCGACGGCACGAACAGACGCCGCAGCCACGCAGTCCAGCGCCGGTAGAGCGAAGGCAGCAATGTTTTGCCGAAAATGGGCAGACTGTAGAACCAGCCCAGTGATTCCACCATGACGTAGGGCGTCACGACGTTTTCTTTCAGGTCGTGCAAGAGTGTGTGGCCAGCATGGACCCACCGAGCGCGAGCCTCGTGTTTCGACACCTTGTGATCGAAGTAGCTTCGGGGGATCTCCCGCACTTCGTTCTTGGCCCGCATGATGACCGGGAACTGCTCCGTGTCATGCTCCTTCCCCCAGGCCCGGTAACGGATGAAGGCGGCGAAGAATCCGGCGAAACCGTAGGTCTCATGGGGACCGACTGATTCGAGATGCCGGCGGAACGGCTCGGATCGCACGTCGATACAGTAGACCGACTGCGAATAAGGACGAGCCGGCGAGGGAGTGGCCGGGGAGATCCGCGCGGCCTGCGCGCGCATCTGTCCGAGAAGACGATCGTGGTAGCCCGCTTCAAAGGCCTTGAGCCACACCGGTCCATGGTCTGATTCGGGGAAAGCTTCCATCCACTCGATGAGTTGCTTTAGATCATTGTGAGCACTGTCGGCGAGTGCTGCTGGGTCGATGTCGAACGACCGAGCGAATGCCAACAGTCTTTTCGCCATGTCGCGCCTGGCTGCTGCCTGCTGGCGTGGGACAACCTCCGTCCGATAGCGTTCGATTACGGTGCCCCAGCTTTTTCCTTTCTGATGCCGGAGCCGATCAACTTCCTCGGCATAGAGGGCCGGCAACCGACCGGCGACTCGCTGGCGTCTCAGATAATACTCTTCAGGATGGTTCCTCATGTAGGCACTGACGGCATCATACCGGCCGTCGATACCAAGTTCATCCCGGCAGGCCTTGTGAACCAACTCACGCGCGTACCAGAGGCGAATGCCGAGGAACTGCACGAGATCCACGGGGTACGCCTGTTGCCAGGGATAGTCCCGTTTTTCTTCGTGCCACTTGATGAAGCTGGCCCAGCCCGGCAGCGCGGTCAATTGCAAGGACAGGTAGTCCTGTCGAAGGTCTGACGGAATGTTGAGTGCATCCAGGCTTTCGAGGAGGGCGTCTTCCGGATAATCCGGGAGCCGTCCGATTTTTCTGCGGCTGTCTTCAATCCCGCAGAGCGACCATTCCTGCGCCGCCAGCTCCTTCCATGCACCATACAACCCCTTCCCCCGTTCCGTCATGGCCCAGGTCGAATTAACTTCTTCCAGGAACCGCCCGCCCCACTTGAACCGGGTCGGATAGAGCTGCCGGACCGCCTCGATGA
>CAZSUT010000013.1:0-3487 GCA_964610095.1 uncultured Nitrospirales bacterium | reverse complement strand
GATAGTCAGGCAGTTGCGCGATCTTTCTGCCGCTGTCCTTAATTCCGCAAGGAGACCATTCGTGAGGGGCGAGCGCCTTCCAGATACCATAGAGTCCCTTCTCTCGCTCTGGCATAGGCCAGGCCGCATGGTCTTCGTCCAAGAACGCCTCGCACCACCTGACCATTTGGTCGTTGATCTGTTGGACGATCTGAGTGCTCAACGTGTCGTCGCACCAGTGCGAGAGCGTGAGCCAGCGCCCCAGCGCTGCCTGGTCGCCCTCCGCGATTGCGCGGACCCGCTCGCGCAAGTCACGTGTCCTGAGAGCGCCCGTCAGCTTTGCCGCGAGTTTGTCAATCAGTTTCTGGAAGGGATCAGGGAGCTCGGACTCGAGCGGCTCAACGACTGGTTCGCATAGCCCCTCAGCCAGGCAAGCCCGCAGGACCTCGCCGTGCATCACCCTGCGCGTTCCGATGGTCACGTGCTTGTCCAAAACGAGCGGCTGCAAGACAGCGTCGAGATCCTCGGGTCTGATGCGGCCCGATTTGAGGTAGGCACGATACTGACGGCTGGGGAGATAGCCGTTGCCCCCCATGAACTGTTGTCCGCGCCGGACGGCTTCCTCGAATGGCAGATATTCCAGGCTGTGGAGCGGGTTGTGGTGGACGAAGGTGCGCATCGGCCAATACTGCGCGACGACCTCACCTGCAAGGCGGACGACGCCTCGCACCTCCATCCGTCTCGTTTCGATGTCGGACCGATGCTCTACTTGTTCCATGCGAGCGAATCCACGTTGGCGCTTTTCGACGGCGCGGTCCTCTCAGGGCCAAACAGGTTCGACGGTGCCACGCCCAGCGCGAGCAGGACCAGGAAGAGGATTAACAGAGAGGCCAATTCGGTCCGGAGCAGGTCGGTGTAGCGTAGATCGGATCGCTTCACTCCGAAGAGCAACTGCTGCGCCATCTGCATGATGTACCAGGAGGCCGCAAGCCAGGCGATGAGCATAACAGAAAGTCCTAGGGATGACGGAAGCGACGAAGTCATGAGCAGACCCATGAAGCCGGCAAAAACGCCGAACGGGGGCAGTCCCATCGCTACTAGCGCGAGGAGCGAAAGTAAGACTGCGTATCGTGGCATCGTAAACGCCAAGCCGCTGATGGCCTGCGGGTCCACGTCGTCACCGTATCTCGTGCGGATCACTTGCCAGGCGAGCAACAGCCCGCTCGTCACCAGGCCAACGGCGCCCACAAAGACTGCAGCTTGGACTGTCGCAGTTCTGGTCGCAGCGACGAACCACCACAGCATAGAAAAGAACGAGAGGCTGCCATAGGCGAGCAACAGCCGCACCCTTGATTGTGCCAGCGCCTTGATCGCGCCATAGAGCGATCCTGCCAACGCAAAGAGGCTCACGGTCCACGCGACGACCTCCGGCACGGTCGGGACGACCGTGGCCAGGCCGTGCAGTCCGACCGCGGGCAACAGCAGCACGACGAACGAAGGCAAACTGCCGGGCAGTCGCGTGAGCGCGGTGAGGTGCCCGTCATGAAACGGCACGAGCGGCAAGAGGATTGCGCAAGTCAGCAGGGACGCCATTGCAGAGAGCGGCGGACCGGCGATGACGGAGACCCCCACGCACAAGGCGCCGCCACCGTAGGTGCCGATGCCCCACCAGGAGATGGGCCACAATGGAGTATGGTGTCGGTACAGCAGCACGATGAGGGAACCGAGCAGCATCAGCAAAAAAATCTGACCCACGATGTTGGGGCTCGTCAGGACGCCGAGCCCCAATCCGAGGAACAGCAAGGTCATGATCCAGGACAGGCGATGGTCCCGGTGAACGGGCTGTCCCAAAAGCGACGCACAGGCAGCCACCGGGAGCAGGTAGAGCAGCAACGGGCCTTCGGGCGGGGTCGTCAACCGTCCGGCCAGTCCTACGTTCGCTGCGAGACTCATGATGGACCAGATGATGGTCGAGACCTTCAGGCGGTGGGGGTTGGACCAGACCGCGAAACTCAGTAACGCTCCCAGAAGGGGAATGCCACTCAGCAACGGAACGATCGAACCATCAATCATTGCGACCACCCTTGCTCACGCTTGTCGAATCGATGGACGACACGCATCACAGCCTGGCCGAGCAACTCATAGAGCTCGTCCGCGTAGAGTCGATTCATGAACAGCACGAATAACCAGACCCTGACGGCTTCGATCAAGGCCGGTGTCCACATCGTTCGGCCGTGGGCGCGCATGTAAAGATAGACCCATCCGGAGATCGTCGTCAGCGTCGACAGGACGATGATCGCGTCAAAGAGCCGGGCCGGCAGCGCCGCAGCCTGAAAGTAGGACGCGACTTCTTCCGGATTTGGGTACAGGAACGCCGTAAACGACACGACGGCAAAGAGATAGACGAACACGATGAACAGGAGCGTCAACAACATCGCGGACGACACTTTCCAGGAAGCCACGGCGCGCAATCGCGTGAGCGTCAAGATGGCTTGCGACGAGGTGACCCAAATAAAAAACAGGAAGATCACGGTGCCTTGCGATTCCAGCAGCGGGATGCGCAGTATGCCGTGCGTGACCAGTAGTATGAGCAGCGGAATGAAGAGCGTCGTCACGAAGCCGGTCACCCAGGTCAGGCGGGAGAAACCCGCTTCTTCCTCCTGGTGATCGAGATGGGGGGAATGGGGTTCTTGCCGGGCCTTATGGATGACATTGCCGCAGTTCAGGAACACGGTGGCCTTGAAGAGCCCATGCGCGATCAGATGAAACACTGCGAGCGAAAACGCGCCCAACCCACACTCCATGATCATGTAACCCATCTGGCCGATCGTCGAGAAGCCGAGCGTTTTCTTGATGTCGTTCTGCGCCAGCATCATGGCGGCGCCGAGAATAGCGGTTAGGGTTCCGACGACGAAGACTACGTGTAGGGTCGTCGAGCTGAGTCCGAAGAGGGGCGCCAGTCGGTTGATCAGGAACCCGCCGGCATTGATGATGCCCGCGTGCAACAACGCATGCACAGGCGTCGGGGCATAGAGCGAACGGGGCAGCCAGATATGCATCGGAAACTGCGCCGATTTGCTCATGCCGCCGATGAAGAGGAGCAACGTGACGGCGGTCACGCCGTTGATTTCCCATCCGGGCAGGGGCGACAACGTGACGGGGGTTTCGATCGCCTTGGTGAACAGCGCGGGGAATTCTAATGTCCCGTAGAGCTGATGGGCGAGGACGATGCCAGCGAGAAACGCGATGTCGCCGACCCGTAAGAGCGTAAAGGTTCTAAAGGCGCCCGCCAATGTCGCTGCATGCGCGTGGTTGTGGGCCAGCAGATAGAGCAGGTAGCTTAGGAGCTGCCAGAGCACGAACAGCATCACGAGGTTCGCGCTCGAGACCATGCAGAGCAGCAAGAAGGTGGTGAACCCGATCAGGAAGAGGTACCGGGGTTCCTGGGGGTCTTGGTACATGTAGCCGACGGAATAGGTGTAGATGATCGTCCCGACACCGGAGATCA
>CAZSUT010000012.1:0-39312 GCA_964610095.1 uncultured Nitrospirales bacterium | reverse complement strand
TGAACAGCCACGTCGACTTGTCCGCCATCGAACAGGTCTGGCAGGCAATACACCGGTTGATGTTGAACACAAACGTAAACTGCCACTTGGGATGCCGCTCCTCATAGGGATACAGCATCTTGCGGCCTAACTGCCAGTTATAGACTTCCGGCATGTTCCTTCCTCCTCTCGCACCCTGGTTAGACCTTGATCTTGATGCTCTCACCCTTGAGCCACTTGAGCATCCACTCGTTCTCCTGCGCCGGCGTGAAGCCTGTCCGCACCGGCTCCCACGGGCCACGCGCGCCAATGCCCCCGTCCTCCGCCTTCTGGATGCGGATGATCGTGGACTTCGGCGTCGTGTTGACCGCGTGGTTGTCCACCTCAAACCCAAACTTCAACGCGTAGACGTGTTTCTTCTTCGACGGTAGGCTATCCAACTGGTGCATCGGCATCAGCCAGCTCCGGGTCAGCGACTGCTGCGCCCCGTACCGGAAGTTGCTCTGATAGCCCGTGTCCGCCGCGATCGCCCGTCCGTCCGGCCGCGTTTCGTGCCCCTTCACCGACTTCGGCGTGGACACGAACGGCGCGTGCTTCATCATCGTCACGCTGTACGGGAACGCCGGGTTGTACTTGCAGCGGATCATCAGCCGGCTCACCTTGTAGAACGGATCGCTCGGCTTCCACCCGCGGTACGGCCGGTCCGCCGGGTTCGCGTCGGCGTAGATGTAGTCGCCGTCGTTGATGCCCCGGTCCTTCGCCGCCTGCGGGTTCACATGCATCTGGTGCTCGCCGATCCCCGGCGTCCGCTTGTCCATGCGGTACGCGTCGCCGAAGTTGGACTCATACATCTGAATCCAGTCATTGACCGACCACTGGCTGTGCACCCGGTGCCGGGTCTTCGGGGTCACGCAGTAGAACTGATACCCCTTCTCCCACAACGGGTTGATGTGCTTGCGCGCTTCCTGCCACGGCAGCTTGGTATTGCGCACATGGCGGTCGTCATGGTGCATGGCCGTGATCGGGATACCGTAGTCATCGGGCCGCACAAACGGGTTGCTGCTGACGATGACGTTGGGCAGGTACGGCGTGCCCTCGGGGTCCTCCCGGTGCACGATGAAGTTCTCGCCGTACTCGATCGCTTCCGGCTCGATTCGGTAGTTCTCGAACCGCCCAGTCCGCGTCCACATGGGCTTCGACTCGTTGACCTCGCTCCAGAACGGCATCCGCGGATAGGTCCGGGTCATTACGAACCAGCCCTTCTCCGACTGGATCAGCGTCTTCGCGTTGTAGCCGTACAACGTGGCCGACGCGTCCTGAATGCGTTGCAGGTAGATATCCACCCGGTTCTCGTTCACGAACTTCCAGTGGTCGTTGAACCGCTTATCACCGGTCATCTCCGTCCACTTCGCGGAGACTATGGCGTAACAGTCCAGGTCATTCCGGGTGTCGTACAACGGCTTAATCCCGCCCTTCCACACCTGCCACCACGGGTTCGACACGGTCGCAGTCACCTCTGGATACGTAAACTCCATCCAGGAGTTGATGGCAAAGGCCGTATCGGCGTAGTTCACGCCGGACGTCATCTCCAGATCCTGGACCGTGATCATCTCCACGCTCGGGTCCACGTTCTTGACCATGTCGTAGTGGTACTTGGAGTTGTTCAGCAAGTTCACGTTGACCGTGTACTCGACCTTGGTCGGCGTGGGCATGTGGGTCTTGCCGGTGAAGACCTTGCGCCCGTACTTCGGCGTGTTCACGATCAGCGCCCGGTCCCCGTGGTTCCAGTACGCCGGCTCCTCGCCATAGGCGTAGTACTTGACCTTGACCTCCTTGCCGTGCGCGGCCGAATCCAGAGTCTGGGCAAACGCATCCTCCGCGCCCCAGGCTCCGATGCCGGCTCCGGACCACGGCGTCCCATGCGGGATCCCCGTTTTGTAGTTGCCGGCCCAGGTGTGCTGCCCAGTCCCGAACTTGCCCTGGTTGCCGGTGACGATCAGGATCATCGCCGCGCCGCGGCCGTTCGCCGTGCAGTGGAACCAGTGCGCTACGCCCTCCCCGTTATGGATCGCCGCGGGCTTGATGGTTCCCGAGTCCCTGGCCCAGCGCACAATCAGATCCTTCGGCGTATTGGAGATCGCGTGAGTGGTGTCCAGATCGAAGTCCTGCACGTGGATCTTGTACATCTGGAACACCGGCATCACGTCCACGTCTTTGCCGTCCAGCAGCTTGACCCGGTACGTGCCTTCCAGCGCCGGATCGATCCCGGCCTTCACCATGTGGATGCCGACTTGCTCCCGGTTCATCGGGATCGGCGCTTTCTTCGCCGTGTCCCACACCATGAAGTCACCCATCCGCTCCCGGTCGGTTTCCTTGATCGCCTGGACCTTGGCCGTGTAGGTCTTCGACAGGTCCGCCAGGTGGTAGTCCTTGATCACATCGCGCGGATCCAGGTACAGGAGCGTGTCGGTGCGGACTAGGATTGGCATGTCTGTGTACTGCTTGCAGAAGTCCGCGTCATACAGGTTCTCATCGAAGAGGATCTTGATGGTCCCCAGGAAGAGCGCCCCGTCACCGCCGGGCCGCACCGGCACCCAGTAGTCCGACTTCGTGGCCGGCGGGTTGTACTCCGGCGCGATGGACACAATGCGGCCGCCCCGCTCCATGCACTCGATGAACCAGTGCGCTTCCGGCATCTTGTGCTCGACGAAGTTCTTGCCCCAGCTAGTGTGCAGCTTGCTGAAGCGCATGTCGCTCAGATCAATATCCGACGTCTGTACGCCGCACCAGTACGGGTGCGCGGGGTTCTGATCCCCGTGCCAGGTGTAGCTCGACCACGTGCGGCCGCCGACCGCCTTGTCCGGCCCCACCTTGCGGATGTACGCGTCCAACAGGCCCAGCATCGTCGACATGCGCCCGCACCCAATCTTGCCGATCAGGCCCAGCAGCGCCATGCCCGGGCGATACTTGAAGGTCCGCGTGCCGCCGCCCTTCATCGCCTCGATCATCTCCGGCGGATAGCCCTGCTCGCGCAGGCGCCGCGCGCCCGCCTCGCCCGAGTACCGCTCCGCGATCTTGATCTGCGCCTTCGCCATGTATGTGGCGATCGTGTCCCAGGACACGCGCAGCATGTCGTCTTCGCCGCGAGTGTTGAACCGATACCGGCTCTTCACATCCGGGGCGAGCTCCGGACAGCCATCATCCACCCAGGCCTTCCAGCCCTTGCGCAGCATCGGGCCCTTCAACCGGTACGGCCCGTACACCCGCCGGTGGAACGTGTACCCCTTCAGACACATGCGCGGGTTATGCGCAAACGTGCCGCGGTTGCCATACAGGTCCTCGTACGTCTGGTGATCGTAGTTTTGCTCGACCCGCATCACCACGCCGTTACGTACGAACGCGCGCACCCGGCACGCATGCGTGTCGTTCGGCGTGCAGATGTACGAGAAGGACGAGTCGTAGCGATACTGGTCGTGGTAGACGCGCTCCCAGGAGCGGTCCGGATACTCACCGAGGGGGTTGCCCACCTCGATGACCGGCTGCAGCGCGGTGAGGGCCAGCGCCTTGTCCGCAATCGCTAGCGCCGCGATGGTCCCCGCGCTCGCCTTCAAAAATTGCCGTCTAGTTAAAAACATCACCAGTCCTCCTTCGTTGATTGATAGCTACTGCCTACACCACACTTGGTCCGCGTCCACCGTAGTGAACACAGACCATCCACTCCATCAAATCCATCCCACCTCCCTTCTGATGTCTCACGATTTTTGAATTGGCTGGCTAACTTAGGGGTCTGAAAACACGACATAGCGGAATAATAAACAATGCAACCAGAAGACCATCTCATTCAAATCATTCAAGACACGCCTAAGTCATTAATTTGTTTGATCTTATCTTGTCCAGCAAAGCAACTGTTAATAAGCACTTTTGGTAGTTGTTACCCAATAAGGCTAACTCTAGTGTGTATAAATATCATAATATATTGAAAATGATAAGAAATAGCTGTTATCGAACCAGTGGGAGGATGAAGTCCTGATTGTTACTGATGTGTAACAAATTGGAGCGAAAAATTTGAAGGGGAGAAAATTAATTTTTCAGTTTTAAATCAATGACATTTAGAAAGATGCGAAGGAAAAGACAGGCCCTGTCTCAAGATCGCTACAAATCCGCGTGTACTCCGCTACTCACAAGGTTCACGCCCGCGTCATGGTGTTTTCACGGGCACATTCTTTAAGGGTGACTATTGAGAGACTTATTCCCTTCCCTTGACACTCAGACCCTCCGCCCCCTACTGTCCAGGATATGCCTCTCCCGCAGCCGGTCGCCTCAATCCTGAAACGCCCTGATCTCTTTGCCTTCTCAGAGAACAGACCGAACGCTGTTGTCTTGGCCAGTCAAATCGAACAGTGTGCGGCGTCCCCTCATCCGATGGGCACGCTCTGGCATCCGCCGGTGGCGTCACCTGGAGTGGGTCTTCGCGTCCTGCTCACGCCGACTGGGCATGCGATCTTCTATGGCTCTCATGGCCACCGAATCCTCTGTGTTGATCCGGGCGGCGCTCCCTTACACGAATGCGCCTGGGATGACACCGGCACGGGCCCCAAGCTGCTCTACGCGCGCCTATATCTGGATTGGGGACAATGGGTCGGCATCAAGCCAGAAGGACTGGTCAACGTCGGAACCTTGGATCTCTCCAAGAAGCCCGGTTGGCAGCGGCTCACGACCAAGGATCTGCAGATGATGGCCGCCCAGGCGCTGCAAGTCACGCCGGAGGAGATCGCGTTTTTCTATGATGAACAGAGCATGACCATGGATGTGCTGGGCCACGTGACGATTCGCCATCGCAAAGACGCCCTGTATATCCTAGACGACGGGGGATTTGCCAAGCCTCGCTTCATGGCCTGCATGGGTGCCATGCACTGGGGACACATCGACTTCCTCCCCGTCGTGGAACTATTCCAATCACTGCTGCCAGGGACGGGCAGCGCCGTCTTCGAGCTGATTCGCGGGCTCTATGATGATCAGACAGTGGGCGAGGCGCTCCGTCCCCTCCGCTATCGTGGGATTCCAACCTACCCATCCCCTCAGGCCTTTCGGCTTTTCTCCGTCCATTTTGTTCCGGAGGCGCCGGGCGGTGCGGACCCATTTCCGCTTTTTATGGATCCGAGCCGCTCCGTCGAGGTTATCTGGAAGCCACGGCCTGACACCCCCAGGCGGTACCTGGACTTCGCGCAAGGGGTGTGCGTGACTGTCGTTGGTGGCGCGGTTCAGAAGGTCACGAACCTGAACGATCCCGTGGCCATTCCCTATTCGCGTCCGCGTCAAGACGGTGGGCCTCCAGGCGGCCGGATGGTCGGCACGACCCCAACGGTCTTGCAGCTTCAGGATGGAGAGCGCCTGGAAGAGATCCCCCTTCGTCCGGAATGGGGCGTCACGCGGACGGACCCACTGCCGGGACGGCCACAGGCTTCGGTTCCGACCTGGCAGACACTCTATCCGGAGAGAATCCCCGTGCTCGACACGAAACGTGCCTATTGCGCCGTTCCGCTCTATCCAGACGACGAAACGATGGTGGATGAGGTGGCAACTCTCCCACTGGTAGTGGAACACGCCGTGCAATATCTCGACCGAGTTGCTGCAACAACGAGTGGAGCAGCAGCCTTCAAATCTGTCCTTATTCACAACTGGGATGCTGTCCTGGCGGAATGCCTGGACCTGGCGCAGGATCGAGACTACACAGTGCTTTACACCCGCCCGGAATTCGCACAGCGCCAGGCCCAGCGGGTTTGGGATCATGCTGCAGCAGTCGGAGTCCTCACCCATCTCCACCGGATCGCCTTCCTGGACGCCGCTCGGCATCACGAGGCAGCCTATGCCAAGTCGTACGGGCTGATCTATGACTGGGTCCCCTTCGAGCGGTACCGGCAACGGGCCGACTGCGAACGTCAGCTCGGCGCAGTTTCCAAGGCGCTGGTGCCTGGCGGTGTGGCCGTCCTAGTGGGACCCAGGTGGTTGGGTGAGACCTGTCCCCGTGTCTCGCTGCTGGTGCGGGTCGCCGACCAAGTCGCGGAAACGCCTGGGGTCCGCATGCACCGGGCCATCCTGCCCAAGGCCCTGGTCAATCCGGACGCGACTCTGTTCCTCCTTGAGAAGCTCTAGGCGACGCTTGACTGGCGCAGCCCACCGGCACTAACCTGACTTTCATCATGGCCAACATCTGGAATAGTTGGGGCCGCGATCACTACCTGGGCCAGTACCCGTGGACGTGGATCCAGTTCGAAAGCGCGGAACCTCCGGGACCCTTTCCGTTCTTCGGGGGCGTGGATCCCGAAGTCGTAGCGAGCCTCCAGGAAACCCACCACCTCATGCAGAGCGCCATCGACACGGCCATCAGCGACGTGTTTGCTCACCGGGGGCCACTCGACGATTCCGAACGCCGGAGGCGTTTGGAAGACGCCTACGCTGAACTGGTCCAGTCGCGACCGCATTTACGCGGCCACATCCGGTGCGGGCGGCGACCGGACGGCACGTTCCAGTGGGAGTATCCCCTGAATCCCGGGAAGTCGGCGCCGATGACCTACGTGGGGCTCCGTGGCTTCAATGCCGCGACGCAACAAGTATTCCCCCTCCGCTTCAACGGGGCCACTGCTACAGCGATGGGGAAATTCCTTGGGCTGATGGACGGAACCCACACAGTTGCGGAACTCCGGACCGCGGTCGAGAACGCAGGTCCTGGCAACACTGGAGACCTCACGCGCCTGCTCGAGACCCTCAAGGCTTATGACTGTCTGGGTATATCCCAGCGCTCCTCGATCCGCGCCCACTGGCTCGCCTCGACGCATGACCGGGACGTGATCCACCTCGGTCATGCTGCCTTGCTGTACCGTCAGCAGAGTCAGTTCTTCCTGTTTGACCCGTGGCTGCTGCCGTGGTTCGCCGAAGTTCCCATCCCATCGTTATGGGGCTCGTTGCTCCCGCGGCCGGCCGCCATCTTCCTGACGCACGACCACGACGACCATGTGGACCCGCGAACACTGCTGACCCTGCCGAAGGACATCCCGGTTATCGTGCCGAGCCGCAAAAACCGCCGGAAGCTTTATTACGATTACCCGGCGCTGCTGAGGGAGTTGGGCTTCACCCGCGTGATCGAGCTGGCTCACGGCGAAACCTTCCCTTGTGAGGGCGGCTGTGTCGCTTCGGTCCCGTTTTTCGGCGAAGACCCGTGCGACATCGAGATGCCGCGAAATTGTTATCTGGTGGCCGACCGGGGCCGCAACACGCTGGTGCATGTCGACAGTGGTCCGACCAACGCTGGTCGGTCCGCCCTCACGGAGGGCGTCATTGACGACCTCGTGAAGCGATATGGGCCGATCTCGACCCTCTTCGCTTCTCAGCAACAGCTTCAGGAGTTGCGGACGTACGCCGTCCACGCCTGCCTGTCTCCTCCAGGACAGTGGCTGGAGGTCGGGGAAGACGGATTCCTCACCAATAGCTATTTGGCCCAGTTGGCCACTGCTGCGAAGGCCCGGCTCTTCGTGTCGTACGCGACCGGCGGGGCCGACTGGTACCCGGATCATCTCTCCTTCATGTTCAGCCGGCGGAACCCAGCCCGCACCGCCCTGCTGACCGCCTATTGGGAACGGCCGGAAGCTCTGAAGGACAAGCTGGCTCCGGTTGGCTGCGGGTATCATTACAGCCGGGCGCTCGACATCCTTCGGGCCACACCCGACGGCGGGACAACGGTGGTCTCCGCCGGCGAGAAGCTGTTCCCGCTCAACCTCTACCGGCTCGACCACGGCGACCCGCCGTTCCTAAAGCGGTGAACGAGGACATCGACAAAGCGCTCAAGCTGTTTGAACTCACCAGGCCGTTCACGCGAGAGGCGCTGGACAAGAAGAAGCAGGAGCTGCTCGTGACCTGGCACCCGCACCGCTACGCCATGGTCACCAACAACCCACGCAAATACATGGCCAAGTACAGGCAAGCCGAGGCCATGACCAAGGACATCCACGCCGCCTACGCCCTGCTCGTCGCGTACTTCGAAAAGAATAAAGAAACAAAACTCTAGAAATTAATACGTGCGAAGCGGGTGACGCCGAGGCGGGGCCCGGGCGGAGCGGAGCGTGGCACACCAGAGTCATCGGGGCTGCAACCGGGGGTTCGACCCGTTGCAATTGAGCGGGTGACACCGCATGGGTGCCCAGATACAGCGTGGGGCGCACAGCAGGGTCTGTGGGGCTTCGACGGCAAAACGCCCGGCTGCGCTGGGCTATGCGGGGCAGGGCCCGCGATGTTGATGTTATGGAGCTTACGGAGCGGTGTGGGAGTGGACGCGCGACATCCCCTGCTCACTTTCCGTTTCGGCGTCGCCGCGGGCGACGGGCCAAGTGACCAGCCCAGAGACGCTGCCACCAACCTTGGCTGCCTTGGCATAGATTTGCGACAGCCGGTTGGTTCCGAACTTGGAGATGTAAAGGAAGACATGCTCGCGGGCGTTGACCCGCACCGCCCACGGCGCGAAGTCGTTCTGATAGAACTCCTCGCAGAGCTGCATGGCCTCCAGACAGGTGACTCCTCCCGGCTCGTTGAGCGTGTAGTAGTAATCGAGCGGCAGGTCGTATTCCTCCTGCTTGTGGATCGTGATCCCGAACTTCTCCGGGCTGCGCACCATGGGCGTGTGTCGGTAGGCCACGAAATAGAAAAGCTCGACGGAGTGGATGTGCTCCTTGTTGTCGAGGAGGAACTGCCGCGTCTCTTCCGCCTCTTCGCGGGCCTCCCCGGGGAAGCCGTAGAAGGCCATGACGTGGTTCCAGATTCCGACCTTGGCGGCTTCGCGCAGGTTGTTGACGATCACGGATTGCTTGACGTGCTTGTCCATGAGATTCAGCACGCGCTCATTAGCCGACTCCATCCCGTAGTACAGCGTGCAGCAGCCGGACTGGGCCGCAATCTTCCAGATTTCCGAATCTTGAAGCGTTTCCTCGAACCGGATCAGCGTCGTCCATTTGATGCCGACGTTCTGCTCCACCAGCAACTGGATGACCTTCTTGAACAGTGCGGGCGGGTAGGACTCATCGGCGAAGAGGAAATGCTCGGCGTGATATTTCTCCTTGAGCGCCTTGATCTGCCGGACCACCTCGTGCGCCGGCATGCCACGGTACTGGTCGAAATAGCCTTGCCCGTGATCGCAGAAGGTACACCGTCCCCAATAGCAGCCGCGCGTGGCGAGGTACGGCAGGATCAGCACCGGCACGAAATAGCTATCCAGCGGGAAGCCGTCGAAATCCGGCAGCGGTAGAGCCGTAGTCTTCTCGGTGTAGACCTCGGTGTTGACGTGGACCCCGGTCTCGTCACGATAGATGAGGTTGGGCACCTTGACCATCTCCCGCTCGCCGGCCAGCGCCTCTAGGAGCCACAGCAGCGCGTGTTCTCCTTCGTACAGAATCGCGGAGTCGAACACTGTGGTGAAGAACCGTGCGTGCTTGGGGAACTCCTCCTGAAGCCGCGTGATGATATTCCCGCCGACCGTGATGTGGATGTGCGGGAACGCTTCCTTGATCATCTTGCAGAAGGTAAGGCCGGCGAGGAGCTGCATCTGCGTACCGATTGACACGCCTACCACATCGGGCGTCTCACGGCTCACCGCCGGCAGCACCAGTTGGCGGCATACGTCCCGGTAGACGTTGACCTGCTCGTCGTCCAGACAGGCGAGGACTTCCTTGGACACGCCCGGCCGGTACCCGAGGTTGCTCTCCATGGGGTAGAAGACAAGGGACGCCGGGTAATAGGCCGCGGAGATGTACTGCATGACTTCGCGGAAGGTGTTGAGGGCCCACTCCAACCTGTCTGCGTCGTAGAAGTCCTCGCTGCGGGTGATGCGCTTGGCTTCCTGCGCCCGCTCGGCCAGGTCCAGCACGTCCACGCCGGCCGCGGCCTCGAGACAGGCCTTCTGCGCCACTTCACGTTCCGTTAGCCTCTCGGTCAGCTCCTTGGTCTCCAGCGCGCGCTGCTGCGTGGCCATGCGCGCCATGACCCAGATCAGGAAGGTATCCGAGAAGAAGTAGTCGTACATCTCGATGTTGACGTCCTTCTGCACGACCTCGTGGCCGTGCTGACGCAACACCGCGGTCAGGCTGGGCAGCGCGAGGTAGGGCGCAGTCGGCACCCACTCCGGCGGAAACAGGAGCATCGCCTTCAGCTTCCGGCCGCTCGTGCTCTTCGGGAGAGTTGACTTCTCAACCTGGATGATGTCGCCTGCCATCGGATTCCGCTCAGGCCCCGACGCCGCTCAGGTCGCCCGCGCCCACCTCCGGCGGCCTGAACTGGAGGGCCGGCAGCTTGTTCGTTTCAAAACGGGCCACGTAGAGGAAGACGTACTCGCGGATGAAGATCTTCAAATCCCACCCCGGATAGTGGTTGCGCTCGAACTCCTCGAACACCCGCTCCGCCTCTTCGACGCTGAGCCCGTCCTTCACTGTGAAGTAGTAGTCCAGCGCCAGGTCCCATTCAGGGTTCTTGTAGGGCGTCACGCCGAAGCGTTCGGGATTCTTCGCCACGGGCGTGTGTTTGCTGAGATCGAACGTGCCGAACCCGATCGAGTGGACGAGGTCTTTGTTCTCTTCCAGGAACCGCATGGAGGCATAGGCGTCTTCACGGGTTTCTCCGGGGAAGCCGAAGAAGCCCATGACGTGGTTCCAGATGCCCACATCCGCCGCCAGCTTCAGGCTCCGCTGGATCACTTCCGTCGTGGTCGCCTTGTCCATGAGCTTGAGCACGCGCTCGCTGCCGGACTCGTAACCGTAGTGGAGGAACTTGCACCCGGAGGCCCGCGCGTCCTGCCAGACTTCCTCGTCCGACAGGCTCTTCTCGAACCGCATGTGGGTCGTCCACACGATGTCCATGTGGGTCTCGACGAGCCGGCGCGTCAGCTTGCGGAACAGTGCCGGCGGGTAGGACTCGTCGGTGAAGTGGAAATACCGGGTGTTGTATTTGGTCCTGAGCCCCCGGATCTCCTCGACGATCTGGTCGATCTTCTTGGTCCTATAACCGGCCGTATAGCCCTCGCCGTGGTCGCAAAACTCGCAGCGGCCCCAGTAACAGCCGCGTGTGGCCAGGTAAGGCAGGATCCTGTCGGGGACGAAATACTTCTCCAGCGGCAGGCCATCGAAATCGGGGGCGGGCAGCGCGGCCATGTCCTCAGCGCAGCTCAGGGAGGAGGTCTGGATCCCCGACGCGTCGCGGTACATGAGATTGGGAATCCCGGTGAGGTCTCGCCCGGCCCCGACCGCCTCGACGAGTTGGAGGAAGGCAGTCTCCCCTTCGTAGATCACGGCGCTGTCGAACAGGGCAAAGAGCTTCGGCGTCTCCGGCAGCACGTCGCGCAGACGGGTTACCGTGTTGCCGCCGATGGTCACGTGGATGTTCGGGAACTGCTCCTTGATGAGCTTGCAGAAGGTCATCGTCGAGAAGATCTGTTGCTGCAGCACGATCGAGATCCCGATCACGTCCGGCCGCTCCGCGACGATCGCCGGCTTCAGGATGTGCTCGAAGACATCGCGGTACACGTTGACCTGGGTGTCCTCCACGGCGTCCAGCACTTCGGCGGACACGAACACCTTGTAGGAGAGGTCGGTCTCCATGGGCGGCATGCAGATCCGGGCTGGCGCATAGACCAGCGAGATCGTATCCGTCACCTCGCGGAAGGTGTTGATCGCCCACTCCAGCTTGTCTGCCTCGTAGAACTGTTGGGTCCGGACGATGCGTTTCGCCCGCAACGCCTTCTCCGTCAGGTCGGCCATGCGCGCGCGCGTCAACCCGGCAAGGGCGAGCTGCAACTCCTGCTCGGCCTCGGTCAGGCTCCGCAGCCGCGACAACTTCCGCAGTCGGTCGAGCTGCTGGGGCACCCGCTTGAGAACGAAGCGACACAGGAAGTCCTCGCTGAAGTACCAGTCATACATCTCCAAGTTGACGTCCTTCTGGACGACGTCGTGGCCAGCGGCGCGGAGCACGCACGTTAGGCTGGGGAGGCTGAGATAGGGTTCGGAGGGGTACCAGTCGGGGGGGAAGACCAGCAGGACCTTCGTCTTCCGCCCGTTGGAGGCCCCCGTCTGGCGGGTCTTCAACTGGATGAGTTCGCCTTTACCATACTCGACTTTCATAGGGCAAATATGAATTTTAGGCCCGTCCTGCGATGGCGGTCAAGGATTATTCCGTCGGCTTGACAATCAATTCAGGGGCGGCCACAATCCGTTATCCTCTTGGATTTTTCTAAGGAAATCCGCTATGGACCAGCCGACGTCCCAGGGCGCTCAGACGATGACTCCGCAGGAGGCGCGGGAGCACCTGAATTATTTGATGTCCCTCTGCCTCCGCAAGGAAGAGACCTTCGGCCCCTTGGCCTTTGAGTTCGCCAGGAACAACGACCTGGACAAACTCGGCCTGCTCCCTGAAGAGCAATTCAACCTGTGGATGGCGCTGTCGGACGCCTTCGCGGAGGAGCCCAAGCGGTTCAAGTTCAAGCTCGAGGCCCTGCAGAAGGCCGTCGAGGTGCTGCACCGGTCCAAGCATGCTGACCAGGCCCTGTTGCGCGAGCTGCGGCGGGAGATCCAGAAGACCGAAGCCGAACTCGCCATTTATAACGAGGCCTACCGCGCACAGAAACCCTCAACGGCCGATAAACATCAGATCATCGTGGAGACGGACCTGCCGGACTACTTCCTCACCACCGCGCAGAAGCGCGCCGCCGCCTACTACCAACGGAAATTCAAGCTCTCGACGGAGGCCCATACGGCCCAACAATTCAAGAACCCCGGCACCGAGCGCAAGTTCCAGCCTGAAAACCTGGTCGTCCACAAGGAATTTCCGGGCGCCTGCGCGCCCTTCATGAACGCGCGGATGAATGCATTCCACCTCATGCTGCCGTTCGACCTGAAGATCAGCCGCAAACCGGACGATCCGCTGGCCGCCGGCGTGCGGATCTGGTACGCGAAGATGGGGTATTCGTACCCTCTGCGGTACGAGATGGGCAAGTTCTGCAGTTTCTTCGGCGATGAGGTGCTGGACATCGCCCTAGACGATCCCAACCTATTGTTCGTCTCCGCCTCGGAGGTCAAGGAGACCGAACTAGGAACCGTGGAGCGCGCGCTGCCGTCGGATGTGCCCCCCGAAGTCGGCCTGCCGCGCGCCTTCCTGGAGGGGTCTAATACCCTGGGGCCCTACGTGCAGATCGTGTGCAACGTGAAGGTTTGGTTCGATGCGTCAAGCGTGTCGCTGCTCCTGCTGGGCGCGCCAGACCTGCCGGAGTATGGGCTCATGGGCGCCTCCGGTCTGGTGGTTCGTACCTACGGGACGGAAAAAGTGGCGGCCTACGCGGAGGCCGCCAAGAAACCCTGGCAGGAGGGACTCAGCTTCAACTATATCAACATGCACCTCGCGCTGCTGCCGGACACCGACACAGCGTTCGTCCCCGCCAGCACCCCCATCTTCTCCGTCTATCCGGTCCTGAGCCGGCAGACCTACACGTTCAAAGACGTCCGCACACTGGCTGAGGGAAGCAGCTAGAATTCACATAGGCAGGTCTTGCACACCACTTTGCAGTTCGCTTCGGTCGGCATGGCGTAGGGCACGACGCAGTGGACGTCCACGTCTTCCTTGGTGCCGCACTTGACGCATTGCCCTTCATCCCGCTCCAAGACAGCGTTCTTGAGGTTCGCCGGGATCACAGGCTCCCCGGCGTTGGTCATCTCATCCAACCATTTGGGCATGACGTTTAATCCCCTCTGGAAGATCGCGTCCGCTATTTTACTTGCCCCGGCGCTTCCCGCTCGACGCACTCACTTCTGACGCTTTGAGATTGTCCCGGTACCGCTGGAAGATACCCTTGAGGTGGGGGATGAGCTTCTCTTTGAGGCTGGCCGGCACCCGGTTGATGCGGTCCACGGGCCATTCCTCTATACGGGTGATATCGAGCCCCTCCTTCCCGAAATCCTCCCGAATCGCGTCCTCGTAACCGTAGATCAGCTCGCATTTGAAGGCCTGCGCGTTCAGGGCGTTCATTTCCTCTGCGTCGTTCATGCCCTGCGCGAACCGGGTCATGATGCGTCCGACCAGCGGTCCCCCGATAGTCTTGGCCTGCTCAGACAGGACGGGCTCCAGCGTGTGATACAGGATGACGAGGTCCTGCAACTGAAACCGGATTGCCATGCCGTCTAGGTGCGGCGGCTCGGTGAGGGTCTTCTTGTCGAGTGGCTCCTTCGTCTGCTTGATTAGGCGAACGGTCTCATAGAGGTAGGCCTCCTCCCACTCGGCCGCGTTATAGCTGAAGAAGCACCGGATGAAGTCGATCTTCTTGTTGGCGTCCCACATCTGGAGAGCAATGGTGGGACGGAGCCGATGGCTGTAGGGGCTGCTTTCGCCCCACTCCGCCTCGCCAAGGGCAATCCCGTACGGCACAAAGGCATCGGCCAGGACTTTGGAATATTGCCAGAACACGATGTTGTAATTGTTGGCGTCCTCCAGAGCTGGGATTTGGGGGACGCACACCAAACTGTAGAGCCGACGAAAGCGCGCGCGGGTGTAACCACATTCGTCAGTGAAATACCAGGAGCCCCCCCAGAGCCCGCCCGTCAGCGGGACGTCGGCGCCGTACCTGCGATGAAGTCGCGACGAGGTCTCCTTGGCCACCGCATCGAAGAGCTCGTTAAGGTAGAGCGCGTTGGCGCGCCCATCGGGCGTGAAGACCGGGCCAGATATGGTCGGCCTGCGATCACGAATGATTTTCACGCCCATCGCGTCCCTCAGCTCGCCGGCACTAAGGTCAGGAACCAGGGCGCCGCCTCCAGCTTCATCTGATCGAACAAGTAGGCCGTCCGCCCGGCCGGTACGCCGGGGAAGTGCGCGCCGCGCCGGATCTCGACATAGCGGAAACTATACTTCTCACCGCGCCGGTCCTCGTCGTCCAGCACGCGCGGGATGTCCTGACGGACTTTCGGCAGGATCATCTTCTGGCCGATGCTCAGCCGCAACAATTGATCGTAGACCGTCCCGAAAAACTGCCTCGCGTTGCTCTCCGTGAAAAACACGCCCGAAGGCCGCGCCGTCTCCTCGGGAAGGAGCTGGGAGAGGACTTCGCAGAAAACCTCCATGTCCACGGCGGACAGGATGCACAGCTTGCCCTTGCGCGACAGCAGATCCATCAAGGCCAGGGGGCCATAGACATCGAACTTCCACGGCGGAAAGGTGAGCCGCTCTCCGCCATGCACGACCTCGAGCACCTCTCGCCCCTTGGTCTTCACGCGCCGGAACTCGCCCTTGGTTTGACGGAGGTGAGCACGGATCGCGTCGTCCCCGAGCCTGGACGGCTCGTAGGCGAAGGTGGGCGTCGACGGGCTGTTGCACGCAGCGATGGTATACCTGGCATAATCCCGCCGCCAACTTGCCAAGTCGAGCATGTCCCGGTGGCCGTCGTACCGGAAGCACAGGGTCGGTGATGGATGGCGCCGCAGCCGTTGCAGACGGTTACGATCCGCCTGCACGAACGCACCGAACGGTTCCTGCGGGTCGAGTCGATCGAACGCATGCAGAATGAAGACCCGTCCCGCGCGTTCCAGCGGGCCCAGGTACTGCTCGACCACCTTCTCCTCAAAGGTCAGGTCTCCGGCGCCGCAGTCCACGACGGACGCTACGTCCGCCTCCAGCAGCAGATCGAAAGGATTGTCTTTGCCACGGATGGCCGCTTCGACTTTCTCCTGTGTCATCGAGGAGAAAGTCCCCGCCTCGACGGCGCCTGCCCCAACGCCCAGCAACAGGCATAAGTTCCTGACCGCCTTGGTGGGATTGAGCCCCACCAACTCGCGGAGTCCTTCCTGAGAAATGGCTTGCAGGCCGTCACGGCCGGCTAGCGCCAGCACCCGCAGCAGTTCCTCGCGTATCCCGCGGTCGAGAGACGAGCCGGCGACCGCCGCATGCAGGCGTTGCAGGGTCTCGGCGGCGACGGCCGGCGCGACCAGCCGGCGGGAGGCCGCCCAGGCCTCGCGGTTCTTCTCCACCGCCTCCCGCAAGCGCCGACGAAAGTCAGCAATCACCTGTTGATCCAGCGGCATGGCCGTGCGCATCCAAATCTCAGAAAGGATATAGCCTCCGCTTGCAAGGGCAGTCAAGAAGCCTCTATTCTACGCTCAATGCGCAATCACGATCACCAAACACAAGCCAGGGCTCACATCCTGGCGAGAAACTGGGACCAGGTGCTGGAACTGGGCCGGATGTGGAGCCAGCGCGAGCCGAAAGAGCCGAGCGCCCAGCTGCTCCTGGTGACCGGCTTACTGCTAAAAGGCGACTATCGCGAGGCGTATGCGCAGCATGACAGATTGTTCAAGCTGCCGGACGAGGAAGAGGGCGACACGGCGGTCCAGCAGGACCCGCGGGCGGCGCTCCGTGCGTTCGCTGGCCAGCTTGCCGGGGAGCACCTGGACAACCCCGGGGCCCGCCTGTTTCTGGGGCTAACGCTCGCGCAGATCGGAGACCTCGAAGGCGCGATCCGGGAGTATAAAGAAAGCGCTCGGCTTGCGCCCGAGGATCCCTTCCCCCACTACTTTCACGGACAGGCTTTGCACACTCTGGATCGGCTCGACATGGCCATCCGCGAGTATCGCGAAGCGGTCACACTGGCCCCTCAAGACGTGCGCATGCGGCTCAACCTGGGTTCGGCCTACTACGAGCAGGGCATTCTCGAGTCCGCCATCGCGCAATATCGCGAGGCCCTCAAACAGAATCCGGACGATCCGTACATCCATTACAACTTGGGCCTCGCCCTCGCCGACCAAGGACGGTTCGAGCCGGCGATCGCCTCGTACAAGGAGTCCGCGCGCTTGAACCCGAAGGACCCGCTGGTCCGCTACGCCTTGGGCATCGTGCACGAGACCAAGGGCCGGGTACACGAGGCGATCAGTGAGTTTGAGGCAGCCGTCCAACTGGCCCCGACCATGGCCTCGGCCTACGCAAAGCTGGGCTGGCTCTACTACAACAAGAACAAGGTGCCGCAGGCGCTCGAGAACTTTGAGAAAGCCGCCCGGTACGACCCGGACGATGCGCAAACGCTCCACGGACTGGGGCTGGCCAAGCTAGCTGCGGGCAAGAAAGACGAAGGAATCCTTTGGTTGAAGCAGGCGTATCAGAAGGAAGACCGGGAGGATAAGAAACGTCTGATCCAAAGCGTGCTCGTCAAATTGGGCGCCCTATCCCACTGACGGCTGCAAATCCCTCACCACCCCTTGCAGGACCGTCGCCTGCGTCACGGGGTCGCCGGTCTTCTTGAGTTCCTCGCGGATGCGCTCCTTCAGGTACTCCGAATAGCCGAGCTTGTCGATGAGCACTTCCAGGAAGCGCTCGCCCGGCAACAGGGCGCACGCCTTCAGCTCGCTCACGATCTGCTCTGTCACGGGCACGTAGCAATTCCCGACGTGAAACAGTACCGGATAGTGGTGCCCTTCGCCTGACAATCGTTCAAACCGGACGCCAGCCACGGTATTCCCTCCGCATACTGCGGGCAGTGTATTGTAAGGAACCGCGCGCCAGGTGACAAGGCAGGTATGGAATCCGCGAGCGGAATGGTATGATACCACCCGCACGGCACGATGCCTGATAAGATCCTCACCACAAAGGCCCTCACGGCAGCGCTCGATGCGCGACGCGCCCGCGGCGAGCGCATCGTCTTTACCAACGGCTGCTTTGACCTCCTGCACGTCGGCCACACGCGCTATCTGCAGGAGGCGAAAAAGCTGGGGGACTGCCTGGTCGTCGGGCTGAACAGCGACGCCTCGGTCCGCGCAATCAAGCCGAAGGGGCGACCTCTCGTACCGCAGGCCCAGCGGGCCGAAGTGCTGGCGGCGTTGGCCTGCGTGGACCACGTCGTGATCTTCGACGAACCCGATCCCCGCAACCTGATCGCCTCGGTGCAACCAGACGTACTGGTCAAGGGCGGCGACTGGCCGATCGCCAAGATCGTGGGCCGGGAGATCGTCCAAGCGCGCGGCGGGCAGGTCGTGACCATCCCCCTGGTGCCTGACGTGTCCACCACGAGCCTCGTCCGCCGCATCAAATCCCTTCCCTGATGCCTGCTCCCACGATCCCCGCTGATTGGTCCGCCGTGGTGTCGCCGCTCCTCGACGCCATTGAAGAGCGCCGGCGTTCGACGGCGCTGGTCGGACTCTTTGGTTCCGCCAAAGGGCTCGTGCTCTCGGCTTTGGCGGGGCGTCTCGCGGATCGAAAGACCTCCGTACTGGTGGTGACCCTGACGGACGAAGCCGCGGAGCGCCTGCATGCCGATGTGGCGTTCTTCCATCGTCTGCAGGGCGCCGCCCCGGACGACATCCTGTTGTTTCCGGATTGGGGTGTGCTGCCGTACGCCTCCGCGCCCCCCGTAGAAGTGATCGGACAGCGCATGCGCGTGCTGGACCGGCTCCGCGGAGCGGACCGGGGACTCGCGCTCATCGTGCCCGTGACGGCGTTCCTGCAACGGCTCCTGCCCCGGAGCCTGTTCGCCGAGGCGTGTTTCTCGCTGAAGCAGGCGGATACGATCGAACGGGCTCCCCTCGTCACACGGCTTCTGTGGCTCGGCTACCGCCAGGTGTCGGTGGTAGAGAACCCAGGCGAGTTCGCCGTGCGAGGTGGGATCGTGGACCTGTTCTCGACGGCCCACGAAGAACCACGCCGCCTCGAATTCCTGGGCGACGCCATTGAGACCATTCGCCTCTTCGATCCCGCCACCCAGAAATCATCCGGGCGCGCTCCCTCCCTGCGCGTTCTCCCCGCGCGCGAGCTGATCCGCCCAGAACCTCCCGTTAGTAATGACGCCGCTGCGCCCTTCCCGCCGGATGCTGAGTGGCGTGGGCCGTCCGTCTATCCCACCATGGACACCCTGCTCGACTACTTCGCCGCGCCGCCGGTATTGGTCACCGAGGAACCGGAGGACCTGCGCAAGCACGCTGAGGACTTTCAGGAAGAGGCGCGCGCCGCTTACGACGGGCTCAAGCCGTCCACGCCACCCCTGTCTCCTCCAGCCGAGCTGTTCCTGCCGCTCTCCCATCTTCTGGAAGCCGGCGGCGCGTGCTGCCTGGTCACCACCGAAGCGATCGCGCCTGGCGAAACCGACAACGCGACCGCCGAATCGGGGCCGGTCTTGCACTTCGAAGCGCACCGCCCACAGGCGGTCGGGATCGGGGTCAAGGGCCGTTCCTTCACCGAGACCCTCACCCACCTCGAAACGCTCAGGGGCCAAGGCCCGGTCGTGATCGTCGCCCGGAGCCGCGGGCAGGTGGATCGTCTAAAGGCGCTCTTCCTGGAGCACGATCTGCCGGCGGAGTCGCTGGACGACAAGCCCGTGACGACGCTCGGCGCGCATGCGCCCTACGCCTTGGTGCAGGGCGAGCTGTCCGGCGGGCTCCTGGGACTACGCGGCCCGGGGGGTGGAGCGGCCCCGCTCGCCCTTTCGATCATCGTGGAAGACGAGCTGTTCGCCAAAGGCGGGCGGCACAAAGCCCCGTCGCTCTCCAAGAGCGCCGCGTTCCTCAAATCCCTCGAAGAGGTGAAGGTTGGTGATTACGTTGTGCACGTCCAGCATGGGATCGGCCGCTACTCGGGGCTCCGTCGCCTCGCGGTCCAGGGCTTCGACAGCGACTACCTGATCGTCGAGTATGCCGGCGGGGACATGGTCTATGTCCCCCTGGACCGGCTGTGCCAGATCCAGCGCTACTCGCCGTCCGAAGGCCAGATCCCCAAGCTCAGCCATCTGGGTGGGACAGCCTGGAGCCGCACGAAGGCCCGCGTGCGCCAAAGCATCGAGGAGATGGCGAAAGACCTGATCGCCGTCCACGCGGCGCGGCAGGCGCGCGGGCGGCCCTCGTTCTCGCCGGACAGCATGCTCTCCCATGAGTTCGACGCGGCGTTCGAATACGAGGAAACGGCTGACCAGTTCCGGGCGATCGAGGACATCCGCCGCGACATGGAGTCCGACAAGCCCATGGACCGGCTGATCTGCGGAGACGTCGGGTATGGCAAGACTGAGGTCGCCGTGCGCGCCGCCTTCACGGCGGTCCAAGACAACAGGCAGGCCGCGGTGCTCGTGCCCACCACCCTGCTCGCCCAGCAGCACTTCGAAACCTTCACGGAGCGCTTCGCGCCGTTCCCGGTCACGGTGGGCGTCGTCAGCCGGCTCCAACCGTCCAAAGATCTGAAATCCACGCTGCGCGGCGTTGCGCAGGGCTCTATCGACATCGTCATTGGCACGCACCGTTTGCTACAGAGCGACGTGCAGTTCCGCAACCTCGGTCTGGTCGTGATCGACGAGGAGCAGTGGTTCGGGGTGCGTCACAAGGAGCGCCTCAAGCAGTTGCGCTCCCAGGTGGACGTTCTGACGCTCACGGCGACGCCGATCCCGCGCACGCTGCAGATGGCCCTGTCAGGCCTCCGGGACCTGTCGGTGATCGAGACCCCGCCCCCGGACCGGCTGGCGATCCGCACCCAGGTGGTCCGTTTCGGCAAAGGCATCATCCGGGAAGCCATCTTGCATGAGTTGGGCCGCGGCGGGCAGGTCTTCTTCGTGCACAACCGCGTGCAGGACATCGAACGGATGGGCGCGTGGCTGAAGGACCTGGTGCCGGAGGCCCGGCTCGTCGTCGCTCACGGCCAGATGGACCCGCGGCCGCTGGAAGCCACGATGCTAAAGTTCCACTGCCGCGAAGCGGACGTGCTGCTGTGCACGACCATCATCGAATCGGGCCTCGACATCCCCAACGCCAACACGATCCTGGTCAACCGCGCCGACACCTTCGGGCTGGCCCAGCTCTACCAGCTCCGCGGGCGAGTCGGTCGTAGCGTCCACCAGGCCTACGCCTACTTCCTCGTCGCTGAAGAGGAAACGCTCACCGGGGACGCACAGAAGCGTCTCCAGGCGATCCAGGAGTTCACGGAGCTCGGCTCGGGGTTCCGGATCGCGGCAGCCGATCTGGAAATCCGGGGCAGCGGAAATCTATTAGGCAAGGAGCAATCCGGCCACATCGACGCCGTCGGCTTCGAGCTGTACATGCAGATGTTAGAGCAGGCCGTGCACGAACTGAAGGGCGAGCCCGTGCCGGAGGAGTTCGAACCGAACCTCCAACTCCAGGTCTCGGCGTACATCCCCGACGACTACGTCGGCGATGTCGCGCACCGCCTCGCGCTGTACAAGCGCCTGACCGCCAGCGCCCAGGTGGGCGACCTCGCGCAACTGCACGGCGAATTGGTGGACCGCTACGGCGCGCCGCCCGAGCCGGTCGAGCGGCTGTTCGAGGTGATGGAGATCCGCCTCCTGGCGAAGTCGCTGCGCGTGGCTACCATTCAGGTTCGCCCGACGGCCGTGGCCTTCGGCTTCGACGTGAAGATCCTGCCTCAGCAGGCCAGCCTCCAGGCGCTCATGGACCAGTATCGTACTCGACTGCGCTTCACCACCCCTTCTTCGTTCGAACTCCTCGGAGTGGACTCCGCCTGGAAAGCCGCCTTCCCGGAAATAAAAAGAGTCTTGCAAGTCCTTGCATCGTATGATAAAAAATCGACCGCTTCCGCTTGAGTCGACAGTGGGTGGCCTTACGATCAAGAGTACACTCGGCCTCGCGCTCCTCATTGCAGTCAGCAGTGCCTGCAGTGACAAGCCCGATGCCTCCTCCAAAGCCCTCGCGATCATTAACGGAAAAGAAATCACGGCCAGCGAGTTCGATCTCCGGTGGTCCCAAATTCCGGACTACGCCCGGAAGACCTTTGCGGGTCCCACAGGACGCAGGAAATTCTTGGAGGAGCTCATCAACCATGAGCTCTTGCTCCAAGAGGCCAAGAACCGGGGCTTTGATCGCGACCGCGCCTTCTTGGAACGCGTGGAGCGCTTCAAAGAGAGGAGCCTCTTGGAACGCCTGAGGATCGAAGAAGTAGACGCCCTGGTGAAGGTCACGATGGAGGAGATGAAGACCTACTATGCCGCCAACGCCGCGACTTTCACCGTGCCCGGCGAGTTCCGTGCGAGCCACATCCTCGTCAAGACACAGGAAGAAGCGTTCGACCTCAAGAAACGCCTCGCACAGGGGGAGGACTTCGCGGCGCTGGCCCGGAAGGTCTCACTGGATCTTTTCACAAGGTACAAGGGCGGCGACCTAGGGTTCATCAAGAAGGGCCAGACGATGCCGCAATTTGAGAAGGTGCTCCTGGCCCTCAAGGTCGGAGACATCAGCCTGCCGGTGGCCACTCCGTTCGGCTATCACATCATCAAGCTGGTGGAACGCACCCCCGGCGCTCCTCTCTCCTTCGAGGAGGCAAAGGAGCAGGTCCGGGAAGAGCTTCTCAACGAGAAGAGGCGACAGCGTTACGACGAATTTGTGGCATCGCTTCGTGCAAAAGCTAAACTCCGCGTCGCCGACATCCCGATTCCGGTTTCGGAAATCCCCGCCGCCGGTCACGCGGCCTCCACGCCGTAACGCCTCTGCACGCTCGCATGCCAGCACCTACGTTGCAGACGGCCTTCGCGGTCCTGGCCCTGTGGGCAGGCCTGCTCGGTGCTCTTCCGGTCCTGGCCGCCCACCTCCATGACCGGATCGTCGCCGTGGTCAACACCGAGGTCATCACCCTCAGCGAGCTGGAGGAGGAAGTCGGCGACGTGAAGGCGCAGACCCGCCAGCGGTACAGCGGGGCCGAGCTGGCCCAGCGCCTCCGCCAGATCGACTACATGGGCCTGAACCGGATGATCGAGCGCAAGCTCCAGGTACAGATTGCCAAGCGGCGCGGGATCAAGGTCACGGAGGAGGAGGTGAAGGACGCGATCGTCCGCCTGCGCCGGCTCGGTGAGACCCCCGACGAGAACGACCCCAAAGAACTGGCGATGATCAGGGACCAACTGACCGCCTTGCACCTCATCAACCAGCAGGTCCGGTCTTCCCTGCTAGTGTCCGACGTAGAGATCCTCCGCTTCTATCAGCAGCACCGGGACCGCTTCATGCTCCCGCCGGAAGTCCGCATCAGCCAGATCCTGATCGCCCTGGATCCCGGCAGCGAGCTCCTGGCGGTGCGCGAGAAGGCGCAAGAGGTGTACGCACTAGTCAAAAAGGGCGAGCGGTTCGAGGAGCTGGCGGCCAAGTACTCCGATGGCCCCGAAGGGCGCCGCGGCGGCAACCTGGGGTACATCCGCCAGGGGGATATGCTGCCCCAGATCCAGAAGGCGATCGAGCAGGCACCGCTCGGATCGGTCACCGAACCGATCGCCTCGCCGATCGGCATGCACATCATCCGCGTGGACGACCGCAAGCCGTCGGACTTCCGGCCCTTCGAGGAGGTGAAGGAGGATGTCCGGAACCTGGTGTTCCAGCTCAAGTCCGAAGAAGCCTACATCGTGTGGATCAAGGAGCAGAAGGACAAGAACTACATTGAAATCCGGCTGTGAGACGCGGCCACGCGGGGCGGTCTGGCGAGCAGGCCCCGGATCGCCTTCCACGCCTCGTCCTTACCTTCGCCGGTCGTTGCCGAACAACCGATCACGGGGACACTCAGTAGCGCTTTCAAGTCTCGAATCGCTTGGGCCCGCTGTCCGCGAGAGACTTTGTCGATTTTCGTCGCCACTGCCACCAGCCCCAGCCCGTGCTCCCCGAGCCATCGGACCAGATTGACTTCATCGTCCTCGCCCCGCCTGATGTCGGTCAGCAATACAACGCCGCGGAGAAGAGACCGGGACGAGAGATATCCCTCGATCATTGGCCCCCACTGATCGTGCACAGTCTTCGCGACCTTGGCGTAGCCGTAGCCCGGCAAGTCCACAAACAGGAACATATCAGGAGAGTCCTTGGCTCCATGGCTTGCGAGCGTCACACGGAAGAAGGTCAGGAGACGGGTCCGGCCCGGCGTCTGGCTCACCCGCGCCAGGTTCTTGCGCCCCAACAGGGCGTTCAGCAGCGAGGACTTGCCGACATTGGAGCGCCCGGCGAAGGCGATCTCGGGAAGGTCTCCGGTGGGAAATTGCGCGGGCTCCGCAGCGCTGACGACAAACTCCGCGGAGAGCAGTTTCAATTCAGCAGGATTCGGCGTGCCTGGTGATACCGGCTGTGCTGCATCCGGTCAAGGTCGCCCCGGATATACCCGAGCCCCACCACACAGAGTTCGAAGTTCTCCGATAGCTTCAGGAACAGAGGCGGCGCGGGCTCCTCGTGGGCCGCTGCAGGAGCCCCCTGGATGTACTCGGACACCAAGCGGTAGGAGCGTTTGCCGGTCTTGATGTAATCCACAAGGAAGTCCTTGTGGTAGATCAGGCCGGCGGTCTTGATCCGTTTCAGATACTCCGGGAAGAGCCCGGCCATGAAGAGCGTGAAGTCGCCGATATGCCGATGGACCTCCCGCTCCCGCTCGAACGACATGGCCTCGTGCGTGACTTCAGACTCATAGAGCAGGTCGACCACCGCCTCCCCCCGCTCGCCCTTGGCGCTCTTGATCCGGTAGAGATTGTCCGTGTGGGTGAATTCTACGAGGAGCTGGGAGATGTAGTCGCTGACGTTGAAGTCCGGCCAGCCCAGCTTATCCGTGAAGGCCTTTTCCGCCAGCGTTCCGAACAGCTTGCGCAAGGGGTGGTGATCCGGTATGCGCCCGTCCATAAGGCCTCCCTACGGTAATTTTAAGTATAGTCGGCCTTTACCGGAGTTTCAACACTGCGTCCGGCTAGTCGCGCTGTCGAGGACGAAGGTGACCGGACCGTCGTTGACGAGCTCCACTTTCATGCGCGCGCCGAAGACGCCGGTCTCGACCGTGAGGTCCGTCGTCTTGCGCAAGGCTTCGACGAACTGCTCGAACAGGCGCTGCGCCGTCGCTGGATCGGCCGCCTGATCGAACCCGGGGCGCCTCCCCTTGCGGGTATCACCCAGCAGCGTGAACTGCGAGATCGCTAAAAGCCCGCCGCCCAGCTCGGCGAGCGACCGGTTCATCTTGCCGGCCTCATCGCTGAAGATCCGCAGCGCCGGGATCTTCTCCACGAGATACTGCACGTCCGCCTCTGTGTCGCCCTTGGCCACGCCGAGTAGCACCACGAGGCCGCTTCTGATCTGCCCGACAATTTTGCCGTCCACTTCGACGGACGCGCGGGTGACTCTCTGGATGACTGCTCTCAAATAACCCCTTCCAATTTGAGCAAGCGCTTCTTCACGCCCACGCCACCGGAAAAGCCGCCCAGCGACCCGTCGCCGGCGATCACACGGTGGCAGGGCACCAGGAGCGGCACCGGGTTGGCGCCGCACGCCCCACCGATGGCGCGCGCGGCCCGAGGCTTGCCAACCTTGCGGGCCACCCAGCCGTAGGACCGCACCCGACCATACGGAATGCTTTGGAGCACTTTCCAGACCTTCACGCGAAATCGCGGCTGGCCCTGCAGATCAAGCGGCAGGTCGAAGCTCCGCGCCTTCCCTTCCAGATACGCAGTTATCGCTTTCCTGGCCGCTTTCAGGTGGATCGTAGCGGCTCCACCCGCGCCGTTGGAAGAAGCGCTACGGAGCTCACGTTCCACCGCGCGCCTGGTCAGTCTCGGAAGAACAACGGCCGCCACCCCGCGTTCGGTCGTGGCAAGGCCGACCCATCCCCAGGCAGTTTGGAAAATTGTCTCGTGCATCGCTTCGCCCCCTATTTTTGCTTGATCACCTCGATCTCTAGATTGATGTCCACGTCGTCGCCCACGACCAGCCCGCCGGTGTCGAGGGCCTTGCTCCACTTCATCCCGAAGTCCTGCCGGTTGATCTTGCCGTGAGCCGTGAACCCGGCCCGCGTGTTCCCCATCGGGTCCTTCGGCACGAGGCCGTTGAAGGTCCCGGTCAGGACGACTTCCTTGGTCACGCCCAGCAGGGTCAGGTCGCCCTTCGCCATATACTGATTGTCGCCGATTTTTTCGTAGGACTTCATCTTGAAGGTCATCGTCGGATATTTCTCGACGTTCAAGAAGTCCGGGCTACGGAGGTGGGTGTCCCGCTTCACGTGATTGGTGTCGATCGACGCCGTCTGGATCACGGCTTCTATGGCCTTGACGGTCTTGGCGTCCGGGTCCATCTCGATGAAGCCGGTGTAGTCTTTGAACCGGCCGGTGGTCTTGGAGACCACCATGTGAACCACGCTGAGCCCCACGATCGAGTGGTCGGGGTCCACGTTGTAGCGCTCGGTCGCCGCCCGCGCGTCCGCCGTCGCGAAGCTCACGGACGCCGCAACGGCCAGCAGTGTGCGTGTGATCATCCGCCTCATAGCCTCCTCCGCTGGTGAATGGTGCGGACAGGGTACTGGCATCGTGGCGGAGGGTCAAGCCGCCGTTTGGGTGATCTTGCGCTTGACGAGCCCCCAGAGGAAGCCCAGTTCGTCCGAGCCCAGCAAGGCATGAACCGTCACGTAGCCGGCGACGCTGATGCCTATACCGACGATCAGCATGACGGTCTTCGCCGCCCAAGCCTCCGGCTGCGCCCAAACCCCGAGTCCGGCGATCCACAGGCAGGTCACGACGATCGGCACCGACGCCAGGAGCACCCGTGCGTGGCTGCGGAGGATCGCCTCCCAGCCGAAGGCACCGAGCCGCCGGGCAAGGAACACCAGCAGCACGGCTATGTTCAGGATTGCGGAGAGGGCCGTCGCCAGCGCGAGCCCGGCGTGCCGGAGCGGCCCCATAAGCAGCAGCGACAATGCGATATTGGCGGCAAGGGCGACTACCGCCACCAGCACCGGCGTGCGCGTGTCCTGGAGCGAGTAAAAGGCCGATACGACGATCCGCACGCCGGCGAAGGCCCAGAGGCCGACCGCATAGGCGAGCACCGCCGCCGCCGTGCCCTGCGTGTCGGCCGCCGTGAACCGGCCGTGCTCGAAGAACAGGTGCACGATCGGGACGCGAAGCAGAATCAAGCCGACCATCGCCGGCACGATAACGAAGAAGATCAGCCGGAGCCCGAACCCCAGCGTGCCCCGTAGGGCGTCCAATTCGCCCTTCGCCGCCTGGGTGGAGAGCGACGGCAACAAGGCCGTGGCCAGCGCCACGCCGAAAATCCCGAGGGGAAAGTGGATCAGCCTCATGCCATAGAACAAGTAGGTCGGCCCGCCAGGGAAGTAGGACGCCAGAATGGTGCTCACGAGGATGTTGATCTGCGTAACCGAGAGCCCGAGCAAAGCCGGTGCCATCAGCCAACCGATCCGGCGCACGCCCTCATGGGCGAAGTCGAATCGCCAGCCGAAGAGCATCTCCGCCTTGCGCAGGGCCGGCATCTGGCTGAGGAACTGGGCAAACCCGCCGACGACGACCCCGAAGGCCACGGCGAGGATCGGCTCCGCGAACAACGGCGCCAGCAGGAATGCCGACGCGATGATCGCGATGTTGAACAGCACGGGCGAGAACGCCGGCGCCGCGAAGCTCCGGACCGAATTCAGCACACCCATCGCCAGCGCCGCCAGCCCTATACATAAAAGGTACGGGAACATGATCCGGGTCAGCAGGGTGGTGAGCGCCTGTCTTGCGGGATTGTCGCTGAAGCCCGGCGCAATCAGCGCCACGATCCAGGGTGCCGCGAGGATCCCCAAAACGCAGACGCCGGTCAGGATGGTGAGCAGCGTTGTGAAGGCGGCGCTGGCCAGTTCCCAGGCGTCGCGCTTGGTGCGCTTGGTCAGGTACTCGCTGAAGACCGGGATGAAGGCCGCCGACATCGAGCCTTCGGCGAAGAGCTCACGCAGGAGGTTGGGAATGCGGTAGGCGACGAAGAAGGCGTCGGCGGCGAGACCCGCGCCGAACAGCCGCGCAAGCACCATGTCCCGCACGAAGCCGAGAATGCGGCTAAGGAGAGTCGCCAGCCCGATGACGCCGGCCGCCTCGACGACCTGTGCGCGTTCCTGATGGGGTGTCGCCGACGAGTCGCCGTTCAACGGCATTTCAGCGCTTGGCCAGCCTCGGCGAACTCAGCCGCTCCAGCACCGCGGCGACTAAGAGCGGCACCATGATCTCGTGGTGGCCGATCAGCATGTGCCCCGCGCCGCCCTTCTGGGTCGGCCGCTGGACGACGTTGGTGAGCGGCCGATAGTGCGGGAGGAAGTCCATGTTGACGGTGGTGATCCGGTTCACCGTATGACCCAGGTTACGGGCCAGGGTGAGAGCCTTGAGGAACACCTCCGGCATGATGACGGCGGAGCCGAGGTTCAGGTACACGCCGCCTTCGAGGCCCGCGACCACCGCTGCGAACGTGCGGAAGTCACGCAGCGTCCCCTCGCCTACTGCCGCTCCGTCCATGGCGGGGTGCATGTGGATGATGTCTGTGCCGATCGCCACGTGCACCGTTACCGGAATGCCGAGCCGCACGCCGGCCGCCAGCAGGCTCGTCTTCCGGTTCGGGAAGCGCCGCTCCTCGATCCAGGTCCCTAACGCTTCGCCGATGCCCAGGCCCTTCCGCACGCCGCGCGTGATCGCCTCGTTCAGGAAGCGGCCGGTCTCCTCGGCCATCCCGAAGCGGCCGGTGTTGATCTCCGTGTCCACTTCCTCCGAGGTGCGTCCCATCAGCGCCAGCTCGAAGTCGTGGATGATGACCGCGCCTGTGAGCGCCAGGGCCGTGATGACCCGACGCTCCATCAGATCCACGAGCACGGGATTGAGTCCTACCTTCGTGGGGTGCGCGCCCATGCCGACGACCAACGGCTTGCCGGCCAGGCGGGCCTTGACGATCGCGTCCGTCACTTCGCGTAGCGTCTTCGCAGCGAGGATGTCAGGCAGTCCGGCGAAGAAGTCGGTCACGGTACCGCCGGGCTTCCACGGCCGGGCGGACTCGCCGAGCTTGACCTTGCTGTAGCGTTTAGCCAGCGGATACGTCTTGATCTTGTGGAGAGCGAGCGGCTTGACGAGTGGGACCCGAAGCGGCGCGGCTCCGGTTTGCTTACTCTTTGCCAAGCAGCGCCTCGTCAACGAGCTCACAGAGGACGTGGCCGAGCGTGATGTGCGTCTCCTGGATGCGGGCGACCACTTTGGAGGGAACGACGAAGGGATGGTCCACGAGGCCGACGAGCTTACCGCCGGTCCCGCCGGTCCAGCCCACCGTCACGAGCCCCTGCGCCTTTGCCGCCTGGAGTCCCTTCAGGACGTTCGGGGAATTGCCGCTGGTGCTGATGCCTATCGCCAGGTCGCCCGGACGGCCCAGCGCCTGGATCTGTCGGGCGAAGATTTCGGAGAAGTCGTAGTCGTTGGCGATGCAGGTGAGCTTCGCCTGATCAGCCGAGAGCGCGATCGCCGCCAGCGGCTTCCGCTCGCGCCGGTAGCGCCCGACGAATTCGGCCGCTATGTGCGAGGCGTCCATGGCGCTCCCGCCGTTGCCGAAGAGCAGCACCTTGTTGCCCTTGCGGAACGTCTCGACGAGCAGGTCGGCGAGCTGCTGGACGCGGTCGGCGTGCTCCGCGACGAACTTCAGCTTCGTTTCAGCGCTCTCTTCAAACCAGCGGCGGATCTGGGGCTTCACGCTCACCTCGGGTGGTGAGCGTGATTGTAGGAGAGGGGCCCCGGAGTGTCAAGGAACGTAGGGGAATGGTATAGTGGGTTGACCTGAGCATGGCCCACGACAAGAAAGAGCAGGGCGAGAAGGTCGTCGCGACCAACCGTAAGGCCTACCACGACTACGCGATCGAGGAGAAGCTCGAGGCGGGGATTGCGCTCCAAGGGACCGAGGTCAAATCGCTGCGCGAGGGCCGGGCCAACCTCCGCGATAGTTACGCCAGTGTGGATAAGGGTGTGGTCCGTCTGCACAACTGCCACATCAGCCCGTACAGCCACGGCAACATCATGAACCACGATCCCCTGCGCCCGCGCGTCCTGCTCCTGCACAAGAAGGAGATCCGCAAATTGATCGGCCAGACCCAGCAAAAGGGTCTGACGCTCGTGCCGCTCCGGATCTACTTCACCCCGCGCGGGCTCGCCAAGGTGGAAATTGCGCTGGCTAAAGGGAAGAAGGAGTACGACCGGCGTGAGACCATCAAACAGCGCGAGGCCGGCCGCGAGATGGAACGGGCCATGAAAGGCGGCCGGCGAAAGAAGTGAAAATCGCCCTCATGACCGGGGATTCTTGCGAAGCGTGGGCCGTTTCTTGCCTTTCAGCTTGCCGATCTCGGTTCGCACGTAATCCTCGAAGTCATCGCGCAAGAGGTCCATAGGGCCCCATATCGGAAATGTGATCTCGTGAATGCCAAGATACTTCGCGCGGTGATGGACGTCACAAAGAACCCAGAGATTGTCTTCGTCGTGGTCAACCCAGTCCAGGATTTGTTCTTGAGTGAAGTCCTGGTTGTACTCGTGGCTGTCGGGGTGCCTCTTCCGGAGGTGAGGTAGTATGTGCTTGTTGAACTTCTCAACACTAATTGCGTTGGCCAGGGCCCACTCGATGACATGGTGATGGGTCTCCATGGCCTTGGCGCCGTAGGTATTAGCTTTCGGATCCCTGAGCGTGGAGTTGCGGACACCGCAAATGAGACATGGGCGATCCTCGTCCCTTACCATCTTGTCGTGTACCTTCTTATACGCAGGTGACTCACGTCGCTTGTCGTGCGCAGGGTAAAACGCAATCTCGTCAAGTTCCCTCGGATTCTTGCGAATTGCTTGGACTCTCTTGTAAACCCGTAGTTGGTCCTGCAGACGCTGTGCCATATGCTCGTCTTGCAGTTGGCGCTTGGTCGGCATACCGGCTTCCTCCTTGGGCGGCGAAAGAAGTAGGACGAAAAAGGGAGGCGGGTCGTTACGGTCGTTTCCAGCTCGCGTCGGGATTGAAAGTCGTCATCTTGGAGGCTATCGCTACAGTGTCCTTGCCCAGGTCCTTTTCATAGACCGCCCCATCATGGTTGACAATAAAACTCATAACGCCTGACGCGCCATAACGCGCCGGATAGGCGATCACCGCGAAACCGCCGATCATCTTACCCTTGACAACATAGTCGTATGCCCCGCCCGGAGCGTCCTTATCCTGCCTGGTGAGAATTCTATAGAAATAGCCATGATAGGGTGCAAGAGTCCGGGAGGCTGAACGTGTATAGCCCTCGCTCGCCGCTGCCGCCAGCAGCGGTCCGAGCGGACTCGGCGGCTCGTCCGCCTTTGTCTGCCAATAGAGTCCATCGCGCTTGCCGGGCGCGCTCACGAATTTAGGTGCATATTCCGGTATACCATCGCCATCAAGATCCAGCGCCGCGTACTCTCGCTCGGCGTCGACGATCGCGAGACAAACCTGGATCGCCGCCAGCTCGTTTCGGCCGATGCGGCGGGCGAGAATTTCTTCTTCGCCCTGCTGGGTGTCGAAACGCCAACCGTCATGAGATTTCACGAGCGGAATCGGCATCGGCCACTCGTCCTTGCCGATCACAAGCGCGGCTTGCGTGTCGCCTTCGAACACGAGCTTGTGGGCTTCGCCATAGGCCTTGAGAAATGCCTCGCGGTTTTGCCGATCGGCGACCTCGTCACCCGAACTGGTCAGCTTGCTGCCGTGAGAGCCTAGAATCCCATGCAACATCGGTTGATCGTTCGCCTGGACAGCTTCAACCAGTGCGGCGATCGCTGCCTCGGCCGACGCAAAGCTTTTGGGCCCTGCAGTCGCTGCCATGGCCATGGGCGCCATCATAATGACCGCCAAAGCACAGATTGTCCTGTTCACCATAGTTCCCTCGACACAAATGAATTTAAAAAGGTTGTGAGATCACTTCACGGTCGCTAGTGGTGCGAACTTCCGGTACTACCGCGAAAGCTGCCAGAAGACCGTGGCGCGGACCCTTGGAAGCTCGCGTGCCCGCGCGCGCTGAAGTTACGCACGTCCGCTCCACGCCCTACGCCTTCAAAGGCATGAGGCCGCTGTTCAACAGAAGGGCGACTGACTCCGCTTGGCACACTCGGGCGGCTTGGAGCGCTATGCGTATCGGAACGGCTGACGTCGGGCCCGTTCAAGCGACTGGGCGGGCTGCCAATATTAGGGCGGGCGCCAGGACCACCGGGGCTGACACGTTCTGCCGGTCGACTGCCGGGGCCACCGCGCGTCTCCGGGCGATTGCCAAATTCGCGACGACCCTCAAACGAAGACGGCTCGTGTCCGCGGAAATCGCGACGCACCTCGGGCGACGCGCTCGTGCGGCGAAATTGTTGACGCAACGACGCATCCCGATAGAGAACCCCACGGCGATGGATTGGATCGTGTTGCCAAACAGTCACCCGGTTCACGTTCACCGTGTGGAAGTAGAAGTTGTTCACGTTGACAACGGTGACGTGGCGATGCGGCCAGTCGAAGGCGCCGAAAAAGAACCCTGCGCCCACCGGAATCCCGACGCCCCAGGTGAAACCTACTGCGAATCCGGGGCCCACGAAATAGCCGGGCCACGGCGCCCAATAGACCGGCGGGTACGCCGGCCACCACCACGGCCCGTAGATCACCGCTGGGTCGTAGTAGGGGACGTAGATTACTTCTGGCCTCGCCGGCTCGACCACGATGGTCTGCCCCTGCCGGTCCACGCGGACCTGGTCGGTCGACTTGAGATTGCCGGCGTCGTACGCCCTCTGACGCAGATTCTGGACTGTGTCCGTGACCTGTGTCTGCTGGGCGAGAAACGCGTCGCCGAGCCGTTCCGTCCAGTCCAGCTTCTCGTCCATCATCAGGAGGATCTGTGGAAAGGCGACGAGGGATTTGACGCTGGGATCCCAAGTGTTCTGTGCAACCGCCTGCACCGCCTGGTCGCCTTTGAGGTTGGGATTGGCCCTGGACCAACGCGCGGCCTCAACGACCTCGAGCGGATACGTCGATGCCATCAAAATCTGCGATAGGAGCGAGTCGGGGTACAGCGCAATCGGCGCCAGCGTTTGATCGAGTTCTTGCTGCGCAAACGCACGCCTACTGGGACCCACTTCGGACAGTGTCGTCGGCGAGGAACTCGGCACAACGTTGACGTCGGCTACTGCCTCGTACTGCTGGCACGTACTGGGGTCCGTCAACTTGTCGGTGAAGACGTCTGAACCATCTGCCTGGGGGCAACGCCAGAGTTCGGCGTGAGCCGAGAGCGGCGACAGGAGCAGCGCCAGGATGATGATGGAACCGAGGCGGAGCATATCAAGCCTCCTTATCCTATTCAGTTTCCTCACCCATTATGACACTTCTCACTGCCTAAAAGTTACTTGCCGCCTCCAAGTCATGGAAACTGAAGGGAATAGACACGAAAACTCCGGGTGTCGGCTGAGGTCCTAACGAGCAATCGGCACTTTCTCCTGGAGGAATTGCAGGACCACGACCTCGTCGCGCCGCAGTGCGGCGGTAGGCTGCTCGCGGCGGGGGCCGCGTGATGGCGGGGTGGGGGACAGCGGGGCGGTGTGGCCCAGGAGGTAGGCCTGCACCAGCGCAGGGTGAACGTAGTACTTCCGACACACGGCGCGCGTGTTACCGAGCCGCGCTGACACCGCGTCGATCGCCCGAACGATGTTCCGGTCCGCTTCACGACGGCTCGACGCGGGCCCCATTGTCCGCAGCTCAACGGCGGCCAGCATCGTGCCTCCCCAGGTGCGGAAATCCTTGGCCGTGACGTCGCGACCGGTGATTTCCCGAAGATAGGCGTTCACGTCGTCCGACGAAACGGTTTGACGCTTCCGGGACGCGTCGAGGTACTGGAATAATTCCTGCCCCGGCAGATCCTGGCACCGCTGGATGATGCGAGCGAGCCGGGGTTCGGTGATGGCAACGGAGTGTTCGACCCCGCTCTTGCCCCGGAAGCTGAATCGCAACAAGGCCCCTTCGACCCGCACATGCCTCCTGCGCAGCGTCGTCAGCCCAAAGGAGCGATTTGTGCGGGCGTATTCGTCCTTGCCCACGCGAATGAGCGTCTTGTCCAGCAGCCGCACCACGGTGGCGAGGATCTGGCGCCTGGTCAGGTCGCCGGCGCGAAGATCGCGCTCCACGCGTTCCCTGAGGATCGGGAGGACCTCGCTGAACTCGAGCATGCGGCGAAACTTCGACCTGTCACGCATTTCGCAGTACGAGGGATGGTAGCGATACTGCTTCCGGCCGCGGGCGTCTCGCGCCGTCGCCTGTATGTGGCCGTTGGGATCCGGGCAAATCCACACGTCGGTCCAGGCCGGAGGGATCGCCAGTGCGTTGAGCCGTTTCCGGGTGTGCGGGTCCCTGATGCGCACACCGTTCGGAGCGTAGTAGCTCCAACCCGTCCCGGAACGGCGACGCCGGATGCCGGCAAAGCCATCCGTGACGTAGTGGAGCCCGGCGCGGGTGACCGCTTGGCGAATCTCGTGGGTCCGTGGCGTGGTCATCGCACGCCCCCTATGCTGTCCCCTTTTTGCTGCCCTTCATGGTTCTGGCGTACCCGTATCTGGTCGTCCTCGCTTCAGATCGTCCCTCGCCTCGCGAGCCAGCATCTCGTAGCGAGACCGAAACCGATTCAAATGATCCTCTTCCATCTCCTCAAGGTCCAGCAAGACATTGTGCGCGCCCTGCGTGGCCCGGATCAGCTCATCGAGTTTGATTTGAATGGCCTCGGTGTCGCGGTTCTGCGTATTCTGAATGACGAAGACCATGAGAAAGGTCACGATCGTCGTCGCCGTATTGATCACCAGCTGCCACGTGTCGCTGAAATGAAAGACGGGTCCGGTGGTGATCCATACGGCAATAAGGCCCAGTGCGAGGGCAAAGGTGATTGAGCGCCCGCTGACGCGGGCGACCCACCTAGCAAAACGCGAGTACCACGCGATGCGTCTCATGTGCGCCCCTCCCATTTTTACGTCCGCCCATGCTTTTCCATTTTTCAGCGTTGCTCCTGGTACATCAGGAAAACTGGGGTCAGAGTGAGCTGTACCCGTCATTAGGTGCTTGGCAGCTTGAGCACATCCTTCACGCCTTTGGCCAGAAACAAGCAGATTCCAAGCGCCAGCCCAAGGATGCCGGACAGCGAAACGGTGACAGAGAGAGGCTTGTAGTCTTTCAAAACGGTTAAGGTGGCCGTAATGGAGAACTTATCTGCCACGGCCGTGAGTGCTTTCGGCAATTGGTCTTTCGCCGCAATATAGAGGCTTTCCCCAGCAACGGTCAGCACGACTGCAACGAGCAGCCAGAACCAAGGCTGGCACCAGTGTACGAACGACTCCCGCCACGCGGAAGCCGAGCGCAGGTACCGCCACGGCACCAAAAAAAGCGCCAGCACGAGCATCGGGAGGACGATCAACACCAGAACGCTGACTGGCGGGTAGGTCAACTCAGCCGCAGGTAGCCGGACCTTCAGCTCGAGCGCCAGCGCGCTCGCGCACGTAGCGCAGTATGGCGCAAGCAGCCACCTGTCGATGGCCAGTGCACTTGCCAGCCACAAGATGACCGCAACTGTCGCAGTGCCGAACGACCGCATGGAAGCACCTCCCGCTGAATTAACCGCTGGCGAAAAGTAGCCTGCCCCCTTTTGCCTTCCCCGGGAACCTGTCTGAAGGGATACAGATCCCATCCTCGCCGCCGAGCATCTCTCCACGCCCCGAGAGAACCCACTGGCCCACCAGCGCCGCCGTCGCGGCGTCCAGTTCATCGCTTGTGACCGCCTTGGTCAATCCTCTCACGCCCAGTTTCTTCAGGCCGGCCCGCAGCTCCTTTCTGTCCCGATGCTGCCGGGGAATGCCCCACACGTCTTGCGCCGCGCCGGGGTAACACTCGATTGCGCGATAGCCCATCGCCCGTATCTTCGCTCTAAGCGCTAGACCGCGCTCGGTCAACATTCGCATGGGCCCAAGCGTGATGGGGAAGAACCGAATCCCACGTCGTCGTAGCTCAAGATCACAGTCGCGAAAATGCTCGCCTGCGCTGTCATGGATCGTCTTTCGCCCTTTGGGCAGGCTAAGGGGAGCATCGATGGGAACGAGGTCAGGCTGTGCTTGTTGGATGGCGTCCAGGATGTCTTCATCGCTGAACGCGACGTGCGTCTGCGCCCGCAAGCCGCGCAGAAGACACATCCCCGTCGGCCGCCGCGGCGAACCCGCGAGATCGATCCCGAGAACGACAAACGGTTTTTCGCGGCCCATTCAAGCCTGACCCCAATTTTCTTTTTTTGATGGCTCACGCTGCCGCATGAGCCTGGACCTGCTTCCGGAATTCGAGCGGCTGCGCAATGTTCGTAAAGGATTCCCTTGTGCCACCGGTCCCGACGACGACAATAGTGCCGTAACCAAGTATTCGACCTAGAACCGCTTGCTCTACTCCGATGCTCTCGACCTTCGCGAGAAGGAGTTCAAGCGTGTGACGGCGAATCAACCCAACTTTGATGACAACCCGCTTGTTAGTAACGGCGAACTCGGACGTCCTGGATATTATCCAGCGTGAGAGCCCCAGCAGCACAGCCACAATGAGGACAAGGCCCCCCAGACTTCCGAGGGCAGCCTGGTAACGGTTTCCGAATGAGGACGCGACAATGACGATCCCCACCAGACCAAAGAAGAGAGGGGCCGAGTAGATGATCCAATGGAGATTGGCCCGGTACATAATCTGCTCCCCAGGCATCAAGTTCTCTTCAACGTATCCCATTGGTTCCTCCTCAAAGCCCGATCGGATTCTCCGGCAGCGCTCCCCTAAATCGACTCCGACTCCAATTTTCTGCTCTTTAGTTCTTCGTTCGGTGACAAACCTCAAAGCGATTTCCACAAGGATCCTCGAAAAAGACGGCGTAGTAACCGGTTTCCCCTGGTTGGGGAATTTCATGAGCGGGTCCTTCGATGTTCCGCGCTCCCGCACGGACGGCGATCTCAGCCAGCTTGTCAACCTCGCTGATACTGTCAGCCCAAAACGCGATCCGGCACTCGTTGGCGACGTGCTGCGGCGATTCTGTTACGCCGAAAAACTCCGTGGCGCCATCCGCGCCGGCAGCCTCAAACTGTAACCAACCCTCGATCGTGGCGTCGCGAGTGAAACCAAGTGCGGGCAAGAGCACCTCGTAGAACGGTCGTGCCTCAGAAATGCTGCGCACCCGAAGGTCAATGTGATCGTACCGTCGAGGCATTTAGCCTAACCCCGAAAAGTAGCCTGTCCTCTTGAGGCCGTGCAATGGGTTAGGTCGCTGCCGGTGGTTTTTCTGGATTGAATTTTGCCGCATCGAGAATTGACCACAGATGAATGATCCAACCGAGAAGAATGAACCAAAGGATGATGGCGAGAACGAAATGGATAATTGCCATACCAAGGCGTCCTTGAAGAAGCTGCCCCAACCCTGGAATGAAGAAACTACACAAAGCAGCAAGTACGTTGCCCCCAGAACCTTGCCCCGCCATCGCCAAGCCTCCTACCTGCCCTTCATCTCCTCGGCCGCTCGCGAAAACGCCTTAGCGGCAAATGGTGCCTGACACCACTTTCGCCTTTCCATTTCGCCATCTTTATTTCTGCTGAAGAGCTTCCGCAATGGCTTTTGCCGCATAACGAGTAAATTCATCGTCGTCCTTGAACGTAGCATTGCGGGTGCCGTTTGAAATCTTTATTCGCGCTAGCGTCTCACCTTGTTTGTCGACCAAGGTAACAGTGAGTAGCTTGTAGCCTCTATAGGAATGGATTGGGTGTATTTGTATTCGCCCCTTAGCATCCGCGGGCATCTTGGTCATCGGAATCGAATACTCATCCTTGAGAATGTAGAAAAGGTCGTCACGTAACTGAAGATCCTGCGGCAGTTGGCCTTTATTAACGACCTTTACCTCAGAATCGCCGCTCCCCTTTTGTGACTGCTCAACCGAACCGGTCTCATATGCAAATTCCAAAGCCCATGCGTTAACGCCTCTGATCTGGGCTGGCGTGTAAATCTTGGAGTCCACCGATGCGCATGCGGATGTCAGAAGGGCCGTGAACGCAAGAAGAGAGCGAATAAGTACTGTTCGCAGTCGAAAAAAATCTGTCCACTTTTTGTCAGAGAGGAAGTCATAATGGATGCAACCTCGTCGAAGTACCTACAATTCCGCTGCAGTTAAAGTAGGTTTTCCACTTTTTTGTTCCCTTTACTTCTCCTAGGCCTTCGATGTAGCCAACCTAATAAAAAGTCCCGTTTCGTAAACAAATGCTTCTGCCTCAGCCTTTGTTGGGAGTGATCGGTGCTCTTCAGACTTCTTCGCGTGTCGGTAAGTATTGCCATAGGCGATATACGCCCGAATTTGAACCTTCAACGCATCTTTGAGATTCGTGGAAACCGGCATCTGCGAAATCAGTAGCTCCGCATTCGCCGATAGGTCTTTGTCCTTTCGCCCAGTAACAATCTTTGCGCAGGCCTCAAGGGATTCGTAACAGTCTGTTATTACGTCTGCGAAAAGCTCAGGTCGCCGCTCGCCTTCAAGTAGATGAGTAAGCGCTTTCACTAAAGGTTCTCGAGATGAGACAAAGCGTATGTCCGAGAGCGTTCCCAAAGGATCGTTCACCAGTTCCTCATCAAGAAGCGTCGAACCAGACCGTCGGAAGCGCCCATCCTCCCATACCACGCCCAGATCGATCTCTGAGAGCGAAAAGATGTAACTGAGCGAAGATTCGAATCGTGTTTTTTGCTCCTCAGAAGTGAGAGAGTCATATGCAGCCTCGATGCACTGTAAGCCACGAAGAAACTGGCCCTTTGCATAGTACTTGAAATTGTTGTAGGACTTGAATCCTTCTCCAAGAACATTGGCAATTTTCCAATACGCTTGCAGCTCTCTGTTCTCATCGCCTTCAATAAAGTTCGTAAACAGCAAATTGTCGACACGATTAAGAAACCTAGAGTGCGCGTCTTGGACATTAACTGAAACGTCGAATCGCAGGTGAAACGGCTGTGGCTCTTCTGGCTTGCTGGACCGAATTGTTTTTTTGCTCATATTGCTAGAGCACCTAAACCTGAGATCAGAGCTTTGAAAAAGGATGCCACGGGCTTGCGGCTAATTCGAGCCTGACTCGAATTTTCGCATTCGCCTCATGCAGGGTATTTCGTAGGCCGGATTCTGTCAAGCCGCGCGGGTGGCGCCGACCCAAAACAGTGTCGCCGGAGGCGGCGGGGTGGCGGCGAGCGGGACCCTGGCGCAGCGCAGTCCTTGTCATTGCGAGGAGTCCGCGACGCGGCAATCCAGACTGAGATTGCTTCGCTCCGCTCGCAATGACATTGGGTAACTCGGCGACAGGACCCAGGAGCCGCAGGCGACAAGTAGCCTGTCCTCGTGAGGACATGCTATAGTCCGGCGCGTGGCGGCGGAGACGACGACAAAGGCCCTGCTGATCGCAGTCCACGCGAACCCGTCGCCCTGCGTCGCGACGATCAACCGCCTGAACCCCGAGCACCTCTGCTTCTTCATCCCGGAGGACTTGCGCC
>CAZSUT010000011.1:7660-39580 GCA_964610095.1 uncultured Nitrospirales bacterium | reverse complement strand
AAGGCGAGGCGCTGGCGACCCTGGTCGTCAACAAGCTGCGCGGCACGCTGAACGTGGCCGCGGTGAAGGCGCCGGGCTTCGGCGATCGACGTAAGGCGATGCTCGAGGATCTCGCGATCCTGACCGGCGGGCAGGTGATCTCAGAGGACCTCGGACTCAAACTCGAGAACGTCAAGCTGACGGATCTGGGACGGGCCAAGCGCGTGACAATCGACAAGGACAACACCACCATCGTCGAAGGGCATGGCGATAAGAAGAAGATCGACGGGCGCACCAAGCAGATTAAGGCGCAGATCGAGGAGACCACGTCAGATTACGATCGCGAGAAGCTGCAGGAGCGGCTGGCGAAGATCGTCGGCGGCGTGGCGGTGATCAACGTCGGGGCGTCCACCGAGACTGAGATGAAGGAGAAGAAGGCGCGGGTCGAGGACGCGCTGCACGCCACCAAGGCGGCGGTCGAGGAGGGCGTTGTCCCGGGCGGCGGTGTGGCGCTGCTGCGGTGCGCCCCGGCCTTGGAGAAGATCAAGCTCGATATTGCCGACCAGCAAGTCGGTATCAACATCGTCAAGCGGGCGCTGGAGGAGCCGATCCGGCAGATCGTTGGGAATGCCGGCCAGGAAGGGTCAGTGGTTGTCGAGCGCGTGCGCAAAGAGAAGGAGTCGATGGGGTTCGATGCCGCCACGGAGAAATACGCGGACATGTTCGAGGCGGGCATCATTGACCCGACCAAGGTGACCCGGTACGCCCTGCAGAACGCGGCCAGCGTCGCCGGGTTGATGCTCACGACCGAGGTCATGGTGACCGAGATTCCGGAGGAGAAGAAAGCGCCGGCGGGCGGCCATTCACACGGCGGCGGCGGGATGGAGGGGATGTACTAAGCCTGTCCTGCTTGAAAACAGAAAGGCCCCCGGTGGCATGTTCCACCGGGGGCCTTTTCATTTGCGGGAGGGTCTACACGTTCAGGACGAAGCAGGTGTTCGTCTTCGTGACGCCGTCCACCGCCCTGATCCTGGACATCAGCAGGTCGCTGAGCGTTTCCAGGTTTTCCGCCTCCACCTGCACGATCAGGTCGTAGCTCCCACTGACCGTGTATGCGGCCTTGACGCCGGAGATGCGCTGGATCGTTTTATAGGCGCTCTTGGTGTGATCGCCTGCCACTTCAATCAGAATAAACGCGGAGAGGGCCATGGGTCGGTCTCCTGCTCTGCCGGACGGTAACAGAGGGGTCCGGGCCTGTCAAGGCGCTGGTGTGACGCTGCGCAGCAGTGCGATTCCCTCTAGAATCTGGTCATCGCTCACCGTGACGTCGGGAAGCGTCCGCAATAGTCTTGACCGGACCAGCGCCTCGAGGTCGTCCAGCGTCCGGATATGCAGATGGTCATGCAGGTGGCGGACGAGCGACGGGCTGAAACCGGGGAGCTGGAGCCACGACGCGAGTTCTGCCGGGACTTCCACGAGCGGGTCGGCCGTCGCTTCGATCCGTCCCCCATCGCAGAAGAGGACGACCTTCTGGGCGAGGTCCTTGCCGATCCCTTTGAGTTTGGTCAGCTCCCCGCGGTGGGCGAGCTCGCCGGCATCTTCCGAGAGGCGTGCGATGAGCCGGGCTGCCTGCCTGTAGGCCCGGACCCTAAAGGGGTTGGCGTGCCGGGATTCCAACTCGTCGGCGACGCGGTAGAACTCGGCGGCGATTGCCAGATTGCGCGGAGCGACCATGGCCGATTATACCGCGCCGGAGGCCAAGCGCGCGGGGGCCTGCGCTGTTGACACCATTTCCGCGGCGTATGGTATGATCCTTTTGCCATGCGCATCACCTTGAATGGAGAGCCTCGTGAGATGGCGGATGGGCACTCGGTCGCCTCGCTCTTGGCCGACCTGGGCATTCCCGCCGAACGAGTCGCCGTGGAGCTGAACCTCAAGGTCGTGGACCGTCAGACGTTCCCGGGAACACCGTTGCGCGAAGGGGACCGCGTGGAAGTCATAGGGTTCATCGGCGGTGGGGGGACATGCGTCATGAACGATGATCGGTTGACGATCGCGGGCATCGAGTTCCGCTCACGACTGTGGGTGGGGACGGGCAAGTACAAGGACTTCATCGAAACCCAGAAGGCCATCGAAGCCTCGGGCGCGGACGTGGTGACCGTCGCCGTGCGCCGGGTCAACATTACGGATCGGAAGTCCGAGAACCTCCTCGACTACATTAGCCCGAAGAAATACAAAATCCTGCCCAACACGGCGGGCTGCTACACCGTGGAGGATGCCCTGCGCTACGCACGACTCGCCCGGGCCGCCGGCGTGTCTGATATGGTGAAGCTGGAAGTGATCGGCGACGAGCGCACGTTGTTCCCTGATACGGCGGGCCTGATCGAGGCGGCGAGGATTCTTGTCAAGGAAGGCTTCATCGTGTTCCCATACACCAACGACGATCCGGTCGTTGCCAAGCGCCTGGTGGACATTGGCTGCCCGGCCGTCATGCCGCTCGCCGCGCCGATCGGCTCGGGCATGGGGATCCGCAACCCATACAACCTGAAAATCCTCATGGAGTCCGTGAACGTGCCGGTCATCGTAGACGCGGGCGTCGGCACGGCCTCGGATGCCGCCCTGGCGATGGAGTACGGAGCCGACGCGGTCTTGATGAATACCGCCATCGCCGGCGCGAAAGAGCCCATCCTGATGGCCGAGGCCATGAAGTACGCGGTCTGGGCCGGTCGGATGGCATACAAGGCCGGACGGATTCCGCGAAAACTTTACGCCACCGCCAGCAGCCCGATTGAAGGCATGCTCTGATTTGCTGGCATGGCCCGGGTGGATTTCTCCCTGTACCTTGTCACCGACCGCTATCAGACCTGCGGTCGTTCCCTTCAGGATGTCGTGAGCGCTGCATTGCGGGCGGGCGTGCGCGCCGTCCAGTTGCGCGAGAAGGATCTGCCGACGCGTCCGCTGCTGGCATTGGCGTGCGAGCTGACCGACCTGGCGCGGTCGTACGATGCCAGGATGCTCGTCAATGATCGGGTGGACGTCTGCCTCGCCGCCGGGAGCGACGGGACCCAGCTGCCGACGGCGGGACTGCGCCCATCGGTCGCGCGACGGTTGCTGGGGCCGGACCGCTTGATCGGGGCGTCCGCGCACTCCGCCGACGAGGCGGCACGCGCCGAGACGGATGGAGCCGATTTCATCGTGCTCGGGCCGATCTTTGAGACGCCGTCCAAGCGCGCCTTCGGCCCGCCGATCGGGTTGCGCGAGCTGGAGCGTGCGCGGATGCGGTGCCGGGCTCCGCTCTTCGGCATCGGCGGCATTACGGCGCCTCGCGTCCGCGAGGTGGTGAAAGCGGGCGCGCGCGGTGTGGCGGTCGTCGGCAGCGTGATGGCGGCTGATGATGTCGAGCGCGCCGCTTGCGAGTTGTTGACCGCGCTCGATCTGTAGCGTCATGTGTGGTCTGCGCGGCCCGTCAGGTTGACCGATCAGGGGGTCGATGCTAGAATGAGTTCACACATGCGTGGTAACGATCAGGCACGGTTGTCGGAAAGCAGCATCCATGGCCGAGATGAAGAAGACCCCGGGTCGCTTGAGTTCCATCCGGAACACGGTCAAGAAACTGACCGAACGTCTCTCCGATGACCACAGCGCAGAAGGCCCCATGAAGGACGAACAGGAGAGAGAGAAAGAAAAACTCCTTGTGCAGGTCCGCTCCCTGGAGGAGGAGGTGCGCCGCTTGCATCAAGCGCGTCATCAATTGGAGCAGGCGAATCGACAAAACGAGCGGTTGACCGATGCGCTCCAGGACGCCAAGGCTCAGATCGAAGCGATGCAGGCCGAGGTGGAAAAGCTCACGGCGCCGCCGTCCACCTACGGCATCTTTACCAGCGTCAACAAAGACCAGACCGTCAACGTCTACGTCACCGGGAGGAAATTAAAAGTCAATCTCCATCCGGCCATCAACGTCAAGACGCTGCGCAAGGGCCAGGAGGTGATCCTGAACGAGGCACTGAACGTCATCGAAGCCTGCGGGTTTGACGTGCAGGGCGAGGTGGTCCGCCTGAAGGACAATCTCGACGGGCGGCGCGCGACCATCACGTTGCGTACTGATGAAGAGCGCGTGGCCGAACTCGCCGAGCCGCTTCTTTCCCAGCGACTCAGCGTCGGGGACCATCTGCTCTATGACGCGCGGTCGGGCTACCTCCTTGAAAAGCTCCCGAAGTCAGAGGTCGAGGAACTGGTGCTGGAGGAGGTCCCGGACATCAGCTACAACGACATTGGCGGGCTGCACGACCAGATCGAGCAGATCCAGGACGCCGTCGAGCTACCCTTCCTCCACGCCGATCTCTTCAAGGAGCACAAACTGCGGGCGCCCAAGGGCGTCCTGCTATACGGACCGCCTGGCTGCGGCAAGACCTTGATCGCGAAAGCCGTGGCCAACTCCATCGCTAAGAAGCTGGGTCATTTGACGGGCAAGGACATTCGGAGCTTTTTCCTGCACGTCAAGGGGCCCGAGCTCCTCAACAAGTACGTCGGCGAGTCGGAACGCCAGGTCCGGGAGGTGTTCAAAAAGGCGAAGGAGAAGGCGGATGACGGCTATCCGGTGATCGTGTTCTTCGATGAGATGGACGCCCTCTTCCGGACCCGCGGCAGCGGCATCTCTTCGGACATCGAATCCACGATCGTGCCCCAGTTCCTGTCGGAGATCGACGGCGTCGAGCGATTACGTAACGTCATTGTGATCGGCGCCAGCAACCGGCAAGACCTCATCGATCCGGCTGTACTGCGCCCGGGCCGCTTGGACGTGAAGATCAAGATCGATCGTCCGAACAAGGCCGCGGCCAAGGACATTTTCTCTAAGTACTTGATGCCGGATCTACCCTGGCACCAGGAGGAACTGGAACGCGATGGCGGCGATCTGGTAAAACTCGTCGAGCGGATGATCGGACAGACCGTGGAGTCCATGTACGCGCTCAGCGAAGAGAACCAGTACCTTGAGGTGACGTACGCCAATGGAGACAAAGAGACCTTCTATATGAAGGACTTCTCCAGCGGGGCTCTGATCGAAGGGATCGTCTCGCGCGCCAAGAAATACGCGATCAAGCGCCTGATCGCGACCGGCGAGCGAGGCATCAAGGGCGAGGATCTCATCCGGGCCATCCGGGACGAGTTCAAGGAACATGAAGACCTGCCGAACACGACCAATCCAGACGACTGGGCGAAGATTGCTGGCAAGAAGGCCGACAAGATCGTCCACGTGCGGACGATTACGGTGGGATCCCACGAATCACGGCGCATCGAAACCGTGACGACCGGCCACTACCTCTAACGCGTTGTGTTCGTGTCCGTGATCCATCTATGACAACCAAGCGGGCGCTCGGCACCGAGACGGAGTTCGGCATCGCGACGCGCGATCCCGAGTCCGTAGACCCGGTCTCCAATTCTCTGTTTCTGATCAACCACTATCCATCCTTTCCCTCGCCGAAGATTCTTTGGGACTACGAGAATGAGAACCCGCTGCTCGACATCCGCGGCTTTGAGGTGGAAGGGGAGCGGGAGCGGCCGGGGCCGGACTATAACCGCTTGCTCAACAAGGTGCTGGCCAACGGAGGCCGCCTCTACGTGGACGGCGCGCATCCCGAATACTCCACGCCGGAGTGCACGACGGCACGGGACGTCGTCCTGTACGAGAAGGCCGGGGAGCACATCCTGGCCGCTGCCGTGCGCGCCGTGGAGCTGGTGCGTGGGCCGGGCAGCCTGCTGGTGTACAAGAACAACACGGACGGCAAGGGCAACAGTTACGGGTATCATGAGAACTACCTGGTGGCCCGCACGATCCCGTTCGAGCGCATTGCGCGTGCCCTCGTCCCGTTCCTCGTCACCCGTCAGATCTACGCGGGCGCGGGGAAGGTCGGGGCGGAAAATCAAACGGCCGCTGTCTCGTATCAACTGTCCCAGCGGGCCGACTTCTTCGAGACGCTCATGGACCTCAATACGATGGTCAAGCGGCCGATCATCAACACGCGGGATGAGCCGCATGCCGATCCCGCCAAGTACCGACGGCTCCACGTGATCGCCGGGGACGTCAACATGACGGAAGTGGCGACCTTCCTCAAGGTCGGCACGATGTCGATCGTGCTCGACATGGTCGAAGACAACTGGCCGCTCCCGGCGGTTGAGCTCGAAGACCCTGTCCTTGCGATCAAAGCGGTCTCGCGCGACCTGGCGGTCAAGGGAGATCTGAAACTGGCGGGCGGCAGGACCACCACAACGATCGCCGTGCAGCGCGCCTACCTCAGGGCGGCCCAGGACTTTTACGCGAGTCACGAGTTGACGCTGCCGGTGAAGGAAGTGCTGGTCCGCTGGGAAGAGACTCTCGACAAGCTCGAGCGCGATCCCCGCGAGCTGGACCGCGAGCTGGACTGGGTGGCCAAGCGCACCCTCATCGAGTCCTATCTGGAGCGGAAGGGCTGCGGCTGGGATGACCCGCGCGTGGCGATGATGGATCTGCAGTACCACGATGTCCGGTCCGACAAGGGGCTCTTCTACGCGCTCGAGCGCGCGAATCGGGTGGAACGGATCGTTTCGGACGAGGAAGTCCGCCAGGCGGAGACCGTCGCACCGTTCGATACGCGCGCCTACTTCCGCGCGGCCTGCGTGAAGAAATGGCCCCAGGAAGTATACGCGGCGAGCTGGACTTCGGTGCTCTTCGACGCCGGCAACGCGGTCATCAAGAAAGTCCCACTCCTCGAGCCGCTCCGCGGCACCGAGGCTCTCACGAAGGGCCTGCTCGACGAATCCGAGACCGTCGACATCCTGTTGGAAAAATTGAAGGCCTGACGGCTGTGTCGTTCTTCCTCGATCCTTACAGCTCCAGTTTCTATGACTTCCTGGCGAGCCGTGGTCCTGAGCCTCTTCACCAGGTCCCACAGATCGGCTCCCAGCCTGCCGCCTCTGGCGCGCCCGGCACCGCCGCGCTTCCGGCCGTCCCTCACGGCACCACGGTGCTGGCGATCCGGTATCAGGATGGCGTCCTGATGGCGGGCGACCGCCAGGCCACTGAAGGATTCCAGGTCGCCGGACGCCGCATCGACAAGGTGTTCAAGACCGATGAGCATTCGGCCATCGCCATCGCTGGCGCGGCGGGCCCGTCCCTAGAGCTCGCCCGCCTCTTCCAGGTCGAACTGGAGCACTATGAAAAGCTGGAAGGCGATATGCTCTCCTGCGAGGGCAAGGCCAACAAGCTGGCCCAGATGGTGCGGGGGAACTTGCCGATGGCGTTCCAGGGCTTGGTGGTAATCCCGCTGTTCGCCGGGTACGATCTCAAGCGGCGCGAAGGGCGGATCTTCAAATACGACGTGACCGGGGGCCGCTACGAGGAGACGGAGTACCACGCGACGGGATCGGGCGGCAAGGACGCGCGCGACACGATGAAACAGCTCTACCGGCGGGGGCTCACGGAGGCGCAGGGGCTGCGCATCGCGCTGGAGGCGCTGTACAACGCGGCCGAAGAGGATGTCGGCACGGGAGGGCCGGATCTGGTCCGCGGCATCTATCCCACGGTGAAGGTGATTACCGAGAAAGGCGTCCGCGACCTTGAAGAGTCCAAGATTGCCGAGACGTGCAACGCGCTGATCGGCGAACGGCGCGAGAGGGTCTGACGGTGGCGCTTCCCTATTACGTTTCCCCAGAACAGATGATGGCCGACAAGGCCGAGTATGCCAAGAAGGGCATCGCCAAAGGCCGCTCGATCGTTGCGATGGAATTCTCCGACGGGGTGTTGCTGGTAGCGGACAACCCCAGCGCGTCGTTGCACAAGATCTCCGAGATGTACGACAGGATCGCCTTTTCGGGCGCCGGCAAGTACAACGAGTTTGAGATGCTGCGCAAGGCCGGGATCCGGCATGCCGACCTCAAGGGGTATACCTACAGCCGGGAGGACGTCACGGCCAAATCGCTGGCCAATGCCTACTCGCAGAGCATCGGAAGCCTCTTCAGCGCCGATCCGAAACCACTCGAAGTGGAGCTTCTAGTCGTCGAGGTTGGTCAGGACAGCAAGCCCAACGAGCTGTACCGGATCTCCTATGACGGGAGTATCATTGACGAGAAGGGTGTGGCGGCCATCGGCGGGAAGTCCGAAGCGCTGATGACATTCCTGAAAAGCCGTTGGACGTCCACGTCCACCTCGCTGCGGGAGGCGCTGCGGTTGAGCATCGAGGCGCTGGACACCGTGACGAACCAGAAGCTGGGGGCCGAAGGGCTGGAGGTCGCGGTCCTGGACCGCACCCGCACCGGGCGCACGTTCCGCCGGATCGGTTCGGCTGAGATCAAATCGCTCCTGGCCTAGCCATGAAGCCGCGCATCTTCGGCCTTGAGAACGAATACGGCCTGATCTTTTCACCGAACGGCCGGATCTACCTTCCCATCGAGAAGATCCTCGGCTACATCTTCGAAGGGCTCATCCCCAACAGCTGGCCCTCGAACGCGTTTCTTGCGAACGGCGCGCGTTTCTACCAGGACACCGGGTGCCATCCCGAGTATTCTACGCCGGAGTGCGACAACATCGAAGACCTCGTAGTGCATGACAAGGCGGGCGAACGCCTCCTTGAAGCGTGCCTGCCCGCCGCCGAGGAGCGGCTCCGCGAGGAGGGTCTTTCCGGCGAGATCTACATCTTCAAGAACAACACGGACTCCCTGGGCAACACGTATGGCTGCCACGAGAATTTCCTGATGCGACGGGACGTGGATTTTTGGAAGGTGACCGAGCAGCTCATTCCCTTCTTCGTCACGCGGCAGATCTTCGCCGGCGCCGGCAAGGTCCTCAAGGTCTCCGGCAAGGCCCAGCTCTTCATCTCCCAGCGGGCCCAGCACATCCACGAGAAGACGTCTTCGTCTACGACCTCGTCTCGTAGCATCATCAACACCCGAGACGAGCCCCACGCCGACGCGGAGAAATACCGCCGGCTCCACATCATCGTGGGCGATTCCAACATGTCGGAGATCGCGACCTACCTGAAGGTCGGGACGGCTGCGCTGGTCCTCTCCATGATCGAGGACGGCTACACCGTCTCCCACATGGAACTGGATGACCCGGTCAAGGCGATCCGGGAGATCGCGCGCGACACGACGCTGAAGAGGAAGATCAAGCTCGAAGACGGGCGTGAGCTCACGGCCATTGAGATCCAGCGCGTCTACCTGGAGCGCGCCAAGGAATACCTCTGGTCCCTGGACGAAGAGCCGATCGCCGCCGACGTCGTGCGCCGGTGGGAGGACGTCCTCGATCGTCTGGAAGAGGACCCCATACAGCTCTGCCACGAGCTGGACTGGGTCGTCAAGAAGCGGGTCATGCTCGAGTACATGGACAAGAAGGGCTGCGGGTGGGACGATCCGCGGATCACCATGATGGATCTCCAGTACCACGACGTGAAGCGGACACGGGGACTCTACTATCTCCTCGAGAGGCAGGAGCTGGTGGAGCGGCTGGTGCCTGAGGAGTCTGTCCAGCGCGCCATGACAACTCCGCCGCAGACGACCCGCGCGAAAGTGCGGGGAGACTTCATCCGGTTCGCACGCGCGAAGAACCGCTCCTACACAGTGGACTGGACGTACCTCAAGCTCAACGGCTATTGGGAGGAGACCATCCTCTGCATGGATCCCTTCAGCTCGTCCAACCGCCGTGTGGAAGAGCTCCTCTCGCAGGTCTCGGGCCAGCGCGTCTTCCGTTAGCCTCGGTGTGAGCCGCCTACTTCGCTACCGTTTCGCCTCGTTCCTGATCCCAACTTCGTTCTGGTGCGTGCTCGCGGCCGTCGGTGTTTCGTACTCTGCCCAGACGGCTGCCGAGAAAGTCTTCACGGCGAAGCAGGGCGGGGTACTCTACCTCACGGTCGTCGCTGAAGGGAATCCGGCCTCCGTGCAGGGACAGTTCCATGACCGGTCGATACCCTTCTTCAAGACTGGGCCGGTGGGCGAATACGGCGCGCTGGTGGGCATCGACATGGCGGACGAACCGGCCACGGTCGACCTCAAGGCCGCGATCACCTATCCGGACGGCCGTCAGGAGCGGATGTACCGGGTCGTGGTGCAGGCGGAAGAGTTCCGCGTGCAGTCCATGACATTGCCCAAGGACCAGGTCGAGCCCGACGCCGCTGCCTTGAAGCGGATCAATCTGGAGAAGGAAAAGGTGCAGGCCGTACTGGCGGGCTTCACGCCGGAACGTCTGTGGAATACGAGCTTCCTAGTGCCGGTGGAGGGGACTGCCACGGGGGCGTTCGGGAGCAAGCGCATCCTGAACGGCCAGCCGCGCAACCAGCACTCGGGAGAGGACATCGCCGCGCCGCTCGGCGCGGCGGTCAAGGCCGCGAACGATGGGATCGTCCGCATGGTGGACGATCAGTTCTTCAGCGGCATCAGTGTCATTCTCGATCACGGCCTCGGCCTATTCACCATGTACTTTCACCTGGACTCGGCGACAGTGAAGGACGGCGCGCGCGTGAAACGGGGCGATGTGATCGGCACGGTGGGCCAATCCGGGCGCGCCACCGGCCCGCATCTGCACTGGGCAGCCTGGCTCAACGGCTCGCGGGTGAACCCGTTTTCACTGGCCAAGATCCCGTTCGGTTCCCAATAAATTTGCTCACACGTTCGTCTCGATGCTGGAGGGGGCTTTGTTGAGGACAGCGGCGGCGGCGCGGGAGATCTCCGCGTCGTAGTCGTGGCTTGGCGCGTAGACGCGGAACACAACGATGCGTGTCGGGAGGAGATCCAAGAACTCTTCCAGCGGCTCAGCGGACACTGCCTGCGTGGCCGGATCGTAGACGTACAGCGGAATCCCGCGGGTGTCCTTGGGGTCCGGCCGCGGGTCCAACGGCGCCATGTCCACGCGGAAGGGGATTGTTTGCAGCTTGGCCGGTAGCTCCTTCTGGACCTGCTTTTCGAACTGCTCGCGGCTCGGAAAGTCCATCCCCCGCTCCTGGCCCTTCTCCTTGAGCACCGTGTTGTAGCCCATCTTCCACTTCACGTCCCGGCCCAGGACGAGCGCCCACTCCTCCCCAAGCCGCCGCTGCGTCGCGTGTCTAGACTTTTTCCAACCCCGGACCGTTTCCAGCAAGGACCAGTCGGTTAGGTTCAAGTACTCCTCCATCTTCTTGCGCGGATCGTGGGGGAAGACAAGCCGCATTGTGTCGCCGAAGATCTCGCGCAGGTGAATGTCGATGGCCCGCGTGGTGCGGTGGTAGTACACGTTGGAGTAGAGGTACATCCGCGTGTTCAGGAACATCTGCAGGGCCGGCAGGCCGGTCTTGTGGATGGTGAAGCCTTTCGGCGTGATCATCGTGTAATGGATGAGCCGGCTCAGGTCCACCGGCCCGACGGCCACGCCGCACATGTAGGAGTCGCGCAGCACGTAGTCCAGGTTATCACCCGTGTAGCTGCCGGAGATGACCGGCTGCAGAAGGTTGAGCCACCGCGGCATCCGCGAGATGTCCTTGCTTTTGTCCTTCAAAATGAGATGGGCGATCTGGTCGGGGTCCAACTCTTCGCCGGTGGCGAACGGCCCGGACGGGCTCCGCCGGATCTTCCGGATGATCGGCCCGAGGTGCTCCCGGATGATGAGCTGGCCGAGCCTTTCGTGGGTGAGCCCGAATGCTTTCAGGAAATTGTCGTCGAAGAAATGGCAGAACGGGCCGTGCCCGATGTCGTGGGCGAGCGCGGTGACGCGCAGCAATTCTTCGACGTAGTTGGCCGACGGCACGTCGGGGACGACCTTCTGCAAGAAGGGGTAGAGGTGCCTGGCGAACCGGCCGGCGACGTGCATGGCGCCGAGCGAGTGGACGAACCGGCTGTGCTCGGCGGACGGGTAGACCCACCGGGCGCTCTGGAGCTGGAAGATGTAGCGCAGCCGCTGGGCCCAGGGCGAATCGATCAGGTCCTTCTCGGTCGCCTCCCGCTGCGCGGCGTGCGCCTTACCCCCGGCGGGGACGGCGAAGGGGACGGTGAAGGTGATGTACTCGTGGATCGGGTCGGCGATGAGCGCCGAGCCGTCGTAATGGGATTTGCCCAGCGAGGGACAAGGGTTCACTATGGAATCCTAGCATGATGGAGGTGGAGGGGCAAGGTGCTGTTTTGTCCGAGTCTGGTGCGTCCGGAAGCGAATGATGACCTGGTATGCCAGGATATAGGCGATACCCGTGGCGACGAGCCCGAGGATGATATGGCCCAAGACGAAAGGCAGCAGATATGGCCTGAATTGCTGCCAGAGCATTAAGAACTGGTCCCAGAGCATCTTGGACGCAAACTCGTTCCAATCTATCAGTGGCGGAGCGCCGACCGGAACAACGAGCAACCCCACGCCCATGCTGCTGCCGATGATCGGTAAGATCGTCCACGGGTTGTTGGTGAACGCGCCTGCGAGCACGGCGACGAGATTGAACCGGAAGGCCCAGGCGCAAAACAACGCGGTGAGGGTATGGAGCCCGTACGTGGGCGTGAACGCGATGAAGGTCCCCACGGCGAAGGCCAGCGCGGTGCGTCGGGGCGGATCGTCCAGATGGAGGATGTGGCGGAACTTTTCCTTCAGCGTGTTGTAGGAAATCATCCGAGTCGGTGCTCGTACCCCTTGGCGGTCAGCGGGCGCACGGAGCCGTCGACGCCGATGAGCCGGAGCCCCTGACGTCTCGGCGTGATCAGGCCAATGGGGGCGGCCCGCAGTAGTCGCCGGCGGATGAACGAGTCCACGCGGGCGACCTTGGCGGGCGGCACGGTGAAGAGGAGCTCGTAGTCTTCCCCGCCGCTGAGCGCGTAGGTGATGGGGTCCCGCTTGCGGGCCCGCGCGTGGGCGAGGAGTTGCGGCGAGAGGGGGAGCTTTCGCGAATCGATGAGACACCCAACTCCGCTCTCTTCGCAGATGTGGCGGATGTCGCCGGCGAGTCCGTCCGATACGTCAATGGCCGCGGAGGCCAGCCGGCCGTCGGCCAGGCGCCGCGCTTCCTTCAGTCGGGCCGTCGGCGTCAGGTGCCGGGTGATCAGGTAGGAATTGGACCGCTTGCGCGTCTGCAAAAGTTCTAACCCGGCCTGTGCGTCGCCCAGCGTGCCGGTCACGTAGAGGCGGTCGCCCGCGCGAGCACCGGACCGCCGGAGCGCGCCCCGCGGAGCGGCGTCTCCCAGCACCATCACGGTCAGGAACAGGTCGGTGCGGGAAGCGGACATGTCCCCACCGACCACTGCCACGCCGGCCGGGTCGCACGCCGCACGGATCCCCTCATACATCGCTTCGACATCGCGCGATGTCTCCCGAGGGGTCAATGCCAGCGCGATGAGCAGGAACCGGGGGACGCCGCCCATGGCCGCGATGTCGCTGAGATTGGCCATGGCAGCCTTGTAGCCGAGCTGCCGGTAGCTGGTGAACCTCAGGTCGAAATGAACGCGTTCGGTGAGGAGATCGGTGGTGGCCAGGATGACGCGGCCCGGCCGGGGCTTCAGGATGGCGGCGTCGTCTCCAATGCCCGCGAGGACCGACGCCTGCACGCCGTGCGGGATTGCTGTCGCCCGACGGAGGCACCGGATCAGTTCGAACTCGCCGATCCGGCTCTGACGCATCAGTGGCGTTTGGATGGGGCAGCAGCGACTGGACGCCGGCTCATCGTCGAGCGGCGGGCCAGGACGGCTGACTTGGCGTGTGCGCCGCGGCGAGCCGGCACGCGGCGCAGGGCCGCGCCGAGGACCTCGTCCATCGTCTCGGCGAAGATGAAGGTCATTCCCTTGAGGAGATGTTTGGGGATGTCCGCCAGGTCTTTCTCGTTCTTCTTGGGCAGGATCACCTTGAAGATGCCGACCCGCTTGGCCGCCAGGATCTTCTCCTTGAGTCCGCCGATCTCCAGGACCCGCCCGCGCAGCGTGACCTCGCCGGTCATGGCGATATCGTGGCGTACCGGCGTGTTGGTGAAGGCGGAGGCGAGCGCGGTAGCCATGGTGATCCCGGCGGAAGGTCCGTCCTTCGGGATCGCGCCGGCCGGCACATGGACGTGGATGTCGTGCTTGGCGAAGACGCCTGGCTTGATGCCAAGCTGCCGGTCCCGCGAGCGGACGTAGCTCAACGCGGCCTGGGCCGACTCTTTCATCACATCGCCGAGATGTCCTGTCAGGGTCAGGGCGCCTTTCCCTTTCACGATCGTCGCCTCGATGTGAATGATGTCCCCGCCCGACTCGGTCCAGGCCAAACCCGTGGCCACCCCGACGAGGTCTTTCTTCTCGTCGCTCTCGCTGTGGTGTTTGGGCACGCCCAGGTACTTGGGGATGGACGTCGGGGTGATGATGTAGAGCCGGTCGTCGCCCTCCGCGATCTTCTTGACCACCTTGCGCATCACATCGGCGATCTCGCGCTCGAGGTTCCGCACGCCTGCTTCCCGCGTATACTCGTTGATGATGCGGTGGAGCGCCCGGTCGGTGAAGTTGATCTGCTTCTCGGTGAGCCCGTGCTCGGTCAACTGGCGGGGGATGAGGAACCGCTTGGCGATGCCGAGTTTTTCCTCCTCCGAGTAGCCGGGGATCTCGATGATCTCCATTCGGTCTCGCAAGGCCGAGAGGATCGGGTCGATGAGGTTGGCCGTGGTGATGAACATGACCTCCGAGAGGTCGAACGGGACACCTAGGTAGTGGTCGCTGAAGGCGTGGTTCTGCTCCGGGTCCAGAACCTCCAGGAGCGCGGCCGAGGGATCGCCGCGAAAGTCCGCGCCGACCTTGTCCACCTCGTCCATCATGAAGATCGGGTTGCTGGAGCCAGCCTGCTTGACGCCCTGAATGATGCGGCCGGGCATGGCGCCGACATACGTCCGGCGGTGGCCCCTAATCTCGGCTTCGTCCCGGATGCCGCCTAGCGAGATCCGCACGAACTCCCGTCCCAGTGCTCGCGCGATCGACTTGCCCAGGGAGGTCTTGCCAACCCCGGGCGGCCCGACGAAGCAGAGGATCGGCCCCTTCATCTTGTCCTTCATCTTACGGACGGCCAGGTACTCCAGGATCCGCTCCTTGACCTTTTCCAGGTCGTAGTGGTCTTCGTTCAGGACCTTTGCGGCCGCCTTGATGTCGAGGTTGTCCTTGGTCTTCTTGCTCCAGGGCAGCTCCACCAGCCACTCGAGGTAGGTCCGGACCGTGGCCGCTTCGGCGGTGTCCGGGTGCATCTTCTCAAGGCGCTTGAGCTGCTTATCGGCCTCCTTGAGGACTTTCTCCGGCATCTTGGCGTCTTTGATGTTCTTGAGGAACTCGGCGACCTCTTCGGCCCGCTCGTCCAGTTCGCCTAGCTCTTTCTGAATGGCCTTGAGCTGCTCGCGCAGGAAGTACTCCCGCTGAGTCTTGTCCATCTCGCCTTTGGCCTCGGCCTGGATCTTCTGCTGCATCGAGAGGACTTCGACCTCCGCCGCCAGGAGCTCGCTGACGCGCCGGAGCCGCGGGATCGGATCCTGGATCTCCAAGACCTCCTGCGCGGCTTCCACCTTGAGCCCGAGGTTCGACACGATCATGTCGGCAAGCCGGCCCGGATCCTGGAGATTCTCGATGACGACCATCACGTCCGGCATCAGGACCTTGCCAAGGCTCACGAGCCGTTCGAGCTGCTCTTTCACGGTCCGCAGCAGGGCTTCGCTCTCCAGGGACTGGCCTTGCACTTTGACCTCGGGGAGCTGCCTGATGCGGACCGAGAAGTAGGGCTCAGTCTGCACGAACTCTTCGATGCGGGCTTTGGACAGGCCCTGGACGAGAATCTTAATCCGCTCGTCCGGCAGCTTGAGCATCCGCATCACCATCCCCACCGTGCCCACGGAGTAGATGTCCTGCGGGGTGGGGTTTTCGACTTCCAGCGAGCGCTGGGCGGCCAGCATGATGGTCCGGTTTCCGGCCAGCGCCGCTTCGATTGCCTTGATGGACATCTCGCGGCCGACGAAGAGCGGGAGGACCATGTAAGGGAAGACGACGATGTCCCGTATCGGGAGCAGAGGAAGGCGTTCAGGAATCTCCACCTGTGACGGATCTTTCTGAACCTGCTCGGCCATCCCTGTCCTAGAGCTTGAGTCCTTTGAGATAGCGGGCGAACCGGTCACCCAGTTCTGAGTTCTTCAGGCCAAATTCGACGGTGGCCTTGAGGAAGCCGAGCTTGTCGCCGGCGTCGTGCCGGTTGCCGTTCACGAGTAACGCGTGCATGAGCGACGAGCGCGCCAGCGTGCGCAAGGCGTCCGTGAGCTGAATTTCCTGGTTCTTCCCGGGCGGCGTTTTCTCCAGCACGGAAAAGATCGCCGGCGGCAGGATGTAGCGGCCGATCACGGCCAGCCGGGAGGGAGCCTCCTGCAGCGACGGCTTCTCGATCAGGTCGGTGACTTTGAAGAGCCGTGGCCCAACTGGTTCAGCGGAGATGATGCCGTAGCTGGACACTTCCTCGGGTTCGACCTCGTACACGCCCAAGACGGGGGTGCCCAAGGTTTCATACGATTCGATCAACTGCCCGATGGCAGGGACCGGCGCATCGATCACCTCGTCGCCGAGGATCACCGCGAACGGTTCGTTCCCGATGAGATGTTGGGCGCAGAGGATCGCGTCCCCCAGACCCCTGGCGTGCCGCTGGCGGACATAACAAAAATTTGCCAACTCCGAAATCCTGCGGATTTCCTTGAGCAGCTTCTCTTTTCCGCTTTCTTTGAGATTCTCTTCCAGTTCGAAGGACACGTCGAAGTGGTCTTCAATGGCCCGTTTCCCCCGGCCTGTGATGACGATGATGTCCTGAACGCCGGCACTGACCGCTTCCTCGACCGCATATTGGATCAAGGGCTTATCCACCAGCGGAAGCATCTCTTTGGGTGAGGCTTTCGTGGCGGGCAAGAAGCGGGTTCCGAGGCCAGCGGCAGGAATGATGGCCTTGGAGACTTTCCGAGAAGGCATATCGAGCGGATTCTACGGGCCAGTCCCCAGCAATGTCAAGCGACCAGGGAGAGCCCCCAACCGGCTTTTTCCCTTTACTTCTCGCGGGGCAATCTGTAGAATTCCTTCGATTTTTTGCGACGTTTCAGCCAAGCCTTCGATGGATGGCCAGAGGCTGCTCTGTGTGTCGGGAGAGGATAGGGAAGGGTGCCGCTTTGCCATACGAAAGGCGCGAGCCGTTCCGGCCCAACACTGGTAGGGCTTGTGCTATTCGGAGGCGGAGCCACCCGTAGGGTGTCCACGATATTGGGGATCTGGGGCTTGATGTGGGTGGGGCTCATCTGGGCCTACGGCCAAGGCATCGGAATCGCGCAAGAATCGGCTCAGCTGATCAAGGCAATCAAAATCCAGGGCAACAAGCGTATCGAGGCGCCGGCCATCCGGGGCCGCATCTCTTTGAAAGAAGGCGAGCCGTTCGTCGCAGAGAAGATCAGAGAGCAGATCCGCGCGGTCTACCAGATGGGATACTTCGAGGACGTTCGCGTGGAGACTGAGCCGGTGGCCGGGGGCATCGCGGTGATTTTCGTCGTCACGGAGAAACCCTTCGTGACGGAAATCCTCTATGATGGCAACGATAACCTCAAGGACGAGAAACTGACCGAAAAACTGACGGTCCGCCCCCAGTCTTTCCTGGACCAGCAGCAGATCAAAGACAGCGTCGAGCGCCTCCGGCTTCTCTACGAGGATGAAGGCTACTTCAGTGCTCGCATCGTGCCGGTCATCAAGTCCCTGGACGATGAACGGAAGTCGCTGACTTTCTTTATCACGGAGGGTCCCAGGGCTCGTATCAAGACTGTCGCTTTCGACGGCGCCAAAGCTGTTCCGGAGAAGAAGCTCAAGAAAGCGCTCGTGGCTCGCGAATACTTCTGGCTCACTTCCTGGTTCGACGACTCCGGCATCTACAAGAAAGACGAGCTGGCCAACGACGTGGAGCGTCTACGCCAGGTCTATCTGGATGAAGGGTACCTGAACGTCCAGGTCGGGACGCCTACGGTCGAGCTGAGCCCCGATAAGCAGTCGTTCACGGTCCGGTTCCCCGTCGTTGAGGGCCCGCAGTTCACGTACTCGAAGATCGCCTACCAGGGACAAACGATCTTTTCGGAAGCGGAACTCCGAACCGGCAGCAAGCTGACCCCTGGCGGCGTCGTCAAAATGGCGGAGATCCGGGACGATCTCACGCGGGTCACGGACCTCTATGGCACGAAGGGGTACGCGTTTGCCGATGTGAATCCCCAGATCCTGCCGGATTCGGGCTCCAAGACTGCCTCGGTCACTTTCGAGGTCAAGGAAGGGACCCTGATCCGCGTCCGCACCATCAACATCTCCGGCAACGACAAGACCCGTGACAAGGTGATCCGTCGCGAGCTGCGTGTCAACGAGGCCGAGCTAATCGACACCGCCGCTATGAAGCGCAGCTACGAGCGTCTCAAGAACTTGAACTACTTCGAGACGGTCGAGGTCATTCCGAAGCAGGTCGATCCGAACACAGTCGATCTGGATGTGAAGGTCAAGGAGAAATCAACCGGCACGTTCAGCGTGGGCGGGGGCTTCAGCTCGCTGGACAAGTTGGGCCTCGTGGCCGATGTCACGGAAGGCAATCTCTTCGGCCGGGGCCAGCTCCTCAAGATCCGTGGACAGCTCGGCCAGCGCCGGTCCTTGGGGGTCGTGACCTTTCGGGAGCCCTACCTGTTCGACGAGGCGCTGTCGGGCCAGATCGATTTGTTTGCGCGTGAGACGTTCTTTGTGAGCTACTTCGAAGAACGCATCGGCGGCGACATCGTGCTCGGCAAATGGTTCTCGGAGTACCTGAGCGGTAGCGTGAGCCTGCTCCGGGAGCGCTTGACGATCTCCAACGATCTTGCCAGCAAACTCTTTTTAGGCGGAGGAGGAGTTACCAACGTACCCATCTCCGATCTTCCCCCGTTGATCCAGCAGCAGATCGGGACGTCAACTACCGATGCAATCATCCTGGGCCTCGCGCGCGACACGCGGGACGTCTATGTTGATCCGAGCAGGGGCGCGCGGTACGGGCTCACGTTGGAGTTTGCCGGCGGCCCGCTGGGCGGGAGCAACGACTTCTACAAGTACATCGGGGACACAGTGTGGTATTTTCCAGTTGTCTGGGAAACCGTCTTCTCCCCGCGGGCCCGGCTCGGCGTCGCGCACGCTTACGAATCGGGCAGCCGGCTCCCGGTCGGCGACCGCTTCTTCGTGGGCGGCATTCAGACGGTGCGCGGCTTCAGCTTCGGCCGGGCCGGTCCGACGGCGTCGGATTTCAGTCCCCTGGGGGCCACCAAGCAGCTCATTTTCAACTTCGATTTTATTTTCCCCATTGCGCCCGAACTCAAAGTGAAAGGCGTGGCGTTCTTCGACTATGGCAAAGGGTTCGATGATGGAGAATCGCTGAGCCTGGACCTGCGTCCTGCGGCGGGGTTCGAATTGCGGTGGATCTCACCGTTCGGGCCCCTGCGCCTGGCATATGGGATTAATCTTAACCCGCGGACCGGGGAACGGCCCGGGCAGTTCGAGTTCTCAGTCGGTACGCTTTTTTAAAAGATGGAAGGGACACGCAGATGAAACAGGGAATCAGGGTTCTGGGCGCGATGCTCGCGCTCGCAATGGCGGTGTGGGTGCCGGCGTGGGGGGCTGAGCTGAAGATCGGCGTCGTCGAGCCCCAGAAGATTTTGGATGGCACCAAGTCCGGCAAGAAGATCAAGGATTCGCTGGCGGAGTATGTCAAAGTCCGCCAGAAGCTCATCGATCAGGAGGAAGAAGACCTCAAGAAGATGGAGGAAGACCTCGTCAAGCAAGGCGCTGTCTTGAGCCCGGAGGCCAAGAAGGAGAAGGAAGAGTCCTTCCGCCGCAGGATGGTCGAGTACCAGCGTAAAGTCCAGCAGTTCAACCAGGAGGTCCAGGCGAAGAAGAAGGAGGTCTTGGACGAATTCAACAAGAGCATCGAGCAGATCGTCCGGGGCATCGCCGATAAGGAGAAGATCACGCTTGTGGTGGAGAAGAGCGATAACGGCGCCGGGTCCTTGATCATCTACAGCCATCCCTCGCTCGATCTGACGGATCGGGTGATGAAGGAATTGGATGCCAAGGGGGCAAAGTGAGCCAGAGTCATAGCCAGGGACTGTGCCTGGACAGCACCGAAATCCAGGCGATCCTGCCCCATCGGTATCCGTTTCTCCTGGTGGATCGCATCGAGGAACTGGAGATCGGGAAGCGGGTGATCGGCATCAAAAACGTGACGGTCAACGAACCCTTCTTCCAAGGCCATTTCCCCGGGCGGCCCATCATGCCTGGGGTCCTGATCATCGAGGCGATGGCGCAGGTGGGCGGGGTTCTCGCCTTCAAGTCCGCCAACCAGAGCGGGGCGAAGCTGGTCTATTTCATGGGGATCGACAAGGCCAAGTTCCGGAAGCCGGTCCTGCCGGGAGACCGGCTGCGATTCGTGGTCGACGTCCTCCGGGCTCGCCATCCCTACTGGAAGATGCGGGGGGAAGCCTTTGTGGAGGACAGCCTCGTCTGCGAAGCCGAGTTGATGGCGATGGTCACGGACGGGACGACTGTGCCGGAGGCCGAGCCATGAGCCCCCAGGTGCATCCGACCGCCATCGTGCACCCCAAGGCCGAGCTGGCCGACGACGTGAGCGTGGGCCCCTACACCGTGATCAGCGAGCACGTCCGCATCGGCCGCGGGACCAGGATCGATTCGCATGTCGTGATCGAGGGCTGGACCGAGGTGGGGGAACGCTGCCAGATCCATTCGTTCGTGTCTCTCGGCGCCCCGCCGCAGCACTTGAAGTACAATGGCGAGGAGACCTACGTTCGGATCGGCTCGCACAACATCCTGCGGGAGTACGTCACCGTCAACCGCGCGACGGCCTTCGGCGGCGGGGTCACGAGCATAGGCGACCACAACGTGCTGATGGCCTACGTGCACATCGCCCACGACTGCCACATTGGCAACCACGTGATCATGGCGAATGCCGCCACCCTGGCTGGCCACATCACGATCGGGGACCAGGCCATCGTGGGCGGGCTCGTCGGCATCCACCAGTTCGTCCGCGTCGGGGCCTATAGCATGATCGGAGGGTGCTCGGCGGTCGGTCAGGACGTCCCGCCGTTCATGCGGGCGGCCGGCGGGTATCGCGCCAGGCTGTTCGGGGTGAACACCATCGGGCTCAAACGCCAGGGCTTTTCGGATGACCGCATCCGGCGGCTCAAACAGGTCTACATGGCGCTCTTCCGCTCGGACCTGAGGCTGGCCGAAGCGGTCAAGAAGGTCCGCGACGAGTTCGGTACGTTCGAGGATGTCCAAGTTCTGCTGAAGTTTTTGGATGGGACGAAGCGTGGCATCTGCAAGGGCTCGGATGAACGCGAGGAGGAGTGATCCGACGTGAAGACGGCCTCCGACCGATCGGTAGGGGCGAAGATACCGGACACGCAGGCCGGATGGATCGGCTTGATCGCCGGCAACGGGCGCTTCCCGCTCCTGTTTGCGGAGAACGCGCGGCGGCTTGGCTACCGCGTCTCGGCCGTGGCCTTGACCGGGGAGGCCGACCCCTCGCTGGAGAAGGTCGTGGACCGGATCCATTGGGTTGCGTTGGGCCAGCTCGGGCGGCTAATCAAGGCCTTCAAGCAGGACGGCGTGCGCCAGGCCGTCATGGTCGGCGGCGTCAAGAAGACGCATCTCTTCTCCGACGTCCGCCCAGATCTGCGCTCGCTCGCGCTGCTGCGCCGCGTGTCCGTCCGCAAGGACGACTCGCTCTTGCGCGCCATCGCGTCCGAGCTGGAGGACGAGGGCATCCGCATTCGAGAATCCACCTTTGGACTCGACGGGTTGCTGGTCGAAGAGGGCACGCTCACCCGCCGGGCCCCCACCAAACGGGAATGGCGCGACATCGAGTTCGGATGGGAGATGGCCGGGGCGGTGGGCCATCTGGACATCGGCCAATGCGTGGTGGTGAAGGACCGGGTCGTCGTGGCCGTGGAGGCGGTGGAGGGCACGGATGAGGCGGTCCGGCGCGGGGGCAAGCTGGCGCGATCGGGAGCCGTCGTGGTCAAGCGCTTCAAGCCGCAACAGGATCGACGCTTCGACCTGCCAGCGATCGGGCCGGGGACCATCCGAGCGATGGCCGACTGCGGCGCGGCGGTGCTGGCCATTGAAGCCGGCCGGGCGGTGTTTTTGGACCGGAAAGAGGCCATTACTGCGGCTGATGAAGCTGGCATTGCGATTGTGGGAGTCGCACGTCCATGAAAGCCATTCGCGTCGGCGTCATCGGCGTCGGATCCCTCGGCCAGCACCATGCCCGGGTGTTTGCTGAGCTGGCAGGAGCCCGGCTCGTGGGCGTCGCGGATGTGGACAGGGCACGGGCGGCTGCAATCGCTGGCCGGCATGGCTGCCGGGCCGTGACCGATTACCGTGAGCTGTTGACCGATGTGGATGCCGTGTGCGTAGTGACGCCGACGCTCCTGCACCATGCGATCGCGCGGGCCTGCCTGGCGGCCGGTCTTCATGTGCTCGTGGAGAAGCCGATGACGGCGACCGTGGAGGAAGCGCGCGATCTGGTGGCCGCCGCGTCGGACCGCGGCGTGACGCTGCAGGTCGGGCACATCGAGCGGTTCAATGCGGCCTTTCGCGCGACGCAGGGCGCGATCAAGGAGCCCACCCTCATTGAATGCCGGCGATGGGCCCCCTTCACCTCCCGCGGGGCGGATGTGGACGTGGTGCTGGATCTGATGGTCCATGACTTGGACCTGGTGTTGGGGCTCGTTAGCGCGCCGGTCCGGGAGATCCAGGCCGGCGGCGTCTCGATCCTGTCCGCCACGAACGATGTAGCACAGGCGCGCGTTGTCTTCCAGAACGGCTGCGTGGCGACCTTCAGCGCGAACCGGGTCGCCGAGTCCAAGCTCCGCAAGATCCGCATCTTCCAGCCTGAAGGCTATGTAGTCTTCGATCTGGCGCAGCAGACTGCTGTCGTGGGGCGGCGGACGATGGGTACCTCGGGGCGCTACGAGGTCTTGACGGAGCAGGTCCGGGGAGACGGACGCGAGCCCTTGAAACTCGAACTGGAGGCCTTTCTCGATTCGGTCCGCACCGGAGCCGAGCCGCTGGTCTCAGGGCGGGAGGGCGCGGCTGCGCTGGAACTGGCTTATGCCATCATCAATGCGATCACCACGCATCCTCATCATCACGGGTGAAGCCTCGGGCGATCTGCACGGCGCCAATCTCGCCGCCGCCCTGAAAGCCAAGGCCCCCGAGCTTTCGATTCTGGGCGTGGGTGGCCCCCGCATGCAGGCCGCCGGCGTGGAGTTAGTGCAGAGCCTCAGCCACCTGAATGTGATCGGGATCGTCGGGCCTTCCGCGGTCCGCGCCCTGGCCCGCCGGATTCTCGCCATCAGACGGATGCTGCGACATGAACCGCTCGACCTCGTCGTCCTGATCGACAATCCCGGCCTCAATTTCCACTTCGCCCGCGTGGCCAAGCGGGCCGGACGTCGCGTGGTCTATTACATCGCGCCGCAGCTCTGGGCGTGGCGGCCCCGCCGCATTCAGTGGATCCAGCGCCGCGTGGACCACGTGGTGGTCATCCTGCCGTTCGAGGCGGAGCTCTACCGCCGCGCCGGAGTTCCCTGCACGTTCGTCGGGCATCCGCTGCTGGATGAGGTGGCACCGTCTTACGATCGGGACCGCCTGCGGGCTACATACGGCCTGCCGCGCGAGGCGCGCGTGATCGGCCTCCTGCCGGGGAGCCGCACCGGAGAAGTCCGCGCGCTCCTGCCGGTCATGCTGGAGGCCGTGCGGCTGTTGCAGGGCCAGGGACGTCCGCTCAAGGCAATCCTGGCGGTCGCCGAGACGGTGGACCCGGACGAGATCAAGCGCCTATGCGATGGCACCGGGCTGGACGTGCGCCTGGTCGCGCGGGACCCGAACGGGGTCATGGCCGCGGCCGATCTGCTCTTCATCGCCTCCGGCACGGCGACTTTGCAGGCCGCCATCATCGGCACCCCGATGGTGATCGTCTACAAGCTGCCCTGGCTCACCTACTTGCTCGCGCGTCTGCTGGTCCGGGTTCACAGCATCGGTCTCGCCAACCTCGTCGCCGGCCGGGCGTTCATCCCGGAGCTCATCCAACATCACGCCACGCCGGCCCGTCTGGCCGACCAGGCACGGCGCATCCTCGACGACGCATCCTCTCGCGAAGGGATGCGGGCCGAGATGGCCCGCGTGCGTGGCTTGCTCGGGACGCCAGGGGCGTCTGGCCGCGCGGCGGAAGTGGTGCTCGAGCAGCTTCGCCGCCGGGAGGCAGGTGCGCGATGAAGTTGTACCTAAGATTGCTGCAGTATTTGCGACCTTACTGGATGCGCCTCATTGCGGCTGCTGTCTGCTCGGGGCTGGTGGCTGCCTTTACGGGCGCCTATGCCTGGCTCGTCCGCCCCGCTCTCGATGAGATCTTCATCAACAGGAACGCGACGTGGCTGATCCTCCTGCCGGTGGCGCTGATGGCCGTGTCGGTGCTCAAAGGGATCGCGAGCTATGGCCAGACCTATCTGATGGTCTACGTCGGAAGCCGCGTCGTGACCGACATCCGCCAGCGGCTCTTCAGCCGCCTCATGCGGCTCCCGGTCGGCTTCCATCTCAAGAATCCGTCCAGCCGGATGATGTCCCGTGTGATCAACGACGTGAACTGGATTCAGAACGCCGTGTCCGGTGTCCTCAAGGACTTCTTCCAGCAAAGCCTGACGTTCCTCGTCCTGCTCGGAGTGATGTTCTATCAGAACTGGCTGTTGACCCTGCTGTCGAGTGTCGTAATCCCATTGTCGTTCTATCCGATGGTCCGGTTCGGCAATCGGCTGAGGAGGATCGCCGCGATCGGTCAAGAACGGACAGCCGACATGGCCACTGCCTTGCAGGAGACGCTGACCGGCATCCGTATCGTGAAGGGCTTTACGCAGGAGTCCGCCGAAGACCGACGCTTCGCACGGCACAACGAGGCATACTTCCGCGCCGGGATGAAATCCACTCAGGTCGCCGCCATCACGTCGCCCGTGCTGGAAGCGATTGGGATCATCGGGGTGGCCGGGATCATCTGGTATGGCGGCTCGCAGGTCATTCGGGGGACGATGACGCCGGGAACGTTCTTCTCCTTCCTCACGGCGGTGTTCCTGATGTACAACCCGATCAAGCGCGTGGCGACGTCCAACAATATTATCCAGCAAGCCCTCTCCGCAGCCGAGCGGGTCTTTGCCGTCCTGGATGTCGAGACCGAGGCGGCGACCGATACCGGCGTGCTTGGCCTCGACGGGGTACGGACCTCGATCGAGCTGCGCGGGGTGTCCTTTCGCTACGACGGCGTCGAGACCTGGGCCTTGCGCGATATTTCACTGACGGTCCGGGCCGGCGAAGTGTTGGCTCTTGTGGGGAGCAGTGGCGCCGGCAAGACGACCCTCGTGAACCTCATTCCCCGCTTCTACGATCCGACGGAAGGGGCGATCCTCATCGACGGCGTGGACCTCCGCGAGATCCGCCTGGCCGCGCTCCGGCGGCAGATCGGGATCGTCTCCCAGGAGACCCTCCTGTTCGACGACACGGTGCGCAACAACATCGCCTACGGCAAGGACGAGATCAGCGATGAGGCCATCATGGAGGCCGCCCGCGCAGCGTATGCCCACGAGTTCACCCTGAAGCTGCCGAACGGGTACGACACCCTGATCGGGGAAAACGGAGTGAAGCTCTCAGGCGGGGAACGCCAGCGATTGGCCATCGCGCGGGCGTTGCTGCGTAATCCCCCCATCCTCATCCTCGACGAGGCCACCTCGTCGCTGGATACGGAGTCGGAGCGCATGGTCCAGATGGCTTTGGCCAATCTCATGAAAGACCGGACCACGTTTGTGATCGCCCATCGGCTCTCCACGGTCCAGCGAGCCGACCGGATCGTCGTCCTGGCCGGAGGTCGTGTGGTCGAAATAGGCCGGCATGATAATCTCCTGGCGCGCGGAGGGACGTATCAAAGGCTGTATCAGATGCAATTCCAGGACAATGGGGAGAATAACGTTTAACGAGGTATGCAGGGAATGTGGACTCGGCTGAAGCTCTCGGTGCTTCCCCCAATCGGCTATGCGCTGATCCGTGCGCTGGGGTGGACGTTGCGGATCCGCACGCTCCATGCCGAGCGCATCCGGGCGTTCTGGGAGTCGGGCCGCGGCGTCATCATCGCCTTCTGGCACAGCCGCCAGCTTATGATGCCCCTGTGCTACGGAGGCTCACGGCTCTACATCCTGATCAGCGAGCACCGCGACGGCGAACTGATCCATCGGATCGTGCGAAGGTTCGGCTTTAATACCATCCGCGGCTCCACCACGCGAGGGGGCGCTCGGGCGCTCCGCCAGATGGCGCGGCTGGGGCGTGAGGGCGTCGATCTTGCGGTGACCCCGGACGGGCCGCGGGGGCCCCGGTACGTCGCGCAGCCCGGCGTCGTCGAACTGGCGAAGCTGACGGGGCAGCCGATCATCCCGCTGACCTTCGCCGCCTCAAAAAAAAACTCTTCCGGAGCTGGGACCGGTTTCAGGTCCCGCTGCCGTTCAGCCTGGCCTGCTTTGCGTGGGGCGAGCCGATCTGGGTGCCGCGCGACGCGGACCGCGTGCAGCTTGAAGCGAAGCGGGTGGAGGTGGAGGCAGCGCTCAACAAGCTCGGCGACGAGGCAGATCACGCGGTCGGCGGATGAGCGGCGAGCCGGAGCGTGAAGGGCACCTCATGTTCGCGGTGTACAATCTCCTCCTGCTGCTCGCCTCTCCCGTGATTCTCCTCATCCTGCTGGCCAAGAAACGGTGCCGCCCGGGCCTGCGTCAGCGGCTGGGCTGGCTGCCCCCAGACCTGGTTGAAGGCCGTGACGGGCGTCCGACGATCTGGGTGCACGCCGTGTCCATGGGGGAGGCAACGGCGGTGGTCCCGTTGGTCCAGCAGTTGAAGACGCGCTATCCCGCCGCCCGCGTGTTCGTGTCCACCGTCACCGAGACCGGCAAGGAAACAGTCCTGCGACGGCTGGACGGGCAGGTGGAGCATCTCTACTTTCCGCTGGACTTCCGCTGGTCGGTACGGTCCGCCTTGCAAGCCGTACGCCCGAACCTGATCGTGGTGGTCGAGACGGAATTCTGGCCGAACTTCCTGTGCGAGGCGGCAGCGCGGCGGACTCCCATCATCCTGGTGAACGGTCGCCTTTCAACCGACTCCTTCGCCGGGTATCGTCGGCTCCGCCCGTTTTTCCGCCGCGTGCTGGCAGCGTTTACTCTCTGCGCCATGCAGACCGACCGCGATGTGGAGCGGATGATCCAGCTCGGCGTGGAGCAGAAGCGGGTCGTGCGGACCGGCAACCTCAAGTACGATCAAGTCGCCGTATCGGCGCAGGCGACCGCGGGACTGCTCTCCAGGCAGGACCTCAGATTGGCGGGGGGCGAAGAACTGTTTGTGGCAGGGAGCACCCATCCGGACGAGGAGGAGGCGGTGCTGGACTGTTACCGCCGTCTGCTCAACGTCGCACCGGCGCTTGTCCTGGTCCTCGCTCCGCGGCATATCGAACGGGCCGAGGACGTAGTCAGGGCCGTGCAGTCGCGCGGGTTCACCGCTGTGAGACGGACGAGGCTGCCCGGCGCCGGAGGCGTGCCGATCACTGGGCCGCGCGTCATCATCCTGGATACGCGGGGGGAGCTGGCCACACTGTATCGAGACGCAACACTGGTCTTCGTGGGTGGCAGCCTGGTGAACGTGGGCGGGCACAGCCCACTGGAGCCGGCGGCCTGGGGCAAGGCCGTGGTCTTCGGCCCGCACATGGATCACTTTGCCGAGGCGGCGGAGCAGTTCCTAGCCTGCGGCGCGGGCGTGATGGTGCGCGACGCCCATGAAATGACACGAACCATGACATCACTACTGCTCCTGGACCGATCCCGTCTGGAAGCGATGGGCAAGGCCGCCTATCAGCTCGTGCTGGAGAATCAGGGGGCGCTGGCTCGCACAGTAGCCTTGATTGCACGCTTGCTTGAGGAACGGGAACACGGAGATCGTTAAACGTTATACGTTATTCGTAAGCCGTCGGAGGGATGGCCAAAGTCTATGACGCATCTGTCCCACGTTTAACGCATAACGAATAACGAGTAACGTCCCCATTGGACACGATTAACGATGATCGATTCACGAATAACGTCGTTCCAACGGGCGGAGCGCCTGCTTGCAGTAGGCGACCGGACGCCGGGAGGGTGGCTCCTCGCACCGCTGGTTCCGCTGTCGCACCTCTACGGGCTTGCGATGCGCGTGCGCGCGACATTGTATGAACGAGGTCTGCTGAAACGGCAGTCGCTGCCATGCCGAGTGATCAGCGTGGGCAATCTGACTGTGGGGGGGACGGGAAAGACCCCGGTCGTGATCGCACTGGCCGCGGCGCTACGGGATCGCGGCCGGAAGGTCGGGGTCATCAGCCGCGGCTACAGGCGTCGGAGCGGGACGTCCATCTTGGAAATCTCTGACGGGCGCATGCTACGAGGCCATCCGGAAGACAGCGGGGATGAACCCTTTCTGATTGCGCAACGCTGTCCAGGCGTGTCGGTTGCGGTCGGCGCCGACCGGCCTCGCGTGGGGCGGCACTTGGTGAATCGCTTCGGCGTCGACACGCTGGTGCTGGACGATGGCTATCAACACCTGGCCTTGCGACGGGATATGGATATCCTAGTCCTGGATGCGGGCGCACCGTTCGGCAACGGGTATCTGCTTCCGCGAGGACGGCTGCGCGAACCGCTCTCGGCCATGGAGCGTGCCTCGGCGGTGCTCGTCACGCGCGCTTCGCAGGCCCAGCGGTTGGACGAGCTCAAAGCTGCGGTCCGCGCGGTGGCGCCGGAGGTGCCGATTTGGACCACGGATTTTGTGCCGAGCGCGGTGGTGCAGGTCGGAGGCTCAGCCGCAATGGAGCCGTCCGCACTGAAGGGCGAGCGGGTGCTGGCCGCAAGCGGAATCGGCAACCCTGAGTCGTTTCGATGGCTCCTGGGAGCTGCCGAGGCGATAGTCGTGGACCATTGCGTCTTTGCGGACCATCACGCATACTCAGGAGACGATCTGCAGCGGGTCCGGCGCGCGGCGGAGCAGGCGGGTGTGGATCGGATTGTGACGACGGAGAAGGATGCGGTGAAGCTGGCGCAGCTTGACAAGGTGAAGAATCGGCAGGTCGAGCTGTGGGCGGTGCGGATCGACTTGCGGTGGCTTGAGGGATTCGAGGAATGGACGCGCGTCGTCTTACAAAATTGACCAGGCCGGGGGCGGTGAAGCGGATCCTGGTTCGGGGAACGAACTGGATCGGCGACGCGGTCCTGACGACGCCGGCGCTCACGGCCATCCGAAAGGGCTTCCCGAAGGCGAAAATCGCCCTGCTCGTCAAGCCCGCGATCGCCGAGCTCCTGCACCACCATCCGGCGGTGGACGAGATCGTGCTGTACCGCGACCCGGGGCCGTATGCCGGTCTCGGCGGCAAGCTGACCTTGGCGCGGCTCTTGCGCCGCGGGCGGTACGATTTGGCGATCCTGTTGCAAAATGCCTTCGAAGCCGCGGCGATCACAGCGCTGGCCGGCATCCCCAATCGCTACGGGTATGCGACCGATGGACGCTCGCTCCTACTCACCCATCGGATCCCGCTGACTCCGAAGATCCGGCGCAAGCATCAGGCGCACTACTATCTGGAGCTGCTCCGGCCGTTTGGGATTCCGGTCGAGCCGGAGCCCCCAATGCTCAGGACGACGCCGAGCGAAGATGCCGAAGCGATTGAGCACCTGCGCGCGTTTGGGGTGGATCCCAAGAAGGTCCTGATTGGGCTAAACCCTGGGTCCGTCTATGGCACCGCCAAGCGCTGGCTCCCTGAGCGCTTTGCCGAGCTGGCGGATCGGGTGGCTGCCGAGCATGGCGGCGTGGTCTTGATCTTCGGCGGGCGCGGGGAGGAAGAGCTGGGCGCCGCGATCGCAGGCATGATGACGGCTCCCACACTTGTGCTGTCCGGGCGGACCACGGTGCGGCGACTGATGGCTTTGATCAAACAGTGCCGGCTGTTCATCACGAACGATACCGGTCCCATGCATATCGCGACGGCGTTCGGCGTGCCGACGGTGGCGATCTTTGGGCCGACCGATCCCGCGACCACGTCGCCGTTCGGGTCCCGCAGCGAACTCGTCCGTCACCCCGTGGACTGCTCGCCGTGCCTATTGCGGGAATGCCCCATCGACCACCGTTGTATGCAGGGGATCAGCGTTGAGATGGTCCGTGCGGCGGCAATGCGGCAGATCGGAACGAGGAGTGCGTCAGAGACCGAATCTGTGCCGGTGGTCTACCTTGATCGCGATGGGACGCTCAACTTCGATCCCGGCTATCTCAACCAGCCCGAGCAACTCCGGCTCCTGCCGGGAGTCGGCCCGGCCGTCGCGCGCTTAAATCGCGCCGGCTTCAAGACGGTCGTACTGTCCAACCAGTCGGGGGTGGCGCGGGGACTCATCACGCAGGAGCAATTGGAGGCGATTCACCAGCGGCTGCGAGAGCTGCTCGCGGAGGACGGCGCGTGGCTGGATGGGATCTTCATCTGTCCGCATCACCCGGATGAAGGGTGCATCTGCCGCAAGCCCGCGCCCGGCCTGGTTCACCGGGCGCTGCAGGAACTAGGCGTATTCCCCGGCAATGCAATCGTGATCGGTGACAAAGCTACCGACATGGAGCTGGCCCGGAATGTTGGCGCCCTCGCGGTCTTTGTCCGGAGCGGGAATGCGCCCGAGGAGGAGCAGACACGGATGTCCGAGCGGGGTCTCGCGCCAGACTATGTGGCTCGCGATCTGACGGAGGCAGTTCGATGGATCCTGGAGACAGTGAACACGCAAGAGACGTTAATCGTTAAACGTTAATCGGTGATTGACTTACGGATGACGTTTATCGAATAACGAATAACGAATAACGATGAACTTTTCACGCATCCTAATCATCAAGCCCAGTTCGTTGGGCGACATCGTGCATTCAATGCCGACTGTAGTCGCTCTGCGACAGCGGTTTCCGTCGGCCACGATCACCTGGCTCGTAAAGCGCGAGTGGGCAGCAGTGCTGGAGGGCAATCCCCACCTCGACGAGGTGCTGGCGCTGGACCTGTCGCCGAAGGGCTGGCCGGCGGCGTGGCGAGCGGTCCGCGCCGGCTGTTTCGATACGGTGGTGGACCTGCAGGGGCTGCTGCGGAGCGCCGTGTTGGGATGGATCTCCGGCGCCCCGGTCCGTATCGGGTTTGCCAACGGCCGGGAAGGCAGTCCCTGGTTCTATACGGAACGCGTGCCCGTCCCCTCTCCATCCATGCATGCGGTGGATCGCTATCTGCTCACTGCCAAATACCTGGGTGCGGATCCCGGCGAGGTCAAACCGTCCGAGTTTTCCCTGCCGCATGACACGCAGGCCCAGGCGCGGGTCGAGGCGCTCTTAGCCGCGGCAGGCGTTCAGGCAGGCGCTACGCTCGTCGCGATGAATCCTTCAGCGCGCTGGAATACGAAGCGGTGGCCGCTCGAATCGTTTGCGGCGGTCGGCGACCGGCTCCAGCAGGATGGAGCCGCCCGCGTGGTGCTGATCGGCGGCCGCGACGAGCGACACGTTGGAAAGCAGGTGCTGCGTGCCATGCGGACTGCGCCGATCGATTTGATGGGACAGACGACGCTGAAGGAATTGATCTCGCTGCTGCGGCGCGTGCGGCTGCTTGTCACGAACGATTCGGGCCCCATGCACCTGGCAGCCGCCGTCGGTACGCCGGTGATCGCCCTGTTCGGCCCGACTGATCCAGCCAGGACCGGCCCCTATGGAACCGGCCATACCGTGTTGCGCAGCGGCGTGCCTTGCAGCCCGTGTTTCAGCCGGCGCTGCACCAATGCCGTTGAGTTGGAATGCCTCACGTCGATCCGACCTGAGAATGTGATCGAGGCAGCCATGCGTTTG
>CAZSUT010000011.1:0-7560 GCA_964610095.1 uncultured Nitrospirales bacterium | reverse complement strand
AAGGGAGAGGTGAACATGCCAATCGACAAGGAACTGCTAGCGATCCTCGCGTGTCCCAAGTGCAAGGGGGACATCGCACTCAATGAGAAGGGCGACGGGCTGGTCTGCAGGGCCTGCAAGTTGATGTATCCGATCAAGGACGATATTCCGGTTATGCTCATTGATGAGGCGATCAAGCTGTCGTGAATATCCTGCTTGTCAGACCGGACGGCATCGGGGATGAGATCCTCTCACTCCCAGTGGCGACGGAACTGCGTCGCCTGATGCCGGGCGCACGGCTGAGCTTTCTCTCTAGCGCCTACGCCTCACCGGTGCTAGCGCATCATCCGGATCTCGATGAAGTGCTGACGGTAACGGGGCAGGAGCGGCTGGGCGAGTTGGTCCGGCTGTTCAAACGGAATGTGGATGCGGCGATCTTTCTCAAACCCTTCCGCCGGCTGATGACGGCGGCATGGCTGGCACGCGTGCCGCTGCGCGTCGGCACGGGGTATCGGTGGTATTCCTTTCTGCTTAACCGTCGCGTGTACGAGCACCGCAGCGATTTCTCCCGCCACGAGAGTGCCTACAATCTGGGGCTGCTCCGCGGACTGGGACTTTCACCCGGCGAGGTGGCGCCACCGCACTTGGTGGTGACTGCTGAGGAACGGGAATGGGCGCGATCATTCTTAGGCGAGTCCTTCCGTCTTCGCGTGGTTGTCCATCCAAGCGGGTTCTCCAGTCGCCTCTGGAAGCCGGTCCACTACCGCAATCTCATTTTGCATCTGGCCCAAGCAGGGCGCGAGGTGCTGTTGACAGGGAACGCGGCAGAGCGAGACAAGTTCCGGACAGACACCGAGGTCTCCCAATGGCCCAATGGAGTGAGAGATCTGATGGGGGCGTTGACGATCCGGCAATTGATGGCGGTGATCGCCGAGAGTCATGCAGTCGTATCCTTGTCCACAGGGCCAATGCACCTTGCGGCTGCGCTCGGCGTCCCGACGGTCAGCATCTTCGACCCGCGCCGGAACATGTCGCCGACCCGTTGGCAGCCCTTGGGCACGGGCGTGGTGCTCAAGCCCGAGGTCCCCACCTGTGAGAAGTGCATCTACGAAGCGTGCCCTTACTGGGACTGCCTGGACCGGATCACGGTGGACACCGTGGAGCAACGGGTCACCCAGGTGCTGGCGCGCGCGCTTCCCATTCAGGTAGTCCATGTCTAAGCTTTCGGCCTACGTCCTCACGTTCAACGAGGAAACGAAGATCCGAGACGCCCTCGAGAGCATAGTCTGGGCCGATGAGATCGTAGTCCTTGATTCCCACAGCACCGACCGAACTGAGCAGATCTGCCGGGAATACACCGACAAGGTCTACCAATGCGACTTTGCCGGCTTCGGGAAACTCCGCAACCGGGCACTGGAGCTGGTCACGCACGACTGGGTGCTGAGCATCGACGCCGACGAGCGTGCGACGGACGAACTGCGGGAGGAGATTCAGGCCGAGCTCGCAAGTGGCCCACGTGCTGATGCGTTCTTTGTGCCGCGGAAGAATTTTTTCCTGGGACGCTGGATCCGGCACTGCGGCTGGTACCCGGACTACCGCCAGCCGCAATTTTTCAACAAGCACCGGCTCCAGTACCGAGATGACCTTGTGCATGAAGGCTTCGACGTGACGGGCAGGGTTGATTACCTGCGCGGCCACGTCCTGCAGTACCCGTTCCGCGACCTCGGCGAGTATCTGCGGAAGATGAGCCGGTATTCGACACTCATGGCGGAGCAGATGGCCTCCCGGGGTCGGCGATTCCATGTGCATCAATTAATTACGCATCCGGTCTTCACCTTCATCAAGATGTATGTGCTGCGGCAGGGGTTTCGCGACGGGATGCCGGGCTTGATCCTGTCGCTGCTCTACGCCTACTACACGTTCGTGAAGTACGCGAAGCTGTGGGAGCGGAGTCGGGTAGCTGTATGAAGGGAGATCAGGGACGATGAAAGGTGTAATTTTGGCGGGAGGGCTCGGCACGCGGCTCTACCCATTGACCAAGGTGACGAACAAGCACCTGCTGCCGGTCTACGACAAGCCGATGATCTACTACCCGATCCAGACGCTCGTGAACGCTGGAATCCGGGACATTCTGCTGGTCACCGGCGGGAACAGCGCCGGTGATTTCCTACGACTGCTGGGCAACGGGAAGGAGTTTGGCTTACAGCACCTCAACTACACCTATCAGGAAGGAGAGGGCGGCATCGCGGCTGCGTTGAGCCTGGCGGAGTACTTCGCCAGCAGCGAGCCGATCTGCGTGGTGCTGGGCGACAACATCATCGAGAAGAACATCATCGCCGCAGCGCGGGCCTTTGAAAAGCAAAGCGGCGGCGCGAAAATTCTACTGAAAGAGGTCAAAGGCCCCCAACGCTTCGGCGTGCCGGTGTTTGAGAGAGACCGTATCATACGGGTCGAGGAAAAACCCAAAGAGCCGAAATCGCCGTTCGCGGTCACGGGCATCTACTTTTACGATCGCCAGGTCTTTGATTTCGTCCGCACCCTCAAGCCCTCGGCGCGCGGCGAATTAGAAATCACCGATGTGAACAACGCCTATATCGAGCGGGGTCAGATGTCGTGGGATATCCTGGAAGGCTGGTGGACCGATGCGGGGACGTTCGAATCCCTCATGAGCGCCGCCAATTTGGTGACCCAGACAGGCGCCAACAAACTATAGTTAGTTCTATATTCTTGAATAGGATCGGACGCTGTGCGGTTCATTGCAACGGAACTGAAGAACGTCATCCTCGTTGAGCCTGATGTTCATGAGGATCAGCGCGGGCATTTTTTTGAGTTATATCATGAACAGAAGTTCACGAAAGGCGGAATCCCATCTCGGTTTGTACAGGACAATTACTCTCAATCGGTTCGCGGCACTCTTCGTGGACTCCACTATCAACTGAAGAAGCCTCAGGGGAAGCTCATTGTAGTAGTGGAGGGGGTGATCTTCGATATAGTCCTCGACATCCGTAAAGGTTCTCCCACGTTTGGGAAGTGGTATGGCACCGAGCTGTCCTCAGAGAACAAACGACAGCTTTATGTCCCCCCGGGTTTTGCACACGGGTTTTGCGTCATAAGCAACGCGGCAGGCGTCGTCTATAAGTGCACTGACTTCTATCACCCCGAGGACGAGCACGGAATTATTTGGAATGATCAAGCGATCGGCATTTCATGGCCTGTTGCGAACCCCCTGCTGTCTCCGAAAGACCAATCATACAAAAGTCTGGCTGAGAGCGAGGCTCATTTGCCGCCGTATCGTGAATAGCCTGTCCAAACCAGCGCCAATAAGGTTTAAGTTATGGAGCCAGTCGGCGAACGAAACAGTGAGCAATATCGGATGAACGTGCCAAAGGGAAGCGTGCGTGTTGGAACGTTCAATGAAATTCCCGATCTCATAAAACCAGGTGACTTGGTCCTTGATGTAGGCGGCGGCATCAAGCCATTAGTCCGAGCCGATTATGTGCTCGACTTTCTCTCTTGGGAGCAGCGCGGGCATCTGGAACCCTGGTTCGCCGAGATCTGGCCCACCCCACATTTCTCCAAAGAGACCTGGGTGCAGTGGGATCTTTGTTCGCGGGAATCCTGGCCGTTCAAAGACAAGCAGTTCGACTTCGTGCTCTGCAAGGGCACCCTGGAAGACCTACGCGATCCAGTCTGGGTCTGTCAGGAAATGATGCGCGTCGGCCGACGTGGTTATTTGGAGACCCCCAGTCGGATCATCGAAAGCACGCCTGGGATCGAACGTAGCCGCTACTGCGGATATTCTCATCACCACTGGCTGTGTGAGTTGACGGGAGACGGCATTGAGTTCACCTTCAAACATTCGCAGCTCCACGGCTATAGCCGGTTTCACCTGACCGTAGGTCCCGATTGGAACCAATCGCGTCGAGACCATCATTGGGCTGAAATTTTCGATCCTTTTCATCAACTCTCGGCTGTTATCAATCGGTGGTTCCGCGAGATCAACCCTCGGTACGCCACAATTGGGTTGTTTTGGAGCAACTCGTTCCAATGTCGGGAGAACGTGCTGGTCGACAAAGGCGATGTCGAAGCCAACTTCATGGCGTTCAAAGAACGGTGCCGGGGTCTTGACGATCTATGGGTATGGAAACGGACATGGTACGGCAAGAGAATAGTCCGGTAGGCGCAGGCCCTCCGCCTTTTCGGACAATTCTGGTCACCGGCGGGGCGGGATTCATCGGGTCACACTTCGTTCGCCTCCTCCTCCGCAGGGGAGATACGGAGGTGATCAATCTCGATGCCCTCCGCTACTCCGGCAATCTGGACAACTTGCGAGACGTCGAGCGGCATCCGCGCTACACCTTTATTCACGGGGATATCTGCGATAGGGCCCTCGTGGACCGAGTGGTGCGGGAGCAGCGCGTTGAGGCGATCGTCAACCTTGCCGCCGAGACGCATGTCGACCGCTCCATTCTGGAACCAGAAGGGTTCGTAAAAACCGAGGTGGTGGGAACCGCAGTGCTCCTAGAGACCGCTCGGGCGACGGGGATCAAACGATTCGTGCAGGTCAGCACGGATGAAGTGTACGGCGATGTCCCGAGAGGCCACTCCAAGGAGTCCGATCCGCTGGCTCCCCGCAGCCCGTATTCGGCGAGCAAGGCGGCCGGCGATCTGCTGGCCTTGAGTTATTTCACGACCTTTCGGTTACCCGTCATGATCACCCGCGGCAGCAACACCTATGGCCCTAACCAGTATCCGGAAAAGTTCATCCCGCTTTTCGTGACGAACGCCCTGGAGGATCAGCCTCTGCCCCTCTACGGCGATGGGCTTCAGCAGCGCGATTGGTTGTATGTGGAGGATCATTGCCAGGCGATCGATCTGATCCTCCACAAGGGGACTCCGGGTGAGATCTATAACATCGGGGCGGGCCACGAGCGACCCAACAAGGAGCTGGCTGAGGCGATCCTCAAACTGCTTGGAAAGCCGCTTTCGCTGATCCGGCATGTCACCGACCGCCCCGGCCATGACCGCCGCTATGCCCTGAACTGCGACAAGATCAGAAAGCTAGGGTGGGCGCCGCAACATCTCCTGGACGCGGCCTTGAAGATCACTGTGGACTGGTACCGGGAGAACGCCTCGTGGTGGGAAAAGATCAAGTCTGGAGAGTTTCGGGCCTATTACGAACGAGTCTATGGGGCGCGTTTGAGCGGGACACCTTGACATGCGCATCATCGTAACCGGGGCGAAGGGTCAGCTTGGACAGGAACTTCAGCGAGTCCTGACGGGAGAGGATGTGATTCCAGCCAATCGGCCGGATTACGAAATGACTGACCCGGATCTCAGTACGAAGATCGTTGCCATGCATCCCGACCTCGTGATTCATGCTGCGAGTTATACCGATGTGGACGGGTGCGAGCGAGACCCAGAGACTGCCTTTTCGGTTAATGCGCAGGGCACCCGACGTGTAGCCGAAGGAGCTGCCAAGGTAAATGCTCGGTTGATCTACATCTCGACCGACTATGTGTTCGATGGGAAGAAGACAGAACCCTATACCGAGCGCGACCCCGTGAATCCGCGCAACGTTTACGGCCGCTCCAAATTAGCAGGGGAGGAGGAATCATTGAAGGGCTGCCGCAGGACGCTGGTGCTGCGGACTTCCTGGATCTACGGTGTGCACGGGAAGAATTTCGTGAAGACCATCCTGAGCCTGGCCGTCATGCAGCCGGAAATCCGTGTCGTGGAGGACCAGCGCGGAAGCCCGACGTATGCGCGCCACCTCGCGCAAGTGATCGCCGGGCTGGTCCGATCGGATGTGACGGGGGTGATTCATGCCGGCGGAGAAGGGGAATGTTCCCGGTACGAGTTCGCGAAGGCCATCCTCCAGGAGGCAGGACTTGGATGTCGGGTCGTGCCGATTTCGACGGCCGAGTCTGGTCGCCTTGCCTGGCGGCCACCATATTCAGCCCTCTCGACGGCGTTCTTGCATCAACACGGACTAGGTCTTCCGCCTTGGCGGGAGGGAGTCAGGCAGTTCCTGGCCGACCAGCATGCGCATTAAAAGTTTCATCTTGAGTTTCGCTTCCAGAATTCTCCACCGATCGGCGTGGCCGGCAGCCACGGCCCCAACCTTTTTCACGAAATTCAACAAACAGTATGCCGCGTATCAGATTGGAGACTGGACCTATGGAAGACCCAATATCGTCTGGGGGGATGAAGGAGCGACGGTCCGTATCGGGCAGTTCTGCTCATTCGCATCCGGCGTGATGATTCTCATGGGGAGCGAGCACCGCATCGATTGGGTCTCCAGCTATCCATTCAATATTCTGTTTGAACGTGCCAAGAGTCTGCCGTTGCCTTCTCGCACGAAGGGGGACGTCGTCATCGGACATGATGTGTGGTTCGGCACGGATGCTTTGATCCTATCCGGAGTCACGATCGGCAACGGGGCGGTCATCGGCGCAAGGAGCGTGGTGACGAGGGATGTGGCTCCTTATTCAATCGTTGTGGGAGTGCCGGCCCGGCATCTCCGATTCAGGTTCGATGCAGCGACGATCGAGGCGCTGCAAAAGATTGCCTGGTGGGATTGGCCCTTGCCCAAGATCGAGGAGGCACTGCCGCTGCTCATGTCCTCGGACCTGAAGGCCTTCATCGAACGGTATGGATCGGGTAACGCGCATGGGGCCTAGCACATGAAGGTCAGCGGATTTACCTTTTGCCGCAACGCGGTGCGCTATGACTATCCGGTCGTGGAGTCCATCCGATCCATCCTGCCGATCGTCGACGAGTTCATCGTCAACGTCGGACGCTGTGAGGACGGCACGCTGGAACTGATCCGGTCCATCGGCGATCCGAAGATCCGGGTCGTCGAATCGGTGTGGGATGAAACCCTGCGGAAGGACGGGCTGATCTATTCCCAGCAGAGCAACATCGCACTGGCGTCCTGCACGGGAGACTGGGCGTTCTACCTCCAGGCGGATGAGGTCGTTCACGAGAATGATCTATCTAAGATTGTCCGAGCCATGAAGACTCACCTCCATAATCCGGACGTCAAGGGTTTGGTGTTCCGCTACCTGCACTTCGTCGGGGACTACTGGTCCACCAATCCATGGTTCTACCACAAGGCTGTACGCATCATCCGGAACAACGGGGAAGTGGAGTCCTCCGGCGATGCGGTGGGGTTCCACCTGAAGGCCACGAAGCAGTACCTCCAGAGCGGGCCACACGAGTGGCTCGCGCCCTCGGAGGGGCGTGTCTTTCACTATGGGTGGGTGAAGGACCCCAAGACCATGCTGGCCAAAAAACAGGAGCAGACGAAGGTCTATCACGGGGAGGCACCACCGCCTTCGGAAGCAAAGCTGTACACGCAGGACGCATTTGAGTTCGAGGATTACGAGATTCTCAAGGACTTTCGCGGCAGCCATCCCTGTGTGATGCGCGAGCGCGTCCGGCAGTCTCCGGCCCTCAAACAGAGACGCAATCGCTGGTTGCGGCCGGCGTTCTACCGGGCAATCATCCAGCGGGGATTCAGGGGCTAGAGAGGCAAAGAGGGCGCTCCAAGTGAAACGGTTGTCTTTTTGGAAAAGG
>CAZSUT010000010.1:8541-41194 GCA_964610095.1 uncultured Nitrospirales bacterium | reverse complement strand
TCGCATGCGATTCCCGGTCGAGCATCTTGGGTGTCGTGCCGGAGGCGACCAGCGAATGGAACCCGGAAATCGCCCCGCAGGCGATCGTGATGAACACGAAGGGGAAGATCGGCCCGGGGATGATCGGTCCCCCGCCGGCGATGAAGCCGGTCACGCGGGGCATCTCGATCGTTGGCGCTATCAGGACCACTCCGACCCCCAGCAGGACGACCACGCCGACTTTCATGAAGGTGGAGAGATAGCCCCGAGGGACCAGCAGCATCCAGACCGGCAGCACCGATGCGAGAAAGCCGTAAGCCGCCAGGAACCAGACGAGGGTGTCCCGCTCCAGATCGAACCACGCCGCCAGCGAGGATTGCGCGACGCCGCGGCCCGCGATGACGGCCGCCACCAGCAGGGCCACGCCGATCACCGACACTTCGCCCACGCGCCCCGACCGCCAGCGCTGGAGATAGAAGCCCATGAAAAAACCGATCGGCACGGTCATGGCCAGCGTGAACGTGCCCCACGGGTTGCGATAGAGCGCATTGACGACCGCGAGGCTGAGTCCGGCCAGCGCTACCACGACGATGAAAAACACGGCGAGGGCCGTCGCCAAACCCGTGACCGGCCCGATCTCATCCCGCGCGATCTGAGGCAGTGACCGGCCGTTGCGGCGCATCGAGGCGACGAGGATGATGAAATCCTGGACCGCGCCGGCCAGCACCGCGCCGACGACCAGCCAGAGAAATCCCGGCAGAAATCCGAACTGCGCGGCCAGGACCGGCCCCAGCAGTGGCCCGGCGCCCGCGATGGCGGCAAAATGATGGCCGAACAGCACCCATCGGTTGGTGGGGTGGAAGTTCGCCCCGTCGTTGAGCCGGTGCGCCGGCGTGATCCGCAGATTGTCCAGCTCGACGACCCGCTGCGCGAGGAACCGGCCATAGAACCGGTACGCCAGCACGTAAAAACAGGCCGCGGCGACCACGAGCCAGAGCCCGTTGACCTTCTCGTCGGGATTGACGATGCCGGCGACGACTCCGAAGCCGACCGCGCAGAGCACGGCCAGACCAGCCCAAACGATGGGAAGGAGCGCGGTCATTCCTTCACGCCGGTGGGCGATCGCACGGCTCCGCAGGGACCGCAACCCGGCCTCCCATCGCCAACGCCCAGAGACCGAACGCGATCCAGATGATCTCCCGGATGCGACGCACGAGCGAGAAGGTCACGCCGACCGCTTCGGTCAGCCCGAAGGCCACGAACACGAGCACGGTCCCCGCTTCCTGGCCACCGACGCTGCCCGGGATGAATGCCGTCCCACCCTTGGCGAACACGGCCAGCGCCTCGATGGCGATCGCCGTGAGCCAATCCACCGGCAGCCCGAGAAAATACAGGATCAGGTAGACTTCCACGGCGCCTACCAGCCAGCCCACGAAGAACGACGCAAATGCGAGGAGGAAGCCGCGCCGGTCGCGGCCATAGAAGTACCGGATCGCATCGTCCAGAGCCTCAAGCTTGCGCTCCCGCGCTTTCAGCCAGGCGATCCTGACGCCCACCCGGTCGAGCATCCTGAGGAGGCTCATGAACAGCCCGAACCGCTGCACCGCGAGAAACAACCCGACGCCGAACCCCAGCAGGCCGAGTCCGAACAGGGTCGGCACCAGCACGTCGGTGGAGCGGCTGAGCAGCACTGCGCCCAGCCCGACCCCCAGCATGATGAAGGCGACCTCCGCCAACGTCATCGTCGTCTTGGCCGTGACGACCGACGCCATGCCATCTACCAATGGAACGTTGTGCCGGCTCAATAGATAGGCCTTCATCGGCTCACCACCCAGGTACATGCCTGGTGTCGTGTAGTTCACAGCTTCGCCGGCCATGCGGGTCATGAACAGGCGATCGAACCTGACCTTCTCCGCATGGCGGCCCAGGGTGTACCGCCAGCCCAGCGCATCCAGCATGTAGATGACGACCGACGGGAGCAGGACCCAGAGGAGGTTGAACCCCAGTTTGTGCATCTCCCCGGCGAGCGCGCCGGGGCCAATGTGGAGCACGAGCCCGCAGAGCACGACCACGCCCAGCAGGAGGAGGACGAGCGTGAGGCGCGTCATCGACTTAGGCGCGCGCGGACGTGTTCGGTAATCTGAGCTGGAAGGCCAGCACGGGCCAGAAGATGTTCGAGCCGACCGCGGCGAGGGGGAGGAACCATTCCACATGCCCGACGAGGGCAAACGCCAGGATGAGCACCGAAAAGTCGCGACTGACGAGGCTGTTGAGGATCGACTCGACATGGCGCCGCCTTTCGGGATGAAGTCCTTTCCGCATCCGGGTCGCTTGTTTGACCACCACGAACGCCGCGACGTTGCCGAGCATCGCGAACCCTCCCAAGAGCAAGGCTAAGGGCCCCCAATTGTCCTCATAGGACGCCCAGGCGATGCCGGCATAGAGAGCGATATGGACGACATTATCGAGAACGACATCCAATTGCTCGCCGAAGGCCGACTCCATGAACTTGAGCCGCGCGACTTCTCCGTCACAGCAGTCTAAGATCGCGGAGAGCTGGAACAGAAGCGCGCCGATGATGCCTCCGGCGTACCCTCCGACGCCGAAGGCCACGGAGGCGAGGACCCCGACTGCCGTGGCCAGGACGGTCACGCCATTGGGCGTCAACGGCGTGCGCACCAGCCAGCGGGTGATCCACCTCGAACACCGGCGATTGAAATGCCGATCCACGAAACCTTCAAGGCCGCCCTTAAGCGATCGCAGCAACTGCCGCTCCGCCTCGTCAGGGCCGGCTACTCCTTCGACGCAGACATCCTGGTACCAGTCCGATCCTAACGGCAGCACTCGCCCCTGCCCTTGGCGAATTGCTCGCTCCAGCGCCGCATGCATGGGGTATGGGCTGTCATGCGAGGTAGCCCAACCGGAGGCGGTAAAGCCCACCGGAATCACCACGAGATCAACATCGAGGGTCGGCGTCGCGGGAGTTTCCAGCGTGAGCACCACGCCTTCAGCAGAAGACGGCTGCAAAACTGCTGGGGCGCCTGGCTCTGGCGACCGTCCCCCCGCCGGCTTCGACGAGCCCGTTCTGAGCCCCGTCGAAGGATTCAGGGCATCCCGTGACTGTAGCTGCAGGGCATCCCGCACCACGACAAGCGGTTCGCCGATCCGCACTTCCTGCCGCACGCGCGCCACAAGGCTCGCAGGAAAGACGGCCCCCGTCCCAACCACCAAGTACGACGCGCCGAAGAGGCCCGGGAAAATCTCCCACGTGCGGGGATCGCCAGGTGAAAACTCCAGCACCGGAAGCCACCGCACTTCCGCCCGGATGCGCTCATCTGCTCGAAGCTGACGTTGCAGGGCCTCAGTCTCGTCCCCCGCCAGCACGATGAACCGGGAGATTCCACCGCGTTGCAGGGTCAGAATGGTCCGTTGAAACAGAGACAGGCCTCCCACGACCGTCAAGGGGCTGGCGGGCGAGGGCTCGCCCGGTCGGTTGAAGATTCGCGTGGTGGTCAGGATCAGGGCGCTGTCGATGGGAACGCGGTCCATAAGAGCTCAGAGCTCGATGTACAAATCGTCGTTCTGCCGGATGAGCGGATAGACAGTCGCATGGCCCGGGCGCCCGTGGCTGTCGCCCGTAGCCAGGTCAAATTTCCAGCCGTGCATCGGACAGCGGATCGCGCAGATCGGTCCCTCTCCCCAGTTCTCAAGGGTCCCGCGAGAGAGGGGCCCCTGGCGGTGAGGACACTCGTTGTTCAGGGCGTAAAACCGGTCACCGACATGGAACAAGGCAACATCGACTCCGTTCACCTGGATGAGCTTGCGCTCACCGTCCGGAATCTCGGCAACCTTCGTCAGAAAAATCACGCGGCATACCCCCAGAGCTTGACGATGGCAGTCGTGACCGGCTGGCTGTAAGCCCTGTACTTGAGCAGGGTGTCGAGCCCATCGCAAGTGCGCTCGAGGTTCGTCTCCATCCCCGGAAAATCCGGCCATCCGTGCTCGCACTTGTGCTTGAAGATCCATTCGAGCCCGCGCTCGATCGCGCGGTCGCACTGCGCCCGTATGCCCAGGACGCTGCAGACCAGCATGATGGACCGGGTGCAGTCCATGGTGTGGTCCACGTTCTCGCCGTCCCAGGACCCGTCAGCGGCCTGCACCGAGAGCAGCTTCATCACGCCCTTCCGGCAGCACTCCCGCACGTTCAACTCATCGCCGAGTAGCAGATCTGCCACAATGGAATCCTGGATCAGGTGCGCCGTGATCTCCACCCCCGTAGGATGGAACTCGGGATCGTACCAACCGCCGTCAGCCGCCTGCCGGTCCAACATGAACTTCATACCCTTGCGCCAAGAGGCCTTGACCTTGGCCAGGGTTGGCTCGTCCACGAGGGGCTTGCCGACGGCCAGCAGCACGTCAAAGAAGCTGATCGGGTGGCTCACGGCGTCCAGGTCCGCCCAGGACGGATCGGCCCATTTCCCATCCTCCTTCTGGGTTTCCAGGAAATAGCGGACGCATTTCTTGACGGCCTCGGTGATCCGCGGATGCTTCAAGGAGAGGTTCCCGCGGATCAGCATCAGGGAGCAGAATGCCGTCACCCACGCGGCACTCTCCTGATTGGAAGACATCTTCCCCCAGCCTCCATCCGCGTGCTGGCAGTCTACCAGCGCGAGGTACTCGTACAGGTGCTGCGGGGTGGTCTTCATGTGGAGCAGCACGCGGAGCGCGTGCGCCACCAGTTCCAGGTCCTGATCGCCCTTCGTCAGGCTCCAGTGCGGGTGCTCGGACATCAAGTAGTCGTACTCGCGGTCGATGATCGGTTGAACCTGGTCCATGCGGATGCTCATAGTGTCTCCTGTAGTCTCGGTAACACTTCCCGCTCGGCGCGCACGATGTCCTCCGGGAAGTCAATTTCGATCCACGGCTGCCCGCCGATCTTCTCGCAGCCCACCGGAACAGCACGGAAGAAAGCCTCCCAGGTATCCTCATACTCCATGTCCAGCTCGCCCTTTTGCACAAAGGGCTCCATCGCGGCCACCATGCGCCGGGCATCCGACCGTGTGACTTTGATGAACCCCACGCCCTCGCCTATGAGATCAGGCGGCTCGGCTGGCCGCTTCTTCGTCAGCGCCACCACCCGGCCGCCTCGGATGATCGCCATCCGCTCTTCTGAGTCCTGACGCGCCATCTCGTCAACCAACAGGACGTTTGGATGGGGGGACGTGACCAGCCGCCTCACGAATGAGGCCGGACACAGCACATCGGAGTCCATGATCAGCAGGTCATCGTCGAAGTTCCCGCGAGCAAGCCACAGCGAATAGAGACTGCCCCGGTGGTATTGATCGTTTACCACATACCGAATCGCCAGGCCGCGATAACTCTCCCCGGCCGCCGCTCGGATCATGTCCTGCTTATGGCCCACCACCAGGACGGCGCTCTTGATGCCGACCTCGAGCAGTGCGTCGAGATACCGGACCAGGAGGGACCGGCCCCCGAACTCGAGGAGACACTTGGGGCGATCCTTCGTGATCGCGGCGAGGCGCTTGCCGACGCCTGCTGCCAGGATCACGGCCTTCATGCGCCGGTCTTCACCTCGGGCTTGCCTTCAGCGATGGACAACTTGTCCGCATCTTTCTCCTTGCCGGACGCCTTCGCCTCAGCTTCCGCCAGGGCTTTCTCCTTGGCCAGGCGGGCCGCCTCTTCTTCCGCCTTCTTCGCCGCCTCGGCTTCGGCCTTCTCCCGCTCTTCCTTCTCCTTCCGCTCACCGGTCAGGCGCTCCATCTCCTTCACCCGTTCTTCGCCGAGCTTCTGCGCCTCCGGCAGCATCTCCTCGAAGGCGTCCAGGAAACCGGTGATGTTGACCTCGGTCAATGCCCCCATGTTGGCCACGCGGAAAATGCTCTCCGCCAACTGAGCCTGGCCGGCGTAAATCACGTAGCCTCGCTCGCGCAGCAGGTCGTGCAGGTGATCGTAGAAGACGCCCTCCGGCAGGGTGAAGGCGGTCAGGGTGCTCGACCACAAGGGCTCGCGCAGGTAGAACTTCATCCGAATGGCCCGCATGCGGTTTCGGATGAGCCGCGCCAGCTTGCGATATCGCGCGATACGGTTCGTTACCCCCTCCTCCAGCAGCTCGTTCAGCGCCTCGTCGAAGGCATAGTAGAGTTGCACCGCCGGGGTGAAAGGAATGGCACCTTCCTCCTGCTGCTTGTAATAGGTCGGGAGGTGAAGGTACACCGACCGCTGTTCATAGGTGACCATCTGCTCCATGAGGTCCCGCCGAACGAGGACGAAACCGACCCCGGGAAAGCCCTGGATGCACTTGCCCGAGGAGCCGGCGATCAACCCGACGTTGTAGGAATTGAAATCGATCTCTTCCCCGCCCAGGCTGCTGACGCTGTCCACCAAAAGGAAGCGACCGGCTTTCTTGGCGATCGCCCCGATCTCCTTGACGGGATTGAGCATGCCGGTGGACGTCTCGTGATGGACGACCGCCACGACCTGGATCGCCTTGTTCTGCCGCAGCGCGACCTCGATCGGTTCGTTTTCGACGCGCTGGTCCCACTCGAACGAGATATCCATGTTCTGCATCTTGTGCGCGTTGGCGATTGCGGAGATCCGCTGCGAGTACACGCCGTTCTTGATGACCAGGATGCGGCGCCCCGGCGGCAGACAAGAGGTGACGGCCGCCTCCACGGCCGCCGTGCCCGACCCGGTCAAGAGGATGGGCACGAAATTCCCACCGGGGGCGAACGCCCGGACGAGCTTGTCCCGGATGTCCTCGATCAAATCGTTGAATTCTGACTCACGATGGCAGATGTCCGGTTTCAGCAACGCCTGCCGCACGCGATCGGACACGTTGACGGGGCCGGGGTTCAATAAGATCATGACGCGCGGCCTCCCATGGCGGCCTTCCGAAATCGCTCGGTCATGGCCGCCGGCTCGATCCCCACCCGACCCACGTCCTCCGCCAGCTCCGAGACCTTCACGAGCAGAAAACTCGGACCGTCTTCCTTCAACATCACCTTCGCCCCATACACCGCATCGTCCAGTTCCCTCACCTGCTCCACGTTCTTGTAGCCGGCGGCTTTGGCTACCTGCTCCAGTCGCACGGCTTGCGAGAGCGTCGGCTGGTTGCCGGTGCTGCCGTACACTTCGTTGTCGAACACGATGTGTACGAGATTCCTCGGCTTCAACGCGCCCACCGTCGCCAGCGTGCCCATCGCCATCAACACGTTGCCGTCGCCGTCCAACACCACCACCTTGCGCCTCGGTTGCGCCAAGGCGACACCCAGGCCGATCGCCGGCGCCAAGCCCATGGACCCGATCATATAGAAATTCTCCGGCCGGTCGCGCAGCGCGTACACTTCCCGCGAGGGGAATCCGTTGCAGACGACGACAAGCTCGTCGGTGAGCAACTCGAGCACCGCTCCAATCGCGCGGCTGCGGCTGGTAAGGACCCCTTCTTCAGGCCTCACGAAAAGACTCCCGTGGTGACCAGCAGGGCGACCGGGATGCGTTGCGACATGAAGACCTGCCCGGCCCAGCCCACGTCCTCGCGCACGGTTTCCGCACGCAAGGTGCGGTGCGGGATGCGCACCAGGTCGAGCAACTTCGTCATGACCTGCCCCATCACCAGATGCTCGGGAGCGTCCTTCCCGTCGTGGCCGCGCCAGGAGACCAGGAGCAGACACGGCTGCAAATAGATCAGGTTCAGCGAGATCAACGCGTTCAAAGACGTTCCCAGTCCGGAGTTCTGCATCAGCACCACCGGCATCTTGCCACCCATATAGGCCCCGGCCGCCAGACCCACCGCCTCGTCCTCGCGGACCGCCGGGACATAGACCCGCCGCTCGATCAGGGTGGCGATGACCCCACCCAACGTCGAATCCGGAACTCCAGTGAAGAAGTTGAATCCCGCGTCCTGGAGCAAACTCACAAAGTCTTTGGCGGAAATCGCCATGAGGCACGCATTATAACGGAGCAAGACAGGCTTCTCAAGGCGCCTTGACACCATCGGTGCCTGACGATATTCTGCCGCATCATGTCCCGTGAAATGGAAATCCGCATCCGGCCGATTTTCTCCACGCCGCTCTTGGTCTTTACCGTCCCGGACCACGAGCGCATCAACAAGGAGCTGCGCCGGGCTACTCTCGAGCGCGAGGCCTCCCACCCCGCCGAGGCGGACCACGAAGTCGTCGGCTGGTCTTCGCCGCACGACATGTCCATGTTCGAGTGGGCCGGGCCGGCCCTCAAAGACCTCATGGGCCCGATCATCGAAGTCGTCACGCAAGCCACGGAGTTCTCCGAACGGGCACCAGACCTTACCGGCAAGCATCCCCGCTGGCAGGTCGTGGAGACCTGGGCGAACGTACAACGCAAGGGCGGAAGCAATTCGGTGCACCCGCACCCCGGCACGTTCTGGTCGGGCGTGTACTACGTCGATATCGGAGACATCGCCCCGGACGGCAAGAGCGGCGGCGATCTCCTGCTGTTTGATCCACGCGGATGCCTGGCCACGATGCTGGCCCCCTACCTGCGCTACGCCGTGCCCGAGCTGCACGACGCCGGCAAGAGCATCGCGTTCACGCCCACCGCCGGGCAGTGCGTGCTGTTCCCCGGCTGGCTCTCGCACGCCGTCGGCGTGTACAACGGGTCCGCACCGCGCATCAGCGTGGCCTTCAACTTGGACCCGATCATCGAAGAATTCAAAGACTGGCGCTTCAACGCCCCGCCCAAGTCTGAGTAAGAGGCGAGGCAGACGATGAAGGTGATCGTGCTGATCATACTGATCGTGGTGCTCGGGGTTGTCGTCGCCACGTACGCCGCGCCCAGTTTCTACTTCAGAAAGGGCGTCGGAAACAGCACCCAGGTTGACGTGACACAGTATCTCGGCTCGCCGTTTCAGGCATCCGACAATCCCGAAGGCAGCTCTGTATGGACGTATCAAACCGAGAAGATACCCAAGGTGTGCGTGGAATACGTCCTCACCTTCAAACCCAAAACCGTGAGCGCGGACCAGTCGCAACCGGTTCTGACCAATAAGAAGATCTTGAGCAAGTGGGATTGGCGCTGGTGCTAGGCGCTCAGCGCGGTTTGATGTCGATCACGTCGCCATCGGGAAATCGCCTGTGGCGGGTGATGACGACGACCTGGCCGTGGTCGCTGAGGAAGGCGTTCACCACCCAGCTCACGACGCTCACGAGCATGGCTCCGAACACCGCCGGCCAGAACCCGTGCACCTCGAATCCCTTGACCAGCCAGGACGTCAGCCACAGACAGAAGGCGTTCAGGACGAAGAGGAAGAGCCCCAGCGTGACCAGCGTGAACGGCAAGGTCAGGAAGATGAGCACCGGCCGGACGACGGCGTTGATGAGCGCCAGCACGAGGCCCGCCGCCAGCAAGGCCATGCCGCCGCTGACTTCGATGCCCGGCAGGATGTAGGCAGCGGCGAGAATCGCCAGCGCGTTCGCGACCACCCTGATCAAAAAGCCCATTAGTCGAACCGTACCCTCTTGCGGGGCTTCCGTCGGGCTGATTCGACCCGCGCCCGTTGTTTCCTCTTTTCCCGGAATGTCCGTAACTCTTCCTCCATCGCATTGAACGTCGCACGGATGGCCTCTTCGAACGTTTCCTCCGTTTTCGAGGCGGTGAAGGTTCCGCCTCGCACGTTGCACACCAGCCGCGCCATGGCGATCTTGGGCCCCTTGTTGTGGTGCCGGTTCCGCTCCAGGATCATCCTGGCATGAAGGATATCGTTGTGCCCATCCTGAAGGCCTTGCAAGCGGTCCTCAATTTCTTGCTGCCACTGAGGAACCATCGTCACGTTGCGGCTCTCGGTCCGAATGTCCATGCTCTTCCCCTCCGGTCGTGCTTGCGAATACCGGCATGGCCGGTCCCGCGTCCTTGCCTACCATTATAGTATGAGGAGGGTTGACGTCCACCGTTGATTTTGAGCAACATTGCTAGGCCCAACGCGGAGGTGCTGTTATGCCGATTTATGAATACCAATGCGACGCCTGCCGCAAGCGCACCACGCTCTTCATCCGAAGCATCAGCAATCCCGAACCGGCGCGCTGTCAGCACTGCGGGAGTGAGCGACTGACCCGACTCATGTCCCGCATCGCCACTCCCAAATCGGAGGAGGCCCGCCTCGAGTCGCTGGCCGACCCGAGCAGCTTGGGCGATCTCGACGAAAACGATCCCAAGAGCATGGCGCGGTTTATGAAGAAGATGGCCGGGGAGACAGGCGAGGACTTCGACGAAGGCATGCTGGAGGAACTGGACCAGGCCGACAAGGGAACGGGAGATGAGCCCAGTGGTTGACCATTCCATCTCACTTCTAACCGACATCGCCTACGGGATCATCTTCGCAGCGGCAGCGTCCCACGTGGCGCGGCTCTTCCGCCAGCCACTCATTCTTGGATATGTCCTGGGGGGTGTGCTTCTGGGAAGCCATCTAGGGTTTGGGCTCGTAACGAACGAAGCCAATATTGAGCTGATCTCCGAGATAGGGCTCATCTTGCTCCTCTTTATCATCGGCATGGAGATCAACCTTCGGGAACTCGTGAAGATGGGAAAGTCAATGTTGACACTGGGGATTGTGCAGTTTTCCGCCTGCGTGGCACTGGGCCTTTTAGCATTCCGATTCTTCGGTTATAGGATAGGCAATGGGAACTTCGACCTTCTTTATATAGCGGTGGCGGCAGCCTTAAGCTCCACCCTCATTGTCGTGAAGCTCCTGAACGACAAGTTCGAGATACACACCGTAGCCGGCCGCCTGACCGTAGGGGTTCTGGTCCTGCAGGATGTCTGTGCCATCGTGTTCATGGCCTGCCAGCCCAACCTATTGAACCCCGAGTTGGGAAACATCGCCGAGTCCTTGGGCTACGGTGCGGTCCTAGTAGTGACCACCTTCCTTGCCAGCCGTCATCTTTTAAGCCGACTCTTCCATGCAGCCAGCAAGAGCCCGGAGCTGGTGCTGCTGACCTCCATCGCCTGGTGCTTATTCATCTCCGGTCTGGCGGAAATCGGAGGGTTATCGAAGGAGATGGGCTCTTTGATCGCCGGCATGAGCATCGCAGCCTTCCCCTACGGCGCAGACGTGATCGCCAAGCTGACTGGAATTCGGGATTTTTTTGTCACGCTCTTCTTTGTATCGCTGGGACTCAAGGTGCCGGTGCCCACGTGGCACTTGTTGAAAATCTCTTTGGTCGTTGCGGCGTTTGTGCTCGGTAGTCGGTTACTTTCTGTGGCGCCCACTGCGCATTTTTTGAGGATGGGACTTCGGAATGGGTTGCTTACCGCTCTGAACTTGGCTCAATTGAGCGAGTTTTCCCTTGTGATCATGGCTCTGGGAGCAAACTACGGCCACGTATCGGAAGGGCTATCCTCCACCATATTAGCCTCCATGCTGGTCACATCAATCTTGGCGACCTACATCATCAAATTCAATGACACGTTGACCCGGGCTTTGATGCGCGCTGTTCACATCCTGAAAGTCCAAGAGCGGGGAGTGCGGGAGGAGAAGACCAGGCACCGTGAAAGCCCTAAGCGGGATATTGTGCTATTGGGCTGTTTCCGGGCTGGTATGGCGTTTCTGGATGCGGTAGAGACCCGAGCTTCACATCTTAAGGAACGCGTGTTGGTTGTGGACTTTAATGCTGCCCTCAAAGATCCTTTGGAAGCACGCGGATTTCATTGGGTGTACGGCGACATAGCTTATCCAGAGACACTTCACCATTGGGGGGTTGTAGATGCATCTTTTGTCATCTGTTCCATTTCGGACACCTTTCTCAAAGGGATCACCAACCGTCGACTGTTAGCGCATCTTAAACGAATGGCTCCTCAATCCCAAATTATTATGACAGCTGAAGAACATCAGGAAGCAAACATTCTCTTACAAGAAGGCGCCAAGCATGTGATCGTCTCCGAGAAGCTTTCCGGAATACGCATCTTTGAATTGGTTACAGAGAATCTGGACCAGAGTGACGCGTAGGTCAGCGCGGGATCAGATGGATCGCCGACGCCTTCACGGTGGCCGTCACTAGCGTACCTGGTCGCAGATCCAGGTCCCGCGCCGCCTGGCGGGTGACGAGGGCCGTCAGCGCAAAGCCGCAGTCCACGGCAACGCGTGAGACGGGGCCAGCCGGACGCACATCGATCACCCGGCCGCCGAGGTGATTGCGGGCACTGCTGCTCGGGCGCGTCCCGATCTCGAGGGTCACGTCCTCGGCCCGAATGCAGAGATAAAACTCCTCGCCCTTCCCGCTCGCTTCGACGGCCCAAAGCTGCTTGCCTCCCACATCGAACACGGCCAGGCCATCCTGCCGGCCGCTGACTCTCCCGAGGATTACCGTTTCGACTCCCACGATGGCGGCCACCTCGGCGTTCATAGGCCTGCTGAAGACGTGATCCGGCGAGCCGGTCTGGAGGATCCGCCCGCCGGCCATCACCGCCACCTCATCCGCCAGCGTCAAGGCTTCCACCCAATCATGGGTCACGCACAGGATCGGCATGCGCTGACCGCGCAGCACGGACCTGAGCTCTCCCCGGAGCTGCTCGCGGGTCGGCGCATCCAGCGCGGAGAGGGGCTCATCGAGCAGAAGCAGCCGGGGACGGCGGGCCAGCACGCGCGCGAGCGCAACCCGCTGCTGCTGCCCGCCGGAGAGCTGCGCCGGCCGCCGGTCTTGCAACCCCTCGAGCCGCAAGAGGCGGAGCATCTCCGCAAGCCGCGTGTGTTGCTCCTCCCGCTCGAGGTCGTGGATCGCATACGTGATGTTCCCGGCAACCGTCAGATGGGGAAAGAGGGCATACTCTTGGAAGAGGTAGCCGACCCCGCGCGCTTGCGGCGCCGTCATGACCCCTGCGTCCGTGTCCATCCACATCTCGCTCGCAAAGCGGATGCGCCCGCGCTCGGGCCGCTCAAGTCCGGCGAGGCAACGCAAGACCGTCGTCTTGCCTGCTCCCGACGGCCCGAACAGGACAGTCACATGCGGGCTCCCCAGCGGGATACGGAGCGCCGCGCAAATGGATGGACCGCCGTCGTACCGTTTCTCGAAGTCGGCCGTTATTTCATCGGCCATACCGCCCACACGTTCCGGTTGATGGCGTAGACGACGGAGAGAATCACGAAGGAAAAGATCAGGAGCGCCAGCGCGGTCTGCGCGGCGCCGGCGTAGTTCAGCGCCTGCACTTCATCGTAAATGTCGATCGAGACCGTCCGGGTCACGCCTTCAATGTTGCCGCCGACCATCAGCACCACACCGAATTCGCCGAGGGTGTGCGCGAAACTGATCACGACGCCGGTCACCACGCCGGCGACCGAAAGCGGAAGGGTGACCCGAAGGAAGGTCATCAATTTGGAAATGCCCAGCGTCCACGAGGCCTCAACCAGTTTGGGATCCACAGCGCCGAAGGCCGCCGTAAACGGCTGGACCGCAAAGGGCAGGCTGTAGAGCACCGAGGCAAAAAGCAGCCCTTCGAACGTGAAGACCAGCGGATGGCCGACGAGCGTCTGGTAGGCTTGCCCCAGCGGGCTCTTCGGCCCGATGGCCACGAGAATGTAAAATCCCAACACCGTGGGCGGCAGCACCAACGGCAGCGCCACGACGGACTCGATCAAAAACTTCCACCGCCGGCGCGAATAGGTCAGCCAGTAGGCGATCGGCATCCCGATCACCAGGAGAATGGCAGCGGTCAGGCCGGCGAGTTTCAATGTGAGAACGATCGGTGCCCAGTTCATAATTCAGCGCTCCTTGATAATCATCACCTCAGTGGCCTTCATCAGCGCCACCGCGGTGTCTCCCACCTTCAGCCCCAAGTCGTCCAAGGCGTCACGGGTAATCACGGCCGTGATCTTGTGCTCGCCCACTTCCAGATTGACCTGCGCCAGGATCGCATCCCGTTTGATCGCCGAGACCTTGCCCACGAACTTGTTCCGCCCGCTGACGTCTTCGCCCTCGGCCTTCTTGCCGAGCCACCGGTCGAGCAGGGACTTTTTAAACCGGTACCGCCCGCCGATCTTCGAGCTGGGAATCTTCCCCTGCCACATGTAGCGGTAGAACGTCGGCAAGGCCAGGCGGAGGTACTTCGCAGCCTCTCGAGCGGTCAGCACATCCTTAGGACCATCGGAGGCAGAGGTACGATCTTTTCTCGGCATGGCCTCCCCACAGCGTTCGAAAATGAATGCGATACTAGGGGCACGGCCGAGAGAAGTCAATTAGTGCGGAAGGCCGGCGGCGATACGGCAGAATGAACTTATTCTGCGGTGATCATCACATGCGTCTCCCGTGTTTTGCTTCCGGATAACTGGAGCCAGTACGTGACTCCAGCCTTCAACGCGAATCCGATGCTCTTATGAACGTGACCACACTGCATTCTCCGGTTCAACTTCGTGCGTTCCAAGGCCTTATCCTCATCCAGTACATCAATCCACAAAGCCGTATCCGCGGATACTCGGTAGCTCCCGTCCTGCGGCACCGAGAAGGCCAAGAGACCGGCGAACGTTTGCCCTTCGTCTTTCTTCTCGGTTTTGGGCGTGGCACTTAGCGAAACCCGGTCCGCTTGGTGCAGAGCGACATCCAGACGTTGCAGTGCTGGTGTCAGAGGACTCATCTCGGCCAGGGTCGTCATTGCTTCCAGCTTTCGGCCAGGTCCTTCCATCGCCGCCACAACCGCCTTCAGATCCGGTGGTAGGTTTGCGCACTCGGCGGGATCGGACTGATGCTGGTGGGGTACTTGACCGAGGGCGGCGGTTTTCTCCGGCTGGAAGAAGCCGTACCGCTTGAACACGACGGCCCCCTCTGGACTCTTGACGTAGTCCAGGAACGCACGAGCTGTTTTCAAATCCTTCGCTGCTTTCAAGACAACGGCTCCCTGCTCAAGCTTTGGATAGGCATCCAGCGGAACTTCCCAATACGTGCCGGTTTCTTTCATAGCCGGTGCAATGGCCAGCGACAGTGCGATGATGCCGATATCGGCCCCGCCTGTCTGGATGAACTGCGCGGTCTGCGAAATGTTTTCGCCCAGCACTAGCTTGTCCTTCACCGCGTCGTACACCTTGAAATGTTCCATCGCCGCCACGGCCGCTCGGCCGTAAGGAGCGTGTTTAGGGTTCGCGATCGCGATCTTTATGACCGACGAATGCTGTAGTGCCTTGATCCCCAGCGATCCCACGTCAATAGGAGATCCTTTCGGTACCCAGATGACGATGCGACCGACCGCATACATGTAAAGCGTTCCCGGTTCCGCCAGACCGGCTTCCTCCAGTTTCTTCGGATAGCCGATGTCTGCCGAAAAGAACAGGTCGAACGGGGCGCCGTTTGAGAGTTGTGCATAGAAGTTCCCAGACGAGCCTAAGGACAGTTTGGCCGTGTTCCCGGTTTTCTTCTCGAACTCTGCGACGATCTCCTTGAACGCGAAGTTCAGATCGGACGCCGCCGCGATCGAAATCTCGCCGGCCTGTACGGTCGCAACCCACAGGCTCAGCAAGCATGCAAGTCCTGCCACAGCCCACTTAGATCCTCGCATCATCATAAGATTTCTCCCTGACTACCACTCTAGACTCTTCATCTGGCACCATGTACAACAGATCACAGCGCAGAAGCTCGCCGTCTTGATCAGAGGGCTTCACCCAGGCCTCCAACTCGCCCACGGAAAGGTCCACCGTCATCCCCGGCTCCCAGTTACAGCGAGGCTCGTCCGCGTCCGTGATCAGAGCAGAAACCACGGCCGTGCCGACTTCGATGGTGACTAAAGAGCCGGCAGCGCGCAGCCTTGCTGATCGCACGCGCCCCTTCATCAACACCCGTCCGGCTCCCGTTCTCTGCGGACTTCCTACGGTCCATGCATATCCGCGCGGCGCCTGGCCAAGTGTTTCGTGCGACAGGCGCACCGCTTCTGGATCCACCACGATGTTGACCGGATCCCACGTGCGGGGGAAACGTTGCGCGTCCATCACACCTCGCTTGCTCTTCAACGTCCAACTTTCTCCTTTCACCTTGACCGTCACCAGTCCCGCCGGCTCATGGGGTTCGACCAGGACGATGCGCCCCGTCCACCGATTCCACCGCTCTCTTCCCGGCCAGACCGAGGGAACCCCCAACAGAACCGCCTCCGCGTCGATCTCAGCGTGCAACCGCTCACCGATCCGCACGGGAGCCTCAGCCTCGACTGCAGAAGCAGACCTGGACCGCAGCTCCACCCGGTTCCCAACAGCTAACCGGACGGTGGTCCGCACCAGACCCTGATGAATCGCCACCACCTTCCCGGCCACCCGATTCGACACGCGTTCATGCCGACACACGCTCTCAGCATCATGAAAGCTAGGCATTCCTGTACCCCTCTTCCACGGGCAGCGGTGGACAGGGAGGTCACAGGAGGGTCGGGATCTCCCTGTCCGTTTGGGAGGCCATGCGTCCTCCCTACCGCAGGCCCCCTATTTCATCAACATCACCTCGGTGGCTTTGATCACCACGGTGACCGCATCGCCCTGGGCAAGATGCATCTCATCTACCGCCTCACGGGTAATCGCGGCCCCGAAGTGGAGAGCGCCAACGCTGACCGTGACCAACCCCATCGCCTCTCCCTTCTGCACTGACGCCACCTGCCCCTTCAGCTTGTTTCGCGCGCTCAGCTTCAGCCCGCCGCTTTCGCCCTTGACCAGCATCACCTCCGTGGACTTCACCACGGCGGTGACTTTGTCCTTCGGCTTGAGCTGAAGCTCCTTGACCCCCTCATTGGTGACCGAGGCGACAAGCCGATGATCACCGGCCTGCACCGTCACCAAACTCATCACCTCGCCGGCGTGAATGTCGGTCACTTGCCCCTGGACTTTATTTCTCGCGCTGATAGCCATAGCGCTTACTCCTTTTTACCACTGCTTGATGCGGTCCTTGATCGCAAGGTCGAACGGCGTCTCGTCCATCAACTGCTCGAACATCCATCCCCACTTTAGTAACGGACAGCCAACTGGGCAATGATCATGCTCTGGCCGAATACATCTCCATTGAACGAAGTCAGGGAGGTGGCGGTATGCTTTCGAATTTCATACTCAACTTGAAGCTTGACCTGCTGCCAATATCCGCTGGAGATCTTGACGGCGTTCAGGAAGTAGTAGTCAAACCCCACAGTATTCCGGGTAAAGTTGTTATCCCCCACGCCCAGGTTGTCCCGAAATTCATCATACCGATACTTGATCAAAAGCAACGGTGCGGTGGGGGTCCCCTGCGGCATGACTTCAAACATGCCCTGCAGATACCATGCGAATCGGTGGAAATGCTCATCCCGTCCATCGGCCATCTCGCCCATGAGGTGGAGCCGCGGGATGAGATCATGGGTCACTTCAAAATCGCTGGCGACCCGGTTGCGGACCCCACTATTCTTCTGGATATCAAGCTGAGTGCCCAGGTAGCCTGAGATACCGAGTCGCAAACCGGGGTGCGGGTTGAAACCGAGTCGACCGATGGCATCCTTAGAGCTATTCGTGTCGTTGACATTGATCCCAGAGCCGTTGAACGCACCCAGGGCATAATCGAAATAATCACCCCACAGGCGCCCTCTGGCCTGGACTCCGATGTCCCGTTCCTGATTGAATTCGGCATTCGAATATCTGTTGACATCAGCCGTGGCCACCGCCGACGCATTCCGGGTGACCTTGAAGTCGATGAAGGACCGATTGATAAACGGCAAGAGGCCCCCAGGGGTTTGATTCTCGATGCCGAAGGGAATCCGCTGTTGCCCTACCCGGATCACCGCCTCCGGTTCCTTCAACACGAGGTCGGCGAACGCATCGCGCAAGATGCCCTGCGGCGAATTGTTGGGGTTAATGTTCTTCGCGATGGAATCGCCAAGACCGCGTCCTGCCGTATCACGAGTGTCAACGACGACCTGCGCATACATGAGGCCCGGCAAGAGGTAGCCGGAGACTTCAAGCTCGGCTGCGTTGATTTTGAATTGCCCCTTGGTCGTCCCCGTGGTGCCGGCTAGTTCAGGCGAATCAAAGTACTGCGCTTGAATGTTGTGTAAGTGGAAGCCGATCCGCTCCTGCCGGCGCAGGTGGAGCAACATCGTCGAAGCAGGCGCCACCTGATATTCCGTGTCACGCGGCGTAAAGCCGTCTTTCAAGGCGCCCAGCCACCCTCTTTCCTGGCCTTCCTTGATCGCTTGCTTGTCAGCGAGCTCTTTCTGTTTCGCAGCCGCCTTCTGCGCCTCGACCGCTTTTTGTATATCGCCTCCAACTGACGGTTTCGTTTCACTCTGCGCGGGCGGCTTCGGTTCCTCTGCTGCTTCCTTGAGAGCCTCGTCGTATTCCTTTTGACTGATGACTCCCTTTTTGAGCAGCATATCGAGGATCCGTCGATCGTCCGCCGACGCCGTCCCCACCGCCACAATCAAAAGTCCCAACACAAGTCCGGCTATCTTGCGACTCATTGGTTCCTCCCCAATAGATGATGTGGCCAACATCGAATACTGGAGAGGATGATACAAAACTCATAATATACTTGTCAATACCAGCTTTAGTTTATCATTTAGAAGGCAAAAAATATATGTTTTGCAAAGCTGTCAGATTCCCCAGCCGCCGCTGAGGTGGATGTTCGTACCCGTGACGTAGCGGGCTTCGTCGGAGAGGAGAAAACGGACGGCCGCCACCGGATCCTTGAGCTCGCCGACATAGCCGGCCGGAATCTTCTTCACCATGCCGGCCAACTCAGCTTCGGGGGCACTCCCCGAATTGACGAAGCCCGGCGAGATGGCATTCACCGTGATGCCATGCGGCGCCAGCGCCTTGGCCAGAGTGCGGGTGAGGATCAGGACGCCGGCCTTGGCGATGTAGTGGGCCGTCACCTCGGTCTGCGCCACCATCTGGTCCGCGTTCGCCATCGAGAAGCTGATGATCCGTCCCGCCTTGCGGGCCTTCATGCCCGGCGCCACCGCCTTGCTCGTGTAGAAGACGGCATGGAGATTATGGGCGAACATCTCGTTCCAGCCGGCTGGCGTCTCATCCAGGATATTGATGCGATGGTACGGGCCGGCGCAGTTGATGAGGGCGTCGATCGCACCGAATTCCTTCTCGACCTTGCGCACGAAGGCTTCGGCCGCCACCGGATCGGAGACGTCGCACCGCTCGGCGATCGCGCGCCGGCCGGCCTTCGTGATGCGCGAGGCGGTCTCCGCCGCTTCGCGCTCGGATCTCCGGTAGCACAGGGCGATGTCCCAGCCCGCCACGGCGAGGTCCAAGCCGATCGCGCGGCCGATTCCCTTCGCCCCACCCGTGATCAACGCGACGTTAGCCATAGCAAGGCCTTATAGCACTCCGCTCCAGCTATGACAACCCTCCCCCGGAATGCTTGCCCATTGACTTTTCCGTAAGGCCTCACCCACTATACAGACCCATGACACAAGCCGCCAAGCTCCGCGAACTGATGCGCCGGCCGGGGATCATCAAGACGGTCGGCGCCCATGACGCGCTCAGCGCCAACCTGATCGAAGAAGCCGGGTTCGATGCGATCTGGGCCTCCGGCTTCGGCATCTCGGCGTCGCTCAAGTGCATTCCCGACGGCAGCTTTCTCACGATGACTGAGCAGCTGGAGGTCACGAAGAACATCGTCGAAGCAGTCAGCATCCCGGTCATTGCCGACTGCGACACCGGGTTCGGCAACGCCCTCAACGTGATGCGGACCGTCCAGGAGTACGAGAAGGCCGGGATCGCCGGCATCTGCATCGAAGACAACGTGTTTCCCAAGCGGTGCTCGTTCTACGCCGGCGTCCGCCGCGAGCTGGTCTCCATCGACGAGCACGCGGGCAAGGTCCGCGCGGCCAAGTCGGCGCAAGCCTCGCCCGATTTCGTCGTGATCGCCCGCACCGAGGCCCTGATCGCGGGCTGGGGCCTAGACGAGGCGTTAAAGCGCGCTTCGGCTTACGCCGACGCCGGCGCCGACGCCGTGCTCGTCCATTCCAAGTCTCCTACGTTCGATGAGCTGCGCGCCGTGTCGCAACAGTGGTCCGGTCGCGTCCCGCTCGTCGTGGTCCCCACCATCTTTGGCTCGGTCACGACTGACGAACTGGAGCGGCATGGCTTCAAGATCGTCATCTTCGCCAATCAGGTCATCCGCACGTCCATCAAGGCGATGCGCGATACCCTAGACGTGCTGAAACGCGAGCACCGCGCCGAAGCGGTAGCCGACCGCATGGTGTCGCTCCAGGAGGTCTACGATCTGGTCGGCGTGACCAAGCTGGAAGAAGACGAGCGCAAGTTCCTCCCGGTGGGCACCGAGAAGATCACGGCCATCATCCCTGCGGCGGGCTTCGAGAAGCAGCTTCTGCCGCTCATTCAGGATAAGCCCAAGTGCCTGCTGGACATCAAAGGCAAGACGATCCTCGAACGGCAAATCGCGGCGCTGAACGAGGTCAACATCAAGGACATCGCCGTCGTCCGCGGGTACCAGAAGGAAAAAATCGCCTTCCCCAACCTGCGGTACTACGACAACGATCGGTACGAGGACACGGGGGAGCTGACGTCGATCTTCTGCGCCGAACAGGAGCTAAAGGGGCGCTGCCTGCTCCTGTACTCCGACATCATCTTCGAGACCGGCATTCTGCTGAAGCTCCTGAAGAGCCCCGCCGACATCACCATCGTCGTGGACCAGGCCTGGACGGACCAGCGCAAGCTGCCACGCCCGCACTTCAAACCAGACCTGGTGCTCCTCGACAACCCGCCGGCGACCGGCTACCGGTTCGTCCCTCCGGACAGGCCCAACCGGCTGGTGAAGATCGGCCAGCACCTGGACCCGGAGCTGGCGCACGGCGAATTCATCGGTCTGGCGATGCTCTCGGAACGGGGCACCGAGCAGTTCCAATCAGCGTACAAGAGCGTGGCGAAGAACCCCGGGGGGCCTTTCCACGAAGCGCCCTCGCTTACGAAGGCCTCCCTCACCGACATGCTGCAGGAGCTGGTGGACCGAAGACACGACATCTCCTGCCTCACCATCTACAAGGGCTGGATGGAGGTAGATACGTTCGAGGACTACCAGCAGGCCTGGGCAGAACTCAAGAAATAGGCGAGGCATGCCCGAGCCGGGTGGAACCGCAAAGCTCGTGGGCGAAATCCTTCCCGGCGTGTATCGCTTCACGATCCATGACGACCGGATTGATTTCGAAAGCGACAGCTACGCCATCATCGAGGACGGCAAGGCCATCCTCATTGATCCCCTGCCGATGGCCCCCAAGGACCTCAAAAAGCTCGGTCCGGTGGAGGGCGTTTGCCTGACAGGCTCCTGCCACGAGCGGTCCGCCTGGCGCTATCGCCGCAAGCTGAGCGTGCCGGTCTACGCACCGCAGGGCGGCGTGGATTTCGAGGAGCCGCCAGACCGCTGGTACAAGGCCAACGACCGCCTGCCAGGCAACCTGCTGGCCGTCCACACGCCCGGTCCCACTGAAGCCCATTACTCCTTTTTCCTGGAACGGAATGGAGGCGCGGTCTTCTGCGCCGACCTGCTCACCAATGCAGGCGGGAAAGGGCTGGCCTTCGTCGCCGGCGTGTATCAGGACGAGCCGGCCCGCACGCGCGAGAGCGTCCGCCAGCTGCTAAATCTGGATTTCACGACGCTCTGCCCCGACCATGGCAACCCCATGACGGTCGGCGCCAAAGAAGCCATCACGCGGGCGTTGGAGCGGGACAAGAAGAAGAAGAAAAAGTGACTACTTCGGCCGCAGGTCCGGGAAGAAAGCCGCCAGCTTCATCGCCAGCCCCAGATCCCCTTCAATCTTCAACCGGCCGCTCAGGAACGCGGACACGCCGCTCAGACGCCCGTCGAGGATCGCCACACAATCTTCTCCCACCATCCGGAGCGTGACGTCCGGCGAAGAATGGAGGCCGGGCGAGACCCGGCAAGCCTGACCTGCGATGTGCAGCTGGTACTGCCCGCCTTCATTCCCTGACAAGTCGAACTGGTACACGGCGGTGACGCCCTCCGCTGCCGCAGCATGGAACCGAGATGGGAGCGCATCGAAAAACGCCCGGACGGCTGAACCGCTCATTTGACAAGCCTCATTTCGCTGTGCGAAAAAACACCATGACCTGTCCCAAGTGCGAAAAACCGACCGTACCGGTAGCCCGGAACGGCACCACCACGCAAGTCTGCGCCGCCTGTGACACCCCCGACCGGGACTGCACCTGGTGCAAGGTGCCGATGTCCAAGCGCCTGGTCGGCAACGGCAAATACCTGCACTACATCTGTCCGAAGTGTCGGTTCCAACACACTGCGAAGTTCTCTTAACCCTTCATCTGAGTAGGCGAGTCACTGCGAGGAGCAGCACGAGCCCTGCCATCCCGACGCAGAAGGGAAAGACCGAATAGGTCAACACGCTCTTCAGCAGGCGCTGATCCGACCAGTCTGAATGGCGTGTCTGTAGGTCCCGATACACGAACTCGTATGCCAGAACCAGGTTGCTCATGAACAGGACGAACGTGCGGAGGGTGCGTCCCCACGTATAATTGCCGCTGAGCAGGAAATCCAAAATGAAAAACCCGCCGGCCGCATGGACGGTCGGGATCACGACGACCAGGAAGAAACCGCCGAAGAACCGGAAATTGATGGAGCGCCCCGCCGCCACTGGCCCGCTCATGAGGCCGGCATCGGCATCTTCTGAGCGGGACGGACGCGACCAGCTCTACAATCCACGCAGACGCGAGGACGATCCTTCAGGAATATCCCCCCGCTGAGGCAGGCGTAATGGACGACCTCGTTGCACACCGAGCACCGGGCCCACCCGCCCGTCAGGAAAGTGATGTTCCGATAGAGGCCCCTCCGGCAGACCGGGCAGGTAGCCGGCTGGATCTCCAAGGTCTGGGTTTCAATGCCCTGCTCAACGCGGCGCCATCCCATAGCGCGCTCAGTATAGACAAGCTCTTCCGACCCTGCAAGCTTGACAGCCGCCACCCGTCTGGGTACATACCGCCCATGAGGCAAGTATGAGGACCTTCCTGGCTTGCGCGCTGATCGTCATGTGCGTTGCGCCCGTACGGTCACAGGCCATTGAGCTCCAACCGAGCGCCCAGCAGGTCGCCACGGCACTGGAACGCGGCCGGGCCGCCGCCACCGCCCGCACCCCTCCGGTTGAGCTGTATTCGTGGTTCGGGCCACCGCGCGATGACGCGAACGAGTTCCGGCCCCGCGGGTTCCTCATGACGAAGCTCTCGGGGCTGGCCGTGCTGTCGGCCCACTTCGCGCTCCGCGCCCAGCAGCCGAACGAGCAGGAGATCCGCCGGATCCTGGACGACCAATACCTTCAAGTATCCGTCACGCTCTACGGCGATCGACGTGACTTCGCGCAGAACACCTTCGTCATGCTCGTCCAAGGCGACAGGAAGATCATGCCGGTGCGAGTCCGGGCGGACGACACAGCCGACCGCACGTCCGCCTGGCCCAAATCCCCGGCCTACCGCGCCAAGGTGGTCGCGTCCTTCACGTACGGCGACTTCGATCCGCTCGCGAAGACCCAGCTCTCAGTCTTCCCGCGGACCGGCGGAGAACTCTCGTTCGACCTGGACTTCGCAGCGATTCCCTGACCATTGCCTCGCGTTGACACCCTTTACAGGCCTTGCTACCCTGCGCAACCGTATGGACATCAAGCCATACCTGGAGCAAAAACGGCACGAAGTGGACCGCTTCCTTGAGTCCATCATGCCGGCCGAGGACGCCCCACCCGCGACGCTGCACAAAGCCATGCGCTACAGCGTCTTCGCGGGCGGGAAGCGCGTGCGACCCATCCTGGCCATCGCTGCGTGCGAGGCCATCTGCGGCACCTCGCCGCTCATCCTTCCCCTTGCCTCGACTCTGGAACTGATCCACACCTATTCGCTGATCCATGATGATCTGCCCGCCATGGACAACGACGACTACCGGCGCGGCAAGCTGACCAACCACAAGGTCTTCGGCGAAGCCATGGCCATCCTGGCGGGGGACGCGCTGCTTACCATGGCCTTCGATCTCGCCAGCCGGCCTGAGCTGGTCAACGGTCTCGATCCCCGCGCGCAGGTACGGGTGATCCAGGAGCTCGCCGCTGGCGCCGGCAACGTGGGGATGGTAGGCGGCCAGGTAGCCGACATCGAAGCTGAAGGCAAGGACATTGACCTGGCCACGCTGGAGCGCATGCACCGCTGGAAGACCGGCAAGCTCATCCGCGCCTCCGTCCGCATCGGCGGGATCGTCGGCGGGGCCACCGACCGGCAATTGGACCACCTCACCGCCTACGCCGAGGACATCGGCCTGGCCTTCCAGATCGCGGACGACGTGTTGAATGTCGTGGGCACACGAGAGGAGCTCGGGAAGGACGCCAACACGGACGCCTCCCGTGGGAAGAAGACCTACCCGACGTTCTTCGGCGTGGACGGCTCCCGCAAGCTGGCCGAGGAACGCATCGCCTCCGCCATCGCCCATCTCAAGGACTTCGATCGGAAAGCCGATCCGCTCCGCGAGCTGGCCCGCTACATCACCGCTAGAAAAAATTAAGAATTTATGAAAGCGCTCGTCACGGGCTCCACCGGATTCGTCGGCGCCGCCGTCACCCGGTGCCTACTCGAACGCGGCGTGGACGTACGTGTCCTCGTGCGCCGCGACAGCGATCTGGGCAACCTCGAAGGGCTCAAAGTCGAGCAGGCCTACGGCGACCTGCGCGACGCCGCGTCCCTACGGCGGGCACTGGCCGGCTGCCGCCAGCTCTACCACGTCGCCGCGCACTATGCCCTGTGGGCGCCCGACCCACAGATCTTCTACGACATCAACGTCACCGGCACACGGAGCCTCATGGAGGCAGCGCGTGACAGCGGCGTCGAACGGATCGTCTACACCAGCACCATCGGAGCGATCGGCCTGCCGCCGGGCGGTGGGCCCGGCACCGAAGAGACGCCGGTGTCGCTGGAGCAGATGGTGGGCCACTACAAGCGTTCGAAGTTCCTGGCCGAGCAGGAGGTGCAGAAGCTGGCCCAGGCGGGGCTGCCGGTCGTCATCGTCAATCCCAGCGCGCCCGTCGGGGCCCGCGATATCAAACCCACGCCTACAGGACAGGTGATCGTGGACTTCATGAAAGGGCGGATGCCAGCCTACATCGAGACCGGCATGAACCTCGTGGACGTGGACGACGTCGCCGTGGGGCACTGCCAGGCCATGGAAAAAGGCCAGATCGGCGAACGCTACATCCTCGGCAACCGCAACTTGATGCTTCACGAGGTGTTCACAATCCTGAGCCGGCTGACCGGCGTGCCCGCCCCCACCATCAAGCTCCCGCGCTGGAGCATTCTGCCGCTGGCCTACGCCAACCAATGGCTGGCCGATTACATCACCCACCGGCCGCCGCGCATCCCGCTGGAGGGCGTTAAGATGGCCAAGTACGTTATGCATTACGACTGCGCCAAAGCTCTCCGGGAGTTGGGCCTCCCGCAGACACCGGTGGAGGTGGGGCTGGAGAAGGCGGTCCGCTGGTTCCGAGATCACCGCTACGCCTAGATGGAATTCCTGGCCCTCCTCGGCAAGACCCTCCTACTCCGCCCGTACGTCTTTATCTTCCTGGCCGTGGCGCTCGCGACCTCCGTCCGGCTGATGCGACCGAAGCGGACGGCGATCTTCTTTCTCCTCACCTGGGCGACTGCCTTTATCTGCGAATTCTCCTCCACCCGCACCGGCATTCCGTTCGGCTGGTACTTCTACAACGGATCGACCCTCGGCAAGGAACTGTATCTCAGTAACGTGCCGTTCATGGATTCACTATCGTTCTCGTTCCTCCTGTTCACGAGCTACTGCCTGGCCCTGGTCTTGCTCCTGCCGGGCCGGGGCCACTGGCTGTCCTTGGAGTTACGCGAAAACCCGGCAATACGCCGCTCAGGCCTGGTCCTCGCGTTCACCACGCTCTTGTTTGTGCTCCTGGACGCCGTCATCGATCCGGTCGCCCTCCGGGGGGACCGCTGGTTTCTCGGCAAGATCTACTACTACCCGGAGCCGGGCGTGCACTTCGGCGTTCCGATTGCGAACTACCTGGGCTGGGCCGTGGTGGGGTTGGCCGCTCTTGGCGTGTTCCAACGGATCGATCGCCGCCTGCCGGAAGCCACGAACGCACCCACCATCACGCGCCCGCTCCTGCTGGGGTGTGTGCTTTACTATGGCGTCCTCGCGTTCAATCTGGCGGTCGCCTTCTGGATCAACGAGCCCGTGATCGGCGCCACCGGCCTCTTCATGTACCTTCCGATCACGGTGTTCCTGCTGCTGAAACTGGCCGGGCGGATGCCGGCGCCTCCGGTCTAGTCACATCAGGCGTCGGCCGGTATAATGGCCCTGATCTTCTACTGGAGGGCGAGGTAATTATGATTCGAAAGCTCCTCATCGCTGCGCTCCTGTTCCCCCTCGTCTGGTTCGGCAGCGCGGCCATGCATTTCCCCCGCGTCTTTCAGGTCATGCTCATGATTTACATCCTGCTGGGCCTTGGCGTGTTCCTGTTACTGGATGCGCCGTCCGTCTCCCGGTTGGAGGGGTGGAAGGCCATGGCGGCGCTAGTCGCGTTCTACCTGGTCCTCTCGGCCTCGTACATCCTGGGCGCGTCCTACCTGCCCCAGTACGATCCGACCGTGGAGATGGGCAAGATCGAGAAGATCGTGAAGCCCAAGCTGGAAACCCCTGAAGCGCGCCGGGCTAAATTGGAAGCACTGCTCAAGAAATCCGAAGAATTGCAGGCCAAGACCGAAACCCTCCAGGCCAAACTCGAAAAACTCGCGCCGGCGCCAAAGCCGGCCGTCGGGGTGCAGGCGGCTGCAGCCGGGCCGACTGACATCATCGCCCGAGGCAAGGAGGTGTATGACTTGCAGGAGTGCTACAACTGCCACAAGATCGGGGGCAAGGGATCGGTCAAGAAGCGAGGGCCGGAACTCGACAACATCGGGAACCTATTGACGCAGGAAGACATCAGGAAGAAGGTCTTCGATCCCGGCTATCTCTATGCCGACGGCTTTGAGAAGGAACACAAGAAAGGACTCATGCCGGACAAATACAAAGAGCTGATGACCGATGAGGAAATCAATGCCCTGGGCGCGTACCTGGCGACGCTGAAAAACCCGGCCGTTCCAACTCCCAAACCGATCTTCGTGAAGACCAAGGTGGAGCACGGCTTCATCGTGTACGGGTACGTGCGCGACAAGAGCGGCAAGCCGGTTCCAGACCTGCCTGTGACGGCCAAGCCCTTAAAGCCAGGCCGCGAGGGCCATACGGGCAAGACCAGCAAGGAAGGCTACTACGAGATTTTCCTTCACATTCACAACGAGGATGTCGGCACGAAGATCGAGGTCTCGGCGAACAACGTGAAGAAGGAGATCACCGCCAACTACAACCCCGACGACAAGGTTACCAAGCGCCAAGCGGCTGTGGACCTAGTGCTCTAGACCCAACCTGTATCGGTCGGGAAGCCTAACTCTTTGGTGTAAGCAAAGAGGGTTGTTTCGAGTCAGTTCTCCCCAAACAGCTAATTTACTCTCCGCCTCCTAACTCGGGATACTGAGCCCCACTATCCAAGCCCCATCAAGGTGGAGCCGATGTTTCTTGCCTCTCTGATGCTTGCCGGAACACTCGTCAGTGGCGGGTTTGCGGTCCCTGTCCAGAACAGCATGCCACAAGCCTGCTTCGTCTATGGCGAGGTCTTCTGGTCTCCTGCTCAGATCACCGCGATGCTCTCATCGAATTGCAAGATCCACATCGAGCGGCAAGAACGTATGATCATCATGAAGGGACAGAACCGGATCATTCGAGTCCTGATCCCGGAAGAACCCGGCGTGCATGAGTTCATCTATCGATGGGGCCAGCCAGCCGCGCACTTCGACGATGAACTGGTGCGGATCGCGAGCATCATCGGCGCAGGTCTGTAAAACCTATCGCTACACGGCGCCGCTGGCGTCCTCATTCCGGCCTCGTCCTGCATAAAACGCCTTCTAGCCCCCTTACCCCTCTGCGCGCAGCCCTCTCGCCCAGGAAGCCCCGCGAGCCCCACACTCTTGCCAAACGCGTGACGAAACGCTAAGACTTCAAGTGTGGTGAGGCTCTCCGATGCTGACGATCCGACGCGCCAGGGAACAGGATTTTGCTGACATTCTGAAGATCCAGGCGGAAGCCTTCGGGGAATATCAGGGGCTTTACGATGTGAACGCCTGGACGAAAGAAACCCTGGAGAACATCAACCTGGACGCACGGGACAAGGTCATCCTGGTGGCGGAATGGGAGGGAACGCCGGTGGGCTCCGCCCGCTTCTGGGTCGTGGCGGGCGTCTGCGTGATCCGGCTGCTCTCCGTGAAGCCCAGCTACCAGGGCCGGGGCATCGGGAAGGCCTTGATGCAGGAGATCGAGCGCCTGGCCAGAGACGCGCACAAGCTCTACGTCTGCACCATGCTCCGCACCTCCCGGAACATCACCTTTTTCTTGAGCCTCGGCTACCGTCCCGAGGCCGTTCTCCCCGACCACTACCATCACACCGATTTCATCTGCTTCTCCAAACACCTGAAGCCCGCGTCCTGACTTACTCGACCCTCAACAGCTCAATCTCGAAGAGCAGACCTTTCCTTACTTTCTCATCTGACTGACGAACACGACTACCACCACGATAAAGAATCCGATGCCCGTGAGCGCCCACATCCACCCCATTATGTCGCTCATCAGAACGACTCCATTATCGTTTTTGCTTGCATCTCACCACGCCAATCTGTATCCTACGCCGCCGTTGCCCTGAAACTTGACCCTCAACCACGCTGAAAGGTTTTTCGATGGAGCAGACGACGAATTCCGTGAACTGGAGACAGTGGCTGACCTACCCGCACCTCGTCCACCCTACTGCAATCGAGACGATGGACATGCTCGCCGAGATGCTGGCCGGGACGACCTGGCCGGAAGACCGCCACGCCGCGGTCGAAGCGTTCCTGAAAACCGCGAAGGAAGAAGGCCTCGTGACCGCGCAGGAATACATCAGGTTGCGGAGCGCGCTCGCCTCGGAGATGTAGGTCTCGCCTAGACACTGCTCTTAGTGTACCTTTGCGGGGATGGACCTACTCAACACCCCTCCCCCCAATCCCGCCAGCGGAGACACCCTGATCGTTGACGCCTCGGACCCGTCGGCTTTTGAACGTCCCAGCGCCGCGCTGAAGCACGCGAAGCCTGAGGACCAGATCTTCATCAGGCCCGGCGTCTACGAGGACAAGATCGTCATCTTGGACCGTCCCATCCTGCTGATCGGCGCGGGACGGGATGCGGTGCAGATCTTCAGCCGGCGAGGCGGGCCGCTGTATCTGCAGTCCGTCCCGAGCGGCCGCATCATGGGGATCACCTTCCGCTACGTCGGCAGCGATCAGAACTCCGCCATGAACGTCCTGGACTCCACCTGCACCATCAGCGCGTGCCGTGCAACCGAAGGCATCCTGTCGGGGGTCGTCATGTACGGGCCCAACTGCCGGGCAACCATGATCGACAACGAGGTCTGCTACAACCGCGAATCCGGCATCTTCGTGTTCGCCGGCGCCCGCCCCTACGTCGCGCAGAACCGGTGCTTCGCGAATCACCATTTCGGGCTCGCCGCCCGCGACCCCGGCACGCGCCCGGATTTCAAGGGCAACGTCTGCTTCAACAATATGCTGAGTGGAATTTTGCTGTTTCACCACGCCGAAGCGCTGATGCTGGACAACATTTGTCGCGACAACCAGCACTGGGGATTCGTGACCACCCCGGAGTGCCAGACCACGCCCGCTCGGGACCAACTGGCGGCCGCCAACACGCTGCAACCCAACCCCCGTGGCGCCATCATGGTCACCCACGAACCGTTGGCCGATATCGGACGATAGTACCAACTTTAGGACTCCATTAGTCAATCTCACCGCCGCCAATTGCTGCTGCTAAGTACTGTGCTATGCTCTGCACTTCGGCAAAGGCAGCAGCACACAGACAAGATGACGACGGAGGGAGAGCCATGCGAAAAATTTTTCTCCGCGTTGGATTTCTGACGCTCATCATCGTCCTGACATTCGGGGCCGCCGAGCCCGCTCGGGCCACCGGCGATGATATTCAGCTCAGCGGGAACCTCACTCGGGAGGACTTCAGGTCCCTGACCCGTCAACTTGGATTTGCCGCCAGCTACTTTCCCCTAGCGCCGGCAGCTCCACTGGGTGTTCTCGGACTCGATGCCGGCGTGGAAGCGACGGCCGTCAAGATTTCGCAGCACTCCAGTTTCTGGCAGCGGGCGGTGCAGGATTCCAATCCGCCATCCTATCTGGTGATCCCGCGGCTCCATGTCCAGAAGGGGCTTCCCTTCAACCTGGACATCGGAGCCAGCTACGCGGCAATCCCGTCCAGCGACATTTCGCTCATCGGCGGGGAGATCAAGTGGGCAATACTGAGCGGGGGAGTGGTCGCGCCGGCGGTGGCGGTCCGGGTCAGCGGCACCAAGCTGTTCGGCGGATCACAAGTGCATCTCGAAACGTATAGCGCCGATCTCTCAATCAGCAAGGGGATTCTGTTCCTCACGCCCTATGCCGGCATCGGACAATTGCTCGTCAACAGCCGGACGGACTCGGCGGCGATTCGGATGGCGAATGGAGTGGACTTCCGGGAAACGCAGAACCTGACGAAAGGGTTCGTCGGCCTCAAGATCGCTCCGCCAGTGATACCCTTCAGCCTCGTCGCCGAAGCGGATTTTTCGACCGTGACTGCCTACAGCCTCCGGGCCAACTTCAGCTTCTGAGCAATTAGATCACTCCGATAGCTAATCCTATAGCGATCCCCAGCAGCATGATGAAGACAAGGGCTTGAATTGCGCTCATCGTCAGCTTCTTGACGTACCGATTTGCCAACCATGTTCCCAACAAGGCAGAGCCGATCACTGCAGGGAGCAGGAAAGGATCTGCCGTCGCAGTGGTTAAGGGAAATGCGGCACCATACACAGTAATGCGAGCAATATCGACCAGGCACGCAATCACCGCACCGGTACCTAAAAAACCATCCTTTGAGAGCCCGCTCTTCAGCAGAAACGCACTGCGTAATGCCCCCTGATGACCTGAAAGCCCGCCGAAAAACCCGCTCAACAGTCCACCAAGAAAAAGATAATTCTTTTCGAACGAGACCGTCCCAGCTGTCGGGATCAACTCCCAAATGGCGAATACAACCAGAAGCATAGCGATGACTGCCTTTACGGGCATGACGTGCATGTCACGGCCCAAGATTTGATAGCTCATCAATGGAGCGAGGTTAGCCAGCCATCCAAGCACCCACGCTCCTAGGAACGCGGTTGGAAGAGCAGGCACCCCGAACTGGAGGACCACAGTTCTCTCGGCATATCGTCCTAATAAGAGGAGTTTCAGCAAGTTGTTTAAGAGGTGCACAACTGCCGTGAGTGCGATGGCGATTTCGACAGGGAAGAAGAGGGCCAAAACCGGCAATAGCAGCGTTCCAAGGCCAAAACCGGAAAAGAGAGTTAGTCCGGCGGCAAGAAATGCGGCCAGACTCATGAGAAAAAGAGAGAGCATTAGCGTGAACTTGCCATTTGGGGGCAGACGCGGGTGGGCGGAATCTCAACCAATCCTGGCCAGTATGAAATACGCCAGCGCCGCAAGAAACCCGGCCACTGGCAGCGTGACGAGCCAGGCCAGCACCATGTCCCGCACGGTCGTCCAGCGGACAGCCTTCAGGCCCTTCAGAAGCCCGATGCCGATAATCGCGGAACTGCTGACGTGCGTCGTCGAAACGGGCAACCCCATGGTAGCCGAAACAAGCACCAGCGAAGACGTCGTGAGGTTCGCTGAGAGCCCCTCGACATGATCCATGCGCGTGACCTTTTCGGCCAGAACCTCGGTCACGCGGAGACCGCCGATGTAACTGCCGAGCCCCATGGCCAGCGCTACGGCTGCCAGCGTGCCGAGCTGTACGGTCATACTCGGCCAGGACGCCACGGCACTCCCCAGCAGGAGCATCGCCATGATCTTGGGTGTGTCGTTCGCCCCACGCGCCAGCGATGCCAGCCCGCTGGAGAGCCAGTGGATGCTGTCCAAACCGACCGTCAGTCCGCTCAATCCCGCGCGATCGCATTGGGCCGGCACTGCCACCACAGGCTGCCCGAACGCGCTTGCCTGTATCAACGTGCGGGTGTTCCCCCGCGCATCGATGGTCACCAACGCGCGGGACGCCGGCATCAGGCACAGGCAGGCGCCCTCCCAGCGTTCAGCGACAAGCCGGACCATGGGATGAAAGAGAAACGAGACCGCCAAGGCCAGGACCGGACTCAGCAGCAACGGAAGACCGATCTTGCCGGTAATAGCCGGCCAGGCAAGTCCTTGGCTGCCGATGGACATCAGCCCCGCGCCGACGAGCGCGCCGGTCAACGCGTGCGTGGTGGACACCGGTAGGCCGGTCCTCGAGGCGACTAGCACCCACGCCATCGCGCCGACAAGGATCGCCTGCGCCAACGCGGGCGGCGTCGCAATCCCGGGCTGAATGAGCCCGGCGCTGAAGGTCTTCAGCATGGCCTTCGCCACGAGGACCGAGAGGCCCGCGCCGGCGACCGTCCAGATCGTCCCCCAGATGATCGCGGTGCGATAGTTGGTGACGCCGCTGCCGACGAGCGTTGCGATAGCCTTGGAGACGTCGTTGGTGCCGTTTGCGTACGCCAG